>NZ_BAAGXT010000104.1:0-542 GCF_054779695.1 Nocardiopsis coralliicola | reverse complement strand
TGGTTCGGGGCCCGTAAGCGCGGCTATGTCCCGCCGTCTTACTGGGTGCCCGACTACCCCGACTTCTGCCGGCTCTCCACCGACATCCGCGCGTTCTGGTCGCTGCGCTATGACCCCGACTCGCCCACGCCGTACACCGCCCAGCACCGGGCCCACGACCACATCCACCTCGCCGCGTCCCGCCTGGACCTCCTGCGCGAAGTGCTCGGCCTGATCGTGCTGCCCTCCCGCACGCGGCCGTTCGTCAACCCCGCCACCGACGCCCAGCACCGCGCCGTCGAAGCCCACGCCCTGGCCGCGCTGGTCGGGCAGGCCGCATGAACCCCCACCACGACCGGCTCTACTGCGGCGACGCCCGCCGCATCCGCCGCGTCATCTGCCACGCCCAGCCTGAGCACATCCACGCCGAACCCAGCCCCGAAATCGGCGGCGCCTCCCTGGCCGTCCACCCCGACATCGAACTCATCATCAAAGGCCCCACCGCCGCGGCCTACCTGCACCGCCTCACCACCGCCATCCAGATCTGCCGCGACATCCTCAAC
>NZ_BAAGXT010000103.1:0-623 GCF_054779695.1 Nocardiopsis coralliicola | reverse complement strand
ATCCAGCCATTGCATGGGGGCCACCTGATTAGCCTCACGTAGGGCCAGCTTTTGCTGTATCCAGCTGGATTTTTCCTGCAAAACTTGCTGCAATTGCGAGGCAGAAATGCGCTTGGGCGCATGGACCACCAAGCCCTCGGCCGTGATTTTAAGGCCTATGGATCTACGTGCCCGCAGATCCAGCTGGTAAGCAATCGTTTGCCCGTTAGGCAGTTGCAACTGCTGCGTGATCACAGATGCTGCATCTCCGTTTCAATCCATGTTTCGACTTGCTGATTCAACACATCCGGCTTAAGGCCGTTGGTGGGGATGACTGGGCCGATCACCACCTGAATCACGCCTGGATATTTAAGGATGGAGTTTTTACGCCAGTAGCGGCCTGCATTGTGCGCCACCGGCAGCACTGCGGTTTGCGTATGCGTCGCCAGCCAGGCGCCACCAATATGATACTTGGCGCGGGCACCGGGGGCGGTCCGTGTGCCTTCCGGAAAAATCACCACCAACAAGCCACGCTTGAGCCGGTCTTTGCCGTGATTCACTAATTTCTTCAGCGCTTCGCGGCCACTGCTGCGGTCAATCGGAATCGAGCCCACCGCCCACAAACCCCAGCCAAAAAACGGGAT
>NZ_BAAGXT010000102.1:0-684 GCF_054779695.1 Nocardiopsis coralliicola | reverse complement strand
GTATGCGGTGAGCGGTTGTTTCTTGAGAACTCAACAGCGCGTGTTCAATACTTTATGATGCCATGTTTGTTTTGGCCCCTCATTTTGGCTGGACCTGCCACCGCCGCCCGTCCGGGCTGGCTGGAGGCGCACGGTCGGGCCAGAGGGTTCCTTTGATTGAATAACGAGTGGGTTTTCCTCCACTCGGATTCGGTCGGGGTTTGCTCTTCCAGGTTTCCCGCCGCGCTCAGCGCGGTCGGGGGTTTGACCTTAATGGAGAGTTTGATCCTGGCTCAGGACGAACGCTGGCGGCGTGCTTAACACATGCAAGTCGAGCGGTAAGGCCCTTCGGGGTACACGAGCGGCGAACGGGTGAGTAACACGTGAGCAACCTGCCCCTGACTCTGGGATAAGCGGTGGAAACGCCGTCTAATACCGGATACGACCCGCCCCTGCCTGGGGTGCGGGTGGAAAGTTTTTTCGGTTGGGGATGGGCTCGCGGCCTATCAGCTTGTTGGTGGGGTAACGGCCTACCAAGGCGATTACGGGTAGCCGGCCTGAGAGGGCGACCGGCCACACTGGGACTGAGACACGGCCCAGACTCCTGCGGGAGGCAGCAGTGGGGAATCTTGCGCAATGGGCGAAAGCCTGACGCAGCGACGCCGCGTGGGGGATGACGGCCTTCGGGTTGTAAACCTCTTTTAC
>NZ_BAAGXT010000101.1:0-1022 GCF_054779695.1 Nocardiopsis coralliicola | reverse complement strand
TCCGGGGCGCTACTCCGCGGCGCCGTCGGCGACATCCCGGGCGTGGCCGAGGTCGCGGCGCGCACCGGCCGGCGCAGGGTCCGCGTCCGCGTCCTCCTCGCCTTCGGCGACGTGGGCAGTGTCCGCACCCGGGCCGCCACCGCCGCAGCGGCCGCCCTCGCCCGGTGCGGCCTCGCCCGCACACCGCGGCTCGCGGTCACGGTCACGCCGAGCCCCGGGTGGCTGCCGCCGCCCGACGCAGCGGCAGCCGGCCCAGCACCCGACCTGCCCGCCCGCGCCGCAGTCTCAGCCGCACCGCACCCCGGAGGCGAACGCCGATGACCCCCGCCCCGACCGCAGTCCGCCCGCCAACGGCACCGCGCGCAGCCGCGGCTGCCGCGGCCGGCCCGGCCGCCGCATGCCCGGCGCCCCCTCCGCCGCACCGCCGGCACCGCGGACGCCGCGCCCCGGTCCGGAGGACTCCGGCCGCCGGGGGTGGCCGCCGATGAGCCGCACCCGCACCGCAGGGAACCGCCTGGTCCTGTTCTGCGCCGGTGCCGCGCTGGCCGCGGCCGGCGGCTGGCTGGTGTCCGGCGTCCCGGCCGCGGCCCTCCTTCCTTCCGGGTGGTCCGTCCTGCCGCCCGGCGGAGCCGCCGCGGCGGTGCAGGAGGCCGCCGCCCAGCCCTGGGCGGTGCCGGCGGCGATCGGCGCCGGCTCCGCGGCGGCGGAGCTGGCCGCGCTCTTCCTGCTCGCCCAGCTCGGGGTCGGCGGCCGGTCCCGGCTGCCGCTCTCCGCCCCGGGCGACGTGCTGCACGTGCGGGCTCTGGAGGAGGTGCTGGGCCGCCGGGCCGCCGCGCTCGACGGCGTCGACCGGTGCCGGGTCAGCGTGCACGCCGGCCGGCGGCGGCTCCGGGTGCTCTTCCATGTGCGGCCCGCTCCGGACGCGGCGCCCACCGCGATCCTGGCCGCGCTGGCCCCGCCCGCCGAGGAGGCCCGGAGCGCCGCCGCCCCTGCCGCGGTGCGGATAGCGGTGCGCGTCACCG
>NZ_BAAGXT010000100.1:0-1236 GCF_054779695.1 Nocardiopsis coralliicola | reverse complement strand
GCCGAGCGCGTTGCGGCGGCGGAGGCGCCGGCGGGCGACCTCGGCCGGCTGCTCGGCGGGCTGCTCGCGGAAGCCGAGCGGCTCGACACCGAGGAGGCCACCGTCGAGCGGGCGGCCGAGCGCGCCGAAGCCGCCGCCGAGACCTCCGCGCAGGCGGCCGCCGCCGCGCGCACCGCCGAAGAGCAGCTCACCGGCGCAGCGCGGCAGTGGACCGGCGCGGTCCACCGGTGGCGCACCACGGCGCTGCCCGCCGACGCCGCCGGGGAGGACGCCGGCGACGGAGCCGCGGACTCGGCCGGGGCTGCGCTGCCCGAGGCCCCCGACCCGGACGACGTGGTCCTCGACCCCGGCGCCTACCGCGACGCGGCCCGGACCGCAGCGGCGGCACTGCAGCCCCGCGTGCGCGCGGCGCAGCGTGCGGCGGCCGCCGCCGAGCAGCGGCTCAGCGAGACCGGCACCGACCGCGAGCGGCTCGAAGCCGAACTGGCGGAGCTGCACGCCGCGGCCGGCGTCGAACCCGCCGTGCCGCCGTTCACCACCGCCGAGCGCGATCCGGAGCGCGGCGCCCCCTTCTACCGGCTCGTCGACTTCGCGCCCGAACTCGCCGACGCCGACCGGGCCGGGCTCGAAGCCGCCCTGCGTGCGGCCGGCCTGCTCACCGCCTGGGTTCCGGCCGAGGGCACGCCCGCCGGCGGAGACGAGACCTGGGCCCAGGCGCAGGAGCCGGTCTCCGGCCCGTCGCTGGCCGACGTGCTGGTTCCCGACACGGGCGCCGAGGGCCCGGCCGGCGGCACCCCGGTCGGGACCGGCACCGTGCAGGCGCTGCTGCGCTCGGTGCCGCTGGGCTCCGCCCCCGGCGGGGGCCTCTCGGTCGCCGCGGACGGCCGGTGGTCGGCCGGCGCCCTCCAGGGCCGGCACAGCAGCGCCGAGGCCGAGCACATCGGCGCGGGCGCCCGCGAGCGGGCCCGGCTGCGCCGCATCGCCGACGCCGAACGGGCCCTGGCCGAAACGGCCGAGCGGGAAGAGGCGCTGCGCGCCGAGGTGGCCGCAGCGCGGCAGCGCGAGCGCGCCTGGGCCGCCTGTCTGGAGGCGTTCCCCGACATCGCGCCGGTGCTGGCCGACCACGCCGAGACGCTCCGCCGCCGCTCGGAGGCGGTCCGCGCCGCCGCCGACGCGGAGTCGGCCGACGCCGAGCACGCCCGGGCGCGCGCCCGCTGGGAGGCGGCGCGCGCCGAG
>NZ_BAAGXT010000099.1:0-1306 GCF_054779695.1 Nocardiopsis coralliicola | reverse complement strand
AAGGAGAAGGGCCTCAATTACGTCAAGCTTGACGGTGAGGTCGGGATTATCGGTAATGGTGCGGGTCTGGTCATGTCCACGTTGGACGTGGTGGCCTATGCCGGGGAGGCGCATGGCGGTGTGAAGCCGGCGAACTTCCTGGACATCGGCGGGGGCGCGTCGGCTGAGGTGATGGCCAACGGTCTGGAGATCATTCTGGGCGACCCGTCGGTGAAGAGCGTGTTTGTCAACGTCTTCGGTGGGATCACGGCCTGCGATGCGGTGGCCAACGGCATCGTGCAGGCGCTGGAGCTGCTCCAGGGGCGCGGCGATGACGTGTCCAAGCCGCTGGTGGTGCGCCTGGACGGCAACAATGCCGAGCTGGGCCGCCAGATCCTGGACGAGCGGGCCCATCCCGCGGTGCGCCGGGTCGACACGATGGACGGCGCTGCCGCGCAGGCCGCCGAGCTCGCGGCCAAGTAAGGGGATCCTCGATGTCTATTTTCCTGAACAAGGACAGCAAGGTGCTGGTCCAGGGCATGACCGGCTCTGAGGGCACCAAGCACACCCGCCGCATGCTCGCCTCGGGCACCAACGTCGTGGGCGGGGTCAACCCGCGCAAGGCCGGCCAGAGCGTGGACTTCGACGGCACCGCGGTGCCGGTGTTCGGCTCGGTGGCCGAGGGCATGGAGCAGACCGGCGCCGATGTGACGGTGATCTTCGTTCCGCCGAAGTTCTCCCGGGACGCGGTCGTGGAGGCCATCGACGCCGGCATCGGGCTGGCGGTCGTGATCACCGAGGGCATCCCGGTGCACGACACCGCCTACTTCTGGGCCTATGCCGGCGAGAAGGGCAACCGGACCCGGATCATCGGCCCCAACTGCCCCGGCCTGATCACCCCGGGCGCCTCCAACGCCGGGATCATCCCCTCCGACATCACCAAGCCGGGCCGGATCGGCCTGGTGTCGAAGTCGGGCACGCTGACCTATCAGATGATGTATGAGCTGCGTGACATCGGCTTCTCTTCGGCGGTGGGCATCGGTGGCGACCCGATCATCGGGACCACCCACATTGATGCGCTCAAGGCGTTCGAGGCCGATCCGGAGACCGATGTGATCGTGATGATCGGTGAGATCGGCGGTGATGCTGAGGAGCGGGCCGCGGACTTCATCAAGGCCAACGTGTCCAAGCCGGTGGTGGGCTATGTTGCCGGGTTCACGGCGCCGGAGGGCAAGACCATGGGCCATGCGGGTGCGATCGTGTCGGGTTCCTCGGGCACGGCCCAGGCCAAGAAGGAAGCCCTGGAAGCCGCCGGCGTCAAGGTCGG
>NZ_BAAGXT010000098.1:0-1922 GCF_054779695.1 Nocardiopsis coralliicola | reverse complement strand
CCGGCGCCGCACCGCCCGGCACAGGTGAAACGCCGGCGGAGGCGGCGGAGCCGTCCGCGGACGCGGCCGGCGGCTGCCCCGCGGAGGGCGGCGCAGCCGCGGCCGGGGGCGGCGGTGCGGCTCAGAGCGCGCCCGAGGAGCAGGCCGACAGCCCGACCAGCGGCTTCCAGGTGCATCTGGAGAACTTCCAGGGCCCCTTCGATCTGCTGCTCGGCCTCATCTCCAAGCACAAGCTGGACATCACCGAGGTCGCGCTGTCGGCGGTGACCGACGAGTTCATCGCCTACATCAAGGCGTTCGGCGACGAGTGGGACCTCGACCAGGCGAGCCACTTCCTGCTCGTCGCGGCCACCCTGCTCGACCTGAAGGCCGCCCGGCTGCTGCCGCGCGGCGACGTCGAGGACGAGGGCGACCTGGACCTGCTCGAAGCGCGCGACCTGCTTTTCGCCCGGCTGCTGCAGTACCGCGCCTACAAGCAGGTCGCCGCGCTGCTGTCCGAGGGCTTCTCCGCGCAGGGCCGCCGGTTCGCGCGCGCCGTGCGGCTCGAGGAGCGGTTCGCCGAATCGCGCCCGGACGTGCTGATCGCGATCGGGCCGCAGGAGTTCGCCGCGCTCGCCGGGCGGGTCTTCACCCCCCGGGAGCCGCCGAGCGTGCCGGTCACCCACATCCACCAGACGCGGACCTCGGTGCGCGAGCAGGGCGCACTGGTGGTGGAGGCGCTGCGCGAGCACGGCACGCTGACGTTCGCCCGGCTGACCGAGGACTGCACCGAGACTTTCGAGGTGGTCGCGCGGTTCCTCTCGCTGCTGGAGCTGTACCGTGCGGCCAATGTCTCCTTCGACCAGCCCGATCCCCTCGGTGAGCTGACGGTGCACTGGACCGGCGACGCCGAGAGCGCAGTGGACGTGGACGACGACTACGACGACGGGGCGCCCGCCGACGCGGAGCGCGCAGAGGAGCATGAATGAGCGGGGACAGCGCAACGGGCGGCGCGGGCAGCGCTACCGGGGGGTCTGCCGGGGCCCCTGCCGGTACCGCGGAGGGCGCGGTGCAGGAGGCGGCGGGGCGGGCTGCGGCCGAGCCGGGGGCGGCTCCGGAGGGCGCCTTCGCCGGCGATCCCGCACTGCGCCGCGACATGGAGGCGGTGCTGATGGTGGTCGACCAGCCGGTGGAGGCGTTCGAGCTCGCCCGCGGCCTGGGCCGGCCGGTCGGCGCGGTCGCCGACGCCCTCGAGGAGCTGTCGGCCGCCTACACCGCCGAGGACCGCGGCTTCGACCTGCGCCGGGTCGCCGAGGGGTGGCGGATCTACACCCGGCCGGAATGCGCGGAGGTGGTCGAGCAGTTCCTCAAGGAGGGGCAAGAGGTCAAACTCACCCAGGCGGCCCTGGAGACCCTTGCGGTGGTCGCCTACCGGCAGCCGGTCTCGCGCGGGCGGGTGTCCGCGGTCCGCGGTGTGAACTGCGACGGAGTTATGCGTACCCTCGTATTGCGGGGGCTCATCGAAGAGGCGGGCCACGACGCGGAGTCGGGAGCCATCCTCTACCGGACCACCGGCTACTTCCTGGAGCGGCTCGGCCTGCTCAGCCTCGACGAACTGCCCGACCTCGCCCCCTTCCTGCCTGACGACATCGAAGGTATCGACGACACCGGTGAACACCCCACGTAGAGACGACCGGTCCCGCGGTGAGCGGGACTCCTCCGGGCCGCGCGGTGAGCGCGGCCGCGCCCCGCGCGGTGAGCGCGACGGACAGCCGCAGCGTCGGCACCGGGGCGACGACCGAGACGAGCGCCGCCCGCGCACCGGCGACCGGCGCAGTGACGGGCGGCGGGACGACCGCCGCGATGACGCGCGCGGCCCCCGCGACGACCGCAGGGGCGGCCAGCACGACGTCCGCCGCGGCGGCCAGCGCTGCGACCGCGGA
>NZ_BAAGXT010000097.1:0-1959 GCF_054779695.1 Nocardiopsis coralliicola | reverse complement strand
GCCGGGGTCCCGCGCGCCCGCCGCACCGCCGCGCGCACCGCCCACGGCAGCAGGAGCACTGCGAGCGCCAGCGCGACCGCCGCGGCAGCAGCCGCCCACGGAACGCCGGTACTGGCGTCCCCGCCGCTCGCCGCCGGGTCCGGCCCGGTGCCGGGGGAGCCGGGGCTGTCCGGCTGCTCCTCCGGCGGGTCGGCCGCGCCGCCGCCGGTGCCGTCCTCCGCGTCCGGGGACGGGTCCGGAGCCGGACTGGCCGCCTCGCCGGCGCCGTCGCCCTCCGGCGCCTCCCGTCCGTAGGGCGGCGTGCTCGCAGTGCCCTGCCCGCCCGGCGGCGTGGGCTCGAACCGCAGCCAGCCGTGCCCGGAGAAGTACAGCTCCGGCCACGCGTGCGCGTCGCCTTCCCGGACCACCCACTGGTCGCCGGACGCCTGCGTGCCGGGCGTGTAGCCCACCGCCACCCGCGCCGGGATGCCGGCCTGGCGCGCCATCACCGCCATCGCCGCCGCGAACTGCTCGCAGTAGCCGATGCGGTCCTCGAACAGGAAGTGCGCCAGCGGGTCGGCACCGTCCGGCAGCTCCGGCGGCGCCAGGTCGTAGGTGAACCGGCCGCGGTCGGTGAACCAGTCCTGGAGGGCGACGGCCTTCGACAGCGGGTCGTCGGCGCCCTCGGTGACCGACCGGGTCGCCTCGGCGATCCGCGGGTCCAGGTCGCCGGGCAGCTCCAGTGAACTGCGCTGGCCGCCCGAGGTGCCCGACGAGGCCAGCTCGGCCGGGTCCGGATCGGCCTCGTAGCCGCGCACCGTGTAGGAGCCGGCCGCATCCTGGGCGCTCGTGCTGAACACCACCAGGCTCTCCGGGTCGGCGTACCAGTCGCCGGCCACCCGGACCGACGCCGCCGGATAGGGGAGCGGCAGGAAGGGCGTGTCGCCGAGCGGCTGCTCGACCGCCACCTCGGTGGTGGCCGTGCCGGCGCGCTGCACGCGCAGCCCCGGCGGCTCCGGCAGCGCGCCGTCGGAACCGAGCCGGGCGCCGTCGCTGGCGGTCACCGGGGCCATGGTCCAGTCGGTGCCGTCGAAGGACTCCAGGACCGAGGTGCGCAGGTACTGCGGCCGTTCGGCGTCGGTCGTGTAGGTGAGGACGGCCCGGTTGCCCGAGGAGCCGAGGTCGCGGCGGAGCGAGACCAGCGGGTGCGTCGCGGTGACGTCGCGCCCGCTGCCGGCCGGGTCGGTGATGCGGTGCATCGGCCCCGACTCCAGGCCCGGCACCAGCGCCGGCACGAGGAGGGCCACTGCCAGGGCGCCCGCAACGACGGCGCCGGACAGCGCCGTGTGCCGGATCGCCGCGCCCGCTCCGTGCCCCGCGGTGCCGGTGCGCTCTGCGGCCCGGAGGCCGCTGTCCACCGCGAGCAGCACCAGGTAGCCGGCGCCGGCCGCGGCGAACGCGGCGGGGGACAGGCCCCGGTCGTCCACCGCCAGCGGCACCAGGGCCATCGCGAACAGCGGGATGCCGGCCAGCGCGGCGGTGCGTGCCGCCAGGGCCAGCACGTCCGCGGCGAGCGCGGCCACGCCGGCGGCGCCGGCCAGGATCAGCTCCAGTCCGGTGCCCGGCGGAACCGGCGGCGGATGCTCCTCGATCGCGGCTGTGCCCTGTTCGAAGACGCCGACGAGCTCCGCCGGCGCCCCGCCGGGCGCAAACAGAGCGGTCAGTGCGGCGGCCAGGGCGAGCAGCTGGACCGGCGGTGCCAGCAGTGTCCCCCCGGGAGCGAACCGCACCGCACTGCCGGTTCCGCAGACCGCCAGCACGGCGGCCGCGGCGGCCGGCCACCAGCCCCCGCCGTCCACCAGCGGGGCCAGCAGCGCCATGCCGGCCAGCACGGCTGCGCCTGCCGCGGCCGAGACCGGCAGCTCCCGCACTGCGGCGCGCGCCCGGCTCACCGGGCACCGCCCCGCGCGCCGGCGCGGC
>NZ_BAAGXT010000096.1:0-2187 GCF_054779695.1 Nocardiopsis coralliicola | reverse complement strand
CGGCCGCGGCAAGGCCCGGAGCGGCGAGGCGGACGCCGGCGGCGGCAGCGCCGGCGAGGACGAGGCGGACGGCGAGGACGAGCCCGCCGCGGACGCCGGCGACAGCGACTCCGAGGGCGGCAGCCGCCGGCGCCGCCGGCGGCGCCGGCGCACCGGCGGCGACGAGTCCGCACCCGCCAAGGACGACCCGCCCAACACCGTGGTGAAGGTGCGCGAGCCGCGCCCGGAGAAGCCGGCCGCGAACGAGGTGCAGGCCGTCCGCGGGTCCACCCGCCTGGAGGCGAAGAAGCAGCGCCGCCGGGAAGGCCGCGAGCAGGGCCGCCGCCGCACGCCGATCGTCACCGAGTCGGAGTTCCTCGCCCGCCGCGAGGCCGTCAAGCGCGACCTGGTCATCCGCCGCACCGGCGACCGCACCCAGATCGGGGTGCTCGAGGACGACGTCCTCGTCGAGCACTACGTCGACCGCGCCCAGCACCGCTCCTACGTCGGCAACGTCTACCTCGGCCGGGTGCAGAACGTGCTCCCGTCGATGGAGGCCGCGTTCGTCGACATCGGCAAGGGCCGCAACGCGGTCCTCTACGCCGGCGAGGTCAACTGGGACGCCTCCGGGCTGGAGGGCCAGCCGAAGCGCATCGAGTCGGTGCTCAAGTCCGGCCAGTCCGTCCTGGTGCAGGTCACCAAGGACCCGCTGGGCCACAAGGGCGCCCGGCTCACCAGCCAGGTCAGCCTGCCCGGCCGCTACCTCGTCTACGTGCCGGACGGCTCGATGACCGGCATCAGCCGCAAGCTCCCGGACAAGGAGCGCTCCCGGCTCAAGCAGATCCTCAAGAAGGTGATGCCGGCGAACGCGGGCGTCATCGTCCGCACCGCCGCCGAAGGCGCGAGCGAGGAGGAGCTGGAGCGCGACATCAAGCGCCTCTCCGCGCAGTGGGACTCGATCAAGCGCAAGTCGAAGTCGTCCACCGCGCCGGCGCTGCTCAGCAGCGAGCCCGACCTCACCGTCAAGGTGGTCCGCGACGTCTTCAACGAGGACTTCAGCAGCCTGGTCGTCCAGAGCGACGAGGCGTGGGACACGGTGAAGGACTACGTGGACTACGTCGCGCCGCAGCTCGCCGAGCGGCTCACCCACTGGGACGGCGAGCGCGACGTCTTCGAGGCGTACCGGATCGACGAGCAGATCGGCAAGGGCCTGGACCGCAAGGTGTGGCTGCCCAGCGGCGGCTCACTGGTCATCGACCGCACCGAGGCCATGACCGTGGTCGACGTCAACACCGGGAAGTTCACCGGACAGGGCGGAAACCTCGAGGAGACGGTCACCAAGAACAACCTCGAGGCCGCCGAGGAGATCGTGCGCCAGCTGCGGCTGCGCGACATCGGCGGCATCATCGTGATCGACTTCATCGACATGGTGCTGGAGAGCAACCGCGACCTGGTGCTGCGGCGGCTGCTGGAGTGCCTGTCGCGGGACCGCACCAAGCACCAGGTGGCCGAGGTGACCTCGCTCGGCCTGGTGCAGATGACCCGCAAGCGGGTCGGCCAGGGGCTGCTCGAAGCGTTCTCGCACACCTGCGAGCACTGCGGCGGGCGCGGCCTGATCGTGTCCACCGAACCGGTGGACAGTAAGGCGGCCGGCGACGGCGGGGGCCGCAAGAAGAAGGGCAAGGGCGACAAGGGCGCCGACAAGGCGGCGGACAAGGGCGACAAGGCGGCCGGCAAGGACGCGGGGAAGGACGCCAAGGAGAAGGCGTCCGCGAAGGACTCCGGCGACTCCGGCAAGGACGCCGGCGCCACCGAGGCCGCCGAGGAGCAGCCGTCCGGCCGCCGCTCGCGCAAGAAGAAGGGCGCCGAGGAGGCCGCGGCGCCGCAGGAGGCCCAAGCAGCGGACTCCGCTGAGGGCACCGGCGACGGTGCCGCCGCTGAGGCTCCGGCCGAGGAGAAGAAGGCCCCGGCCAAGCGAACCCGCACCCGGAAGGCAGCCGCCAAGGCCGCCGCGGACGCCCCGGCTGAGGGCGCGCCGGCCGGCTCCGGCGAGGACGGCTCCGCCGAGGACGGTGCGGCTGCCGCTCCGGCGCGCAGCCGCAAGCGGTCCTCGCGCGCCGCGGCCGCTGCCCCGGACGCCGAGGAGGCCGGCGGGGCTGCGGACACCGGCGGCGCCGCCAAGTCGGATCGTAGCCATGTCGTTCTGTG
>NZ_BAAGXT010000095.1:0-2277 GCF_054779695.1 Nocardiopsis coralliicola | reverse complement strand
GCCGCCGGGACGGCGCTCCGGCGCTGCCAGGCCGCTGCGCGGCCCGGTGCGGCCGCACCGGGCCGCGCCGGCGCCTCGGCGGGCCAGACCGCGGCCCCGTCGTCACCGGAGCCGCCGACGCGCAGCGGCGCGCTCGGATCGTCGTGGTCCTGCTGGGCGACATCGGCGACGTTGTCCGGCGGCTCGACATCGTCGGGCTGCTCCCAGCCGACCCGCTCGACCGCCGCGATGAGGGCGTCCACCATGACCGGGTCGAACTGCGGACCCGCGCCGCGCTGGAGCTCGGCGACGGCCTCCGCGATGCTGCGCGCCTTGCGGTAGGAGCGGGTGGAGGTCATGCAGTCGAAGGCATCGGCGACGGAGATGATGCGGGCGAACTCCGGGATCTCCTGCCCGGCCAGCCCCATCGGATAGCCCCGGCCGTCCATCCGCTCGTGGTGGTGCATGATGCCGGCCAGCGCCTCGTCGAGGAAGCCGATCTCGCGGACGATCTCGTAGCCGCGCATGGGATGCAGCTGGATCGCGGCGAACTCCTCCTCGGTGAGCTTCCCGGGCTTCTGCAGCACCTTGGTGGGCACGCCGAGCTTGCCGACGTCGTGCAGCATGCCGGCGTACTTCACGGTGTGCACGCGCTCGGCGTTGAGCCCGAGTTCCTGGGCGATCATGCTGGACGCCTTGGAGACGCGCATGCAGTGGCCGCGCGTGTAGTAGTCCTTGGTCTCCACGGCCTGGGCGAGCGTGGCGAGGGTGGCTTCGTGCGCGCGCTGCTCCGCGAAGTACTGGTCGAAGGCCCAGCGGGCGATGAACAGCGGCAGCAGCACCAGCAGCACGGCGAACGGGCCGACCAGGCCCCAGATCGCGGCGATGAGCAGGCCCAGCATCGAGTAGCCGAGCGAGGACAGCTCGATGCTGGCGGTGGGGCGCCAGCGGATCCGCTTGGGCCGGCGGAGGCGGAGCCCGCCCAGGCACCACATGAGCCCGCCCAGCAGCAGGCCGTTGACCGCGGTGTCGACGAGGACGGCGATCACGTAGGGCAGCACCAGCCAGGGGAACTCCTCCCGGCCGGGCACTCCGATGACTCCGCCGAACAGCAGGTAGACGTGGCCGGCGGCGTACCCGGCCAGGGCGATCTGGGCGCCGTTGAAGGCGCGCTTGACCAGGGTCTGGCCGCGGCGGACCACGAGCATGGTGCACATGCCCACGACCGCCGCACCCGTCGGGCCGACGAGGACCACGGCGGCCATGGACGCCGCGGCGCTCGGCGAGATCCCCGTGGGGCCGCCCTTCCCGGCCGACCCGCTGTGCACCTTGGTGCCGATCGATTCGGCGAGCACGAGGAGGACGGCCAGGAGGAGCAGCGTGGCCGGATCGATCCCGTCATAGGGTCCGGCGGCGAGTACCGCGAGGGCACTCAGGACGACGAGGCCCACGTACGACCGCGCCTTGATCGGCAGCGAACGCACTCTTCGTTACCTCCCACCCCAATGCCGACCGAACCGCCATGATTTCATCGCTTCCGTTCTACCACCAAGACCAGTTCGCGATCCGGTCGAACTGCAGGCAAACACCGGCGATTGTGTTCATGGGCGTCTCCCCTCCCCGCGGGCGCCCCGCCCGCCCCGCGTGCGGTCCGCGCTACCGCGGATCCGCATTCCCCCGGGGGCGGCACGGCGAATCACCCTATTCGGTCGATATGACGGACAGTTTAACGCCCGATTCCAGTGCCGCCGTATTCCCGCCAACACCGCGAGACGCTCGCGGGAGTTGCGCGCCGGAATATCCAGGCCGCCACGTTCCGGAATACGAAAATACGAATCCCATTCGCAGTTCATGACGTCACTCTGAGTTATCAAACAGTGCCGGATACATCAATCTCAGAGCGCGAATCAGCCCGCACCAGCAGAGAAAGACTCCGCTCCACCCACCGGTCTACAGTTACTCTCTGTGGCGTTCGTGAATGTGAGGCGCTACGGCGCACCCGGATACGGTTCCCGATAGGGGCGCACACCACCGGAAAAAAATCGGTTCCGCCATCGGGCGTGTCGACCGTACCCCGCTGCATACGGCCGACCGATTCGCCGCGCTCGCCCCGCGGCGTGCCCCCATCGCACCGAATCGGGCATTCACCGGCGGACGCCGACGAGGGCGGTTAGGGAGTCATTCGGGGATTTCCAGGAAACGGCCGAATACGCGGCCGGCCGGGCGGCGCCGCGGCCGCCGGCGCGGCCCGGGGCGCCGCGGACGGGGCGGACGGCCGGCCCGGACCGGCGGCCCGGG
>NZ_BAAGXT010000094.1:0-3056 GCF_054779695.1 Nocardiopsis coralliicola | reverse complement strand
GCGGCGTGGGCGCCGCGCCTGCGGCCGGCGCGGCCGCTGCTGCGGCTGGCGCGGGGGCCGCGTCCGTGCGGGATCCGCGCAGCGCCTCGACGATGCCCCAGACCGCGATCACCGTGTTCCAGAACATGATGATCGCGAGCGGGGTGAACGCCCCGCGCAGCGCCTCGGTGCGGGCCGGGTCGCCGGTGGCGGCGATCAGGGCGAGCAGTACGCCGCCGCCCACGGCGCAGCCCAGCGTGGTGCGCAGCCAGCCCGCCGCCTCGTAGCGCACGGCGGGGGCACCGGCACGGGGCCGTTTGGGCGGTGCGGGCGCCCCGGCGAAGCGGTGCGCGAACTTCTTGTCGGCCCAGGTGATCACCTGGTGGCCGAAGGCCACCGTGAACCCCAGGTAGAGCGCGCCCAGCGCGTGGCTCGCGTCGGCCGTGCCGCCGGCGCGCAGGTGCAGCGCGATCGCCGCCAGCAGGACCACGTCCAGCAGCGGCACCGCCAGCAGCAGGGCGGTACTCGTGCGGCGCAGCCGCAGCAGGTAGCGGGCTGACAGGCCGCCCAGCACGAAGACCCAGAAGAGCACTTCGCAGGCGACGATGAACGCGACGACCACCGGGACCACCCCTTCCCCGGCGCCGGGACGGCGCCGTGCCCCATGCTCGCGCTCGGGCAGCCCCTTCCGGCACAGCGCAGCGAAGGAGATGGCCTACGACCTTCGATGGACGCGTGGCCAGCGGCGGCGTGCTGGGATAGGGGCGTGATCCGCATCCGCTTCAACCCCGACCGCCGCGTCTTCGGCGGCCGCCTCTACCTCGGCAGCACGCTGTGGGCGGCCGTGTACCTGGCCGGCGGCACCGTGCTGTGGGCGCTGGGCCTGAGCGTCTACCGGGACGGCATCGGCCGCGACGCGCAGCTGCTCACGCTTGCCGCGGTCTGCGCGCTGGTCCTGGTGCGCCGGACCGCGCCCGGCCGGGCGCTCGCCCTCGGCACCGCCGTCTTCGCCGCCGACATCGCCATCGGGCCCTCCACCGGCGTCCTGATCGCCTACGGCGACCTGATCTACGCGGCCGCGGCGTGGGGGCGGCGCCGGATCGCGTGGACCGCCGTGGCCGGCGCCGTGCTCGGTGCCGCGGCGCTGGCGGCGTTCGCCGGGTGGGCCGCCGCGGCGGGCCACATCGCCCAAGGGGCGATCGGCGTCGTGCAGCTGCTCGGGCTGTACCTGCTCGTCATCGGCGCGCCGCTGCTGACCGGCTGGACCGTGCGCGAGCACCGCGAGCGCGGCGAGGCGCTCCGCCGCCAGGGCGAGCAGCGGCTGCGCCTGGCCGAGCTCGACCGCGCCTCGGCCATCGCCGAGGAGCGCGGCCGGGTCGCCCGCGAACTGCACGACGTCATCGCCAACCACCTGAGCGCCGTCGCGGTGCAGTCCACGGCCGCGCTGTCGCGCCGCGACCCCGATCCCGAACTGGTCCGGCGGATCCTCGGGGTGATCCGCGAGAACGCCGTGCAGGGGCTCGGCGAGATGCGCCGGATGATCGGGGTGCTGCGCGCCGACTCCGACGACACCGATCCGGTGGCGCCGCAGCTCAGCGGGGTCGATCTGCTGGTGCGCACCGCCCGGGAGAGCGGCGTGGAGGTCGCGCTGGAGACCTCCGGGCCGGTGCGGCCGCTGCCCGCCCAGGTCGAGGCCGCCGGCTATCGGGTGGTTCAGGAGGCGCTCACCAACGCCGCCCGCTACGCCGAGCCGGCCCGTGCGTCGGTCCGCCTCGCCTACCCCGGAAGCGCTGCCGCCGGCGGCGCGCCGGAGTCGCCGGACCGGCTGGTGGTGCTGGTGGAGAACCCGGTCGGCGCGGCGCCGGCCGAGGCCGATCCGCACGGCGCGCGGGTGGGCCTGCTCGGGATGCGCGAACGCGCGGCGCTGCTCGGCGGCGACTTCGCCGCTGGGGCGGTGGAGGAGGGCGGGCGCAGAATCTGGCGGGTGCGGGTCGCTCTCCCCGCCGGGCAGGACGGGCCCCGGCCGGCGCAGGGCCCGGACGGCGCCCCCGGCGGCGGGACGGAAACGGCCGGCGGAGGCGGCGGGAGCGCCGCCGGGGAAGGCGCCGGAGACGACGGCGGACGTGAAGGGACGCGAGGATGATCCGGGTCGTGGTGGCCGAGGACCAGTGGGCGGTGCGCTCCGGGCTGGTGATGATCCTGGAGGGTGCCGGCGACATCACCGTGGTGGCCGAGGCCGCCGACGGCGAGGAGGCCGTGGAGCAGGCCCGGCGCACACGGCCCGACGTGGTGCTGATGGACGTCCGCATGCCGCGCATGGACGGCATCGCCGCGGCCCGCGCGCTGGCCGGGACCGCAGACGTGCTGGTGCTCACCACGTTCGATACCGACGCCTACGTGTTCGGTGCGCTCAAGGCCGGCGCCGCCGGGTTCCTGCTCAAGGACATCGAAGCCGGGGCCCTGGTGGAGGCGGTGCGCACGGTCGCGCGCGGCGACGGCCTGATCGCGCCCGGCGTGACCCGGCGGCTGATCGCGGCGTTCACCGAGGACGCCGGCGGCAGCGCCGGCGCGGACGAGGGCCCGCAGGCGGGTGCCGCGGAGCTCGCCTCGCTCACCGACCGCGAGCGCGACGTGCTGGCCTGCGTCGGCGAGGGCCTGTCCAACCGCCAGATCGCCCGCCGCCTCACCATCTCCGAGGCCACGGTCAAGACCCACGTCAGCCGCCTTCTGGCCAAGCTCGGCCTCGCCAGCCGGGTCCAAGCCGCCATCGCCGCCCGAAGCCATCCCCGCGGGTGACCGGCCGCGGCCCGCGGCCTGCCACCGGACCGCGGCGACCAGCACGGCGGGCTCAGACCGGCGCGTGCACCGCAGCGGATCGCTGCCGGCGGCCGCGCGGTCAGAGCGCCCGGCTGGCCGCCCCCTGGGCTGTGCCGCCCGGCCGGCTTGGGACTCGCTGCCCGGTGCGCCTGTCGTGCGGACCGTCGTATCGGCCGGGGCCGCGGGAGCGGACCGGGGTGCACGCGCCCGCGGCGAAGGCGGGAGGCGTGCGCCGGTGCGTGCGCCGCCGCACCCTCCGG
>NZ_BAAGXT010000093.1:0-3621 GCF_054779695.1 Nocardiopsis coralliicola | reverse complement strand
GGTGCGATCGTGTCGGGTTCCTCGGGCACGGCCCAGGCCAAGAAGGAAGCCCTGGAAGCCGCCGGCGTCAAGGTCGGGCGCACGCCCAGCGCCGCAGCCGACCTCGTCCGCAGCGCGGTCGCGGCCGGCGTGCGCACGCCGGCCGGAGCAGGAGGCCCCCGATGAGCGGCCGCACAGTGAAGCCCGGTACCGAGTGGAGCGCCCTGTACGCGCGGGTCAGCGCCGCCGCCCCCGAAGCGTTCGCCGCCGACCGGGTGCGCAACGCCTGGGGCGGCCAGTGGCGCGGCGACGGTACGCCGCGCCCCGCGTACTCGCCGGTGGACGGCACCGAGATCGCCGGGCCGCCGATGGTCGGGACGGAGACCGCAGAGGCGGCCGTGCGCGCCGCCGCCGACGCGCACCGCGCCTGGGGCGCCGTCCCGCTGCCCGAGCGCACCGCGCGCGTCCGCGCCGCTCTGGACGCCTGGCGCGCCCACCGCGACGACCTGGCGCTCGCCCTGGCCTGGGAGATCGGCAAGCCGTGGCGGCTGGCCTGTGCCGACGTCGACCGCGCGATCAGCGGCGTCGAGTGGTACCTCGACCACGCGCCGCGGCTGCTGGACGGCCGTACCCCGCTGGACGGGCCGGTCTCCAACATCGCCAGCTGGAACTACCCGATGAGCGTCCTCGCGCACGCGATGTGCGTGCAGGCGCTCGCTGGCAACGCCGCCGTCGCCAAGACGCCGACCGACGGCGGCCTGGTCTGCCTCACCCTCGCGGTTGCCCTGGCGGTCCGCGAAGGGCTCCCGTTCACCCTGCTCAGCGGGTCGGGCCGGGAGCTCTCGCCGGTGCTGGTGCGCAGCGCCTCGATCGGCTGCGTCTCCTTCGTCGGCGGCCGCGACACCGGCGGGCGGGTCGCCGCCGACCTCGCCGACCTCGGCAAGCGGCACATCCTGGAGCAGGAAGGGCTGAACTGCTGGGGCGTGTGGGAGTTCAGCGACTGGGAGACGCTGACCGGCCAGATCAGGAAGACCTTCGACTACGCCAAGCAGCGCTGCACCGCCTACCCGCGGTTCGTCGTGCAGCGCTCGCTGTTCGACCGGTTCCTCGCCGCCTACCTGCCGGCCGCCTCCGCGGTGCGGTTCGGGCACCCGCTCGCCGTCGACGCCCCGGACGACCCGCTGCCCGAGCTCGACTTCGGCCCGCTCATCGGCGCTGCCAAGGCGAAGGAGCTGTCCGGGCAGGTGGCCGACGCGGTCGCCGGCGGAGCGGTGCCGGTCTACCGCGGCGACGCCGGCTCTGCGCGGCTGCTCCCCGGCCAGGACGCCAGCGCCTACATGGCCCCGGTCGCCCTACTGGAGCCGCCGCGGTCGTCGCCGCTGTTCCACGCCGAGCCGTTCGGCCCGGTCGACACGTTCGTCCTGGTCGACACCGAAGACGAACTGCTCGCCGCGATGAACGCGAGCAACGGGGCGCTGGTCGCCACGGTCTCCTGCGACGACGAGTCGACCGCGCAGCGCCTGGCCGGCGACATCCGGGCGTTCAAGACCGGCGTCAACCGGCCGCGGTCCCGCGGCGACAACGAAGAGCTGTTCGGCGGCTGGGGCCGCTCCTGGCGGGGTGCGTTCGTCGGCGGGGAACTCCTCGTCCGCGCCGTCACCCGCGGGCCCGACGACGACCAGCTGCCCGGCAACTTCCCCGACCGCACCCTGCTGCCCGCCGGCGCGGCCTGACCGGCACCGGTAGCACAGCGCCGGCCGGCTGCCCGCCGCACCGCTCCACCCCGCCCCGCCGGGAGCGCCTGCCGCCAAGCGCTCCCGGCGGTCCCCTGCACCGGGCGCGCCGCCGGGACCGGCCCGGCCGAGTGGCGGTCCGGTTGACGCATCGCCGACACTGAAGGCGTGGATTCGACGACGGTACGCCTCGCCGCCCTGGGCGCCGGCGCGCTGCTCGCCGTCGGCCCGGCCCCCGCGATCGCCGACGCCTCGCGGCCCCCCGCCACGCCGTCCGGAACTGCTGACGGTGGTGCGGACGGTGCCGGGGGGACGCGGATCCTGCTGTCCGGCGACTCGCTGACCCAGGGCGCGTCCGGCGACACGACGTGGCGCTACCACCTGTGGAACCACCTTGAACCGGATGTCCCGGGGCTCGATTTCGTCGGTCCCCAGGACGAGGTGCTCGCCGGATGGCCGGGCGGGGGAGACGGAGACAGCGGCTACCGCGACCCGGACTTCGACACCCACCACGACTCCTCGTGGGGGCGCACCCTGCAGGAGGCGTCGCTGGACATCGGCGACCTGGTGGCCGAGTACCAGCCCGATGTCGTCGTCGCCCTCTACGGGGTGAACGACCAGGCGTTCGGCGCTGAGCCGCACGAGTACGCCCGCTACCTGGAGCGCTTCATCGGCGCCGCGCGCGATGCGCAGCCCGGTGTCGACATCGTCCTCAGCACGGTTCCGCCGACGACGTTCACCTCCACCGGCGACCAGGCCGCGATCCTGGCCGCGTTCGACCGCGAGGTCGGCGAGGTCGCGGCGGAGCAGTCGACGGAGGCGTCCCGGATCGCGGTCGCCGATATCGCGGGCGACGGCGGCTACGACGCCGAGGCCGACACCTACGACGGCACCCACCCCAACGCCAACGGCGAGAAGCGCATCGCGGCCGCGGTCGCCGACACCCTCGCCGGCGAGCTCTCCCTCGGGTCCCCCTACACCGGTCCCGCCCCGGGCGCCCTCCCGGACGACCCGGAGGAAGCCGCCCCCGCCCCGCGCTGGCCGCTCCTCGTCACCGCCGGCCTCGCTCTGGCCGGCACTGCTGCCCTGATCACCGCCGCGGCCCGCCGCTCCCGCTCCCGCCGGGCCGACAGGCCCTGATCCGGCGCGGAAGCCGGCGGGCCGGTGCCTGCCGCGGCCTGTCGATGTTCCGCGCCGTGCTGGCCCCCGGGGTTCTCCGGCGTGGAGAACCGTGCCCGGCTCCAGGCCGCACCGTCCGGCGAGTCCGGTCCGCGCCCCCTGCCCGCGCTTCCACCCTCCCCGCCTGCGCCCGGCGCCCCTCCCGATCCCCACCGGGGCGTCCGCCGCGTCCCGCGGCGCCGCCCTCGCCCGGTGCCCCGGGACCGCCTCCGCCGTAGGCGGCCCGGCCGCGGGGAACGGGAGCACGCGAACGGGGGCTGGGCACCGCCGGTCCGCTGAGGGTCCGCTCACGGGCCGGCGGGCCCGCGGCGGCGTACTCGCTCCGGATCCCCGGGGCCAGGGCGGGTCGGGTGGATGGCGCCTTTGTCGCGCAGCAGGGCAGTTGTCCACCCGGCACGTCCCAGCGGCCGCCGGTCGGCCGGCAGCGTTCCCTGCGCCTGTTCAGCGCGGTGCCGCGGGCTCCGGCACGGACGCGGCGCCGGGACAAGGGATGTCCAGGCCGGAAACGCCGCCCAATCGGGCATATCGGGCCGGATGCGGACACGATCGGGTATCGGTGGGCGGCGCGCCAGTGAACCTGTGCCGCGTGGGACGCGAAGGGAGTAGCCTCCCGCACAGGCGTGATCACGAACGGCGCATCGGCGGCGCACCGCGGTGCAGCGCGCCGCGCCCGTCCAGCCACGCCTCCCCGGCCCGCAGCGCGTCCGCGCCGCCGGCCGCGCGCGGCCCG
>NZ_BAAGXT010000092.1:0-3734 GCF_054779695.1 Nocardiopsis coralliicola | reverse complement strand
GGCCCGCCACCCAGGCCGCGGTGCCGGCGGCGGCCGCCACCAGCAGCGCCTCGCCGGCCAGCACGGCCTGCAGCCGCCGCGGCCCGGCGCCCAGCGCCGACAGCAGGGCGAACTCCCGCCGCCGCTGCGCCGCCGAGTAGGCGAACGTGGAGGCGACGACGAACACCGAGGTGAACGCGGTGAGCAGCGCGGCCGAGGCGAGCAGGTTCGCCACCCCGCCGAACGAGCCGGAGCGGCCCGCAGCGGCCAGCGCCGTGCCGAGCGCGGCGATCGCGGCCACCGCGACCGCGATCAGCACGAACGTGCCGAGGAAGGAGCTCCACCGCTCGCGCAGCGTGTGCAGGGACAGCGCCAGGTGCAGTCCGAGCCGGCTCATCGGGCGGGCTCCGGAGCCGGCTCGAGCGCCGTCAGCCGCGCGGCGACCGCGTCGGCCGACGGCGCCTCCAGGGTTCCCGCGGTGCGGCCGTCGCGCAGGAACAGCACCCGGTCGGCGTAGGCGGCGGCGACCGGGTCGTGCGTGACCATGACGACCGTGTGCGGCCGGGCTCCGTGTCCGCCGGCGTGGTCCCGCAGCAGGCCGAGGACGGTGTGCGAGGCCGTGCTGTCCAGCGCGCCGGTGGGCTCGTCGGCGAAGAGCACGTCCGGTTCGGTGATCAGCGCCCGGGCCACGGCGACCCGCTGCTGCTGGCCGCCGGAGAGCTGCGCCGGGCGGTGCCGCTCCCGGCCCGAAAGGCCCACCCGCGCCAGCGCGGCGCGCACCCGCTCCCGGGAGGGGCGCCGGCCGGCCAGCCGCAGCGGAAGCCCCGCGTTCTGCTCCGCGGTCAGCGCGGACACCAGGTTGAACTGCTGGAAGACGAAGCCGATCCGGTCGCGGCGCAGCGCGGTCAGCCGCGCCGCGGAGAGTGCGCCGAGGTCGCAGCCCGCGGTCACCACTTGCCCCGCGGACGGGCGCTCCAGTCCCGCCGCGCAGTGCAGCAGCGTCGACTTGCCCGAGCCCGACGGGCCCATCACCGCGGTGAAGGACCCGGGCGCGAAGGCGGCGCCCACCCCGTCCAGGGCCCTGACCCGCCGCTCGCCGGACCCGTAGACCCGGGTCAGTCCGTGCAGTTCCACTGCAGCTCCGTGCATCATGCACCGATGGCACCATGCTGCGCGGCCGGCGGCACTGGGGTGCGGCGGAGGCTCCGGGTGGGGCGCGCCCTACCTTCCGGCCCGCACCTCCGCCGGCGCGGGCCGGCCCGCCACGCGGCGCTGCAGCGGAGCACCCGCGGGCCGCCCCGCCGGATCCCCCTGTCCCGGGGCCCGAATGTGGCGGACCGCACGGGCGCCGCGTCGGGTTAGTCTTGCGGGGTGTTCGGACGAATGGCGGAGAGCGTCCGCCGGCTGCTGGGCAAGCCCGGCGCGGTGGACGTCAGGCCCTATACCAAGCTGCTGGAGCCGATCGAGGCGCGCGAGGACGACCTGCGCGAGCTCACTGACGCGGAGCTGACCGAGCGGGCGGCCGACCTCGGCAACGCCGAGCTGCCCTATGAGCGCGACGACCTCGTCGAGCTGTGCGCCCTCGGCCGGGAGGCGGCCCGCCGCGCCCTGGGCGAGCGCCCGTTCGACGTGCAGCTCGTCGGCGTCATGGCACTGCTCGACGGCCACATCGCCGAAATGGCCACCGGCGAGGGCAAGACGCTCACCGGCGCGCTCGCCGCCGCCGGGTTCGCACTGCGCGGCAAGCGCGTGCACGTGCTCAGCGTCAACGACTACCTCGCCCACCGCGACGCCGAGTGGATGCGCCCGCTGTACGAACTGCTCGGCGTCGTCCCGGCCTCGATCGCGGAGTCCTCGACCGCCGACGAACGGCGCACCGCCTACACCGCCGAGGTCGTGCACGCCTCGGTCAGCGAAGTCGGCTTCGACGTGCTGCGCGACCGGATGGTCACCGACGCCGCCGACCGCGTCCTGCCGCAGCCCGAGGTCGCGATCGTCGACGAGGCCGACTCGGTCCTGGTCGACGAGGCCCGGGTGCCGCTGGTGCTGGCCGGCGCCGCCGAGGCGACCGACGCCGACGTCGAAATGGCCGGGCTCGCCGCCGCCCTCACGCCGCTCACCCACTACGAGGTCGACGACGAGGGCCGCAACGTCCAGCTCACCGAGGAGGGCATCGACGAGGCCGAGCGCCGCCTGGGTGTCGACCTCTACGACGAGGAGGAGACCTCGGTCCTGCCGCGGGTCAACCTCGCGCTGCACGCGCACGCGCTGCTCAAGCGGGACGTGCACTACGTCGTCCGGGACGGCCAGGTGCGGCTCATCAACGAGTCCCGCGGCCGCATCGCGCTGCTGCAGCGCTGGCCGGACGGCCTCCAGGCCGCCGTCGAGGCGAAGGAGGGCGTCGCCGCGTCCGAAACCGGCGAGGTCCTCGACCAGATCACCATGCAGGCACTGGTCCTGCGCTACCCGACGCTGGCCGGCATGACCGGCACCGCGATGGCCGTCGCCGAGCAGCTGCGCGAGTTCTACGAGCTCGAGGTCGCGCAGATCCCGCAGAACAAGCCGAACATCCGCACCGACGAGCCGGACCGCCTCTACGCCACGCGCGAGGAGAAGGAGGACGCGGTCGTCGCGGAGATCGCCGAGGTGCACGCCGAAGGCCGGCCGATCCTGGTCGGCACCCAGGACGTCGCCGAGTCCGAGCGGCTCGCCAAGCGGCTCGAGGGCGAGGGGCTGTCCTGCACGGTCCTCAACGCCAAGAACGACGCTGACGAGGCCGCCGTCATCGCCGAGGCCGGCACCTACGGCGCGATCACCGTCTCCACCCAGATGGCCGGGCGCGGCACCGACATCCGGCTCGGCGGCAGCAGCATGGACGACCGGGACCGCGTCGTCGAGACCGGCGGCCTCTACGTGCTCGGCTACGGCCGCTACCCCAGCAGCCGCCTCGACGACCAGCTGCGCGGCCGCGCCGGCCGGCAGGGCGACCCCGGCCGGTCGGTGTTCTACGTCAGCCTCGACGACGACCTGGTCACCACGGCCGCCGTCGACACCTCCGGCTACAGCGCCGACGGCGAAGGGCGCATCACCGAGTCCACCTGGCTCTCGGCGATCGACCACGCGCAGCGCGTCGCGGAGGGCCAGCTGCTCGAGGTGCACCGCAACACCTGGCGCTACAACAAGCTCATCGACGTGCAGCGCGGCGTCGTCCTGGAGCACCGGGAAGCGGTGCTCACCGAGAACCTCGGCGACAAGCAGCTCGCGCTCGATGTGCCGCAGCACCACGCCGACCTCGCCACCGACGTGGAGGAGGGCGGCGGCGACGGCGCCGCCGAGGTGGCGCGCGCCGCGCGGCTCATCACGCTCTACCACCTCGACCGCGGCTGGACCGACCACAACGCGTTCCTCGCCGAACTGCGGGAGGGCATCCACCTGCGGTTCCTCGGCCGCCGCGACCCGCTGGACGAGTTCAACCGGGACGCCGTGCCCGCGTTCAAGGGCTTCCTGGACACCGCCCGGTCGCGCGCCGCGGAGATGTTCGCCGACGCCACCGCGGCCGACGGCGAGATCGACGTGTCCAAGGCCGGCGTCAAGCGCCCTTCGATGACCTGGACGTACATGGTCCACGACCACCCGTTCTCCTCCGAGCTGGAGAACGCGGGCCGCAACATCAAGGCGCTCTTCGCCCGGGAGAAGTAGCCGGGCGGCCCGCCCGGGCTCGAGCCGGCCGGCGCGCGGCCGGGGGCGCCGGCGGC
>NZ_BAAGXT010000091.1:0-4115 GCF_054779695.1 Nocardiopsis coralliicola | reverse complement strand
GCCGCCGCCGGCGGGCTGCCCCGGCCGCGCGCGGTTGCGGCCGTCGGCGACGGACCCGCCGCGGCAGCCGCCGCGCTGCGCGCCGCGGTGCTCGGCACCCCGTTCGCCCTCGCGGTTCCGGACGGCCGCCGGCTCCCCGGCTGGATCGGCGCCGACGACCTGGTGATCGCCGTATCCGGCGAACGGGAGGCCGGCACCGCCGCCGACTGCGCCGCCGACGCCGTCCGCCGCCGCTGCACCCTGGTTGCCGCCGGGCGGCCCGGCGGGCCGCTGCAGGCCGTCGCCGAACAGGGGCGCGCCCCGTTCGCGGCGGTACCCGGAGGCCTGTGGTCGGCGGCCGCGGCGCTGTTCACCGCGGTCGGCTCAGCCGGGCTGAAGGCGCCCGGCGACGACGTGTTCGAGGCGGCCGCGGCACGCCTGGAAGCGGTCGCAGTGGACTGCGGACCGGCCGTGCCGTCCTGGGAGAACCCCGCTAAATCCCTCGCGCTGGAACTGGCCGGCAGCCTGCCGGCGGTGCTGGCCGCCCCCGGCCCCGCCGGCGTCGCCGCTGACCGGTTCGCCGCCGGAGCCTCCGGCTACCCGGTGCTGCGGCTCGGCCTGGACCGCTCCGCCGCGACCCTGCCCGCGCTGCTCGCCGGCCCGTTCGGCCCGGACACCGGCAGCGGTCCCGGGCCCGGGTCGGTCTTCCACGACCCCTACGAGGACGCTGCAGCAGCGCCGCCGCTGCGGCTGGTATCGTTCCGCGATCCCGGCGCGGAACCGGAGTGGGCCGAGCGGGCCCTCGCGGCGGCGCACAGCGCCGCCGAGGCGTCCGGCACAGCGGTGAGCACCCGTTCCGCCCAATCCGGCCATCCCCTTGAGCGCGCCGCCGGTTTGATCGCAATGACCGATTACGCCAGTGTGTATCTGACTGCGGCCTATGCGGGATAGCGCCGTCACACCCCCCTGGAGGAGTTCCATGCCCGGTCCCGAATCGCTTCTGCCGAGCGACCCCGCCTCGTTCGGCGAGTACAGCGTGGTGGGACGCCTCGGCAAGGGCGGCCAGGGCGTGGTCTACCTCGGCCGCGACGATGACGGAAACGAAGTCGCGATCAAGGTCCTCAACGACCAGTGGTCCGACGACGCCGAACTCCGCAAGCGCTTTGAGAAGGAGGTGCGGGCGGCGCAGAAGGTCGCGTCGTTCTGCACCGCGGCGATCCACGCCGCGCACCTCGGCAACGAGCCGCCCTATGTGGTCAGCGAGTTCGTCGACGGCCCGTCGCTGCAGGCGGCCGTGGCCCGCCGCGGCCCGCGCCGCGGCGCTTCGCTGCAGCGGCTCGCCGTCAACACCGCGACCGCGCTGGTCGCGATCCACCGGGCCGGCATCATCCACCGCGACTTCAAACCCGGCAACGTGCTGCTCGGCTCGGACGGGCCGCGGGTGATCGACTTCGGTATCGCCCGGGTCGACGACGGCACCGCCACCGTCACCAACTCCATCGTCGGAACGCCGTCCTACATGGCGCCCGAACAGATCGAGGGCGCGGGCATCACCGACAAGGTCGACGTCTTCGCGTGGGGCTGCGTCATGGCGTTCGCCTCCACCGGCAACGCGCCGTTCGGTGCCGACAGCGTGCACGCCGTCGTGCACCGGGTGATCAGCGCGCCGCCGTCGCTGGAGGGGGTGCCGGAGGAGATCCTGCCGATCGTGCGGGACTGCCTGGACAAGGACCCCGGCCGGCGGCCGTCGGCGAAGGAGCTGCTGATGCGGCTGCTCGGCCACGAGCCGGCCGAGGGCGCCAGTACCGACGAGGTCGTCCGCGAGGGCGAGAAGGCTGCCGAGACCGGGGTGATCCAGGGCGGGGCGTTCGCGCCCACCACTACGCCGAGCGGACCGCAGACCCCGTTCCCGGGCGCCCCCCTGCGCGCGCCGGGTCCGCCCGCTCCGTCGGGTCCGCAGGCACCGTTCTCCGGCCCGCAGCCTCCGCCCTATCCGCAGGGCGGCCCGATGAGCGGCCCGCAGGCCGGCTTCGGCCCCATGTCGGGGCCGCAGACCCCGCCGCCCGGACCGCAGACGCCCCCGCCGATGATGGGCCCGCCCACCATGGGCCACGGCGCCATGGGCCCGCCCACGATGGGCGCCGGCTACACCCAGCCGCCGGCCCCGGAGGGGCAGCGCGACGACCCCCTGCTCTCGCAGGGCTGGGTCATCCCCGCTGTCCTGGTCACCATCGTCATCCTGCTCCTGCTGCTGGTCCTCATCGCCGTCAGCTGACCGCCGGGCCACGGCGCGGCCGCGGCTACTCCTGCCGCTCCAGCGGCCTGACCCGGCAGCGCATCGGCGCCACCGGCGAAGGGCCTGCGCCGGAATCAGCTCCGCCGCCGTGCGCGCCCGCTCCCACACCGCGGGCGCGGCGGAAAGGGAGGCTTCGGCCGGGACGGACCGGACGCCGCCGAAGCACTCGGCCGCTCCCGGGGCGGGCTGGCCGGCAAGGTCCCCCCGATCGCCGGTGCGCGCTCCAGCACCCCGCCCCCACCAGTGCGGCCGCCGACCGCCGCGACAACCGGGCCGCGGTCTCCGACGGAACAGTGCCGGCCGCCGCGATCCCGATCCGGCTGCGACCCCACCCGAGCAGAAGAGCAGGACCCGGATCGTTGGTGGGGGTTGCGTGTCCTGGTCCGTGACGGCGGGCGGCCAGTGGTCGCTTGGCCGGGGCGCCGGTCTTCCTGTTGGGCCGGATGGCGGCGCTGGGCGCGCAGGTGCGCCGACAGGTCCGCGCCCGCAGTCCTACGGAGGTCGGGGCGCTGTGGTGTTCCGCGCCGAGCTGGTTCTTCAGTGTCGAGATGACCGCTGTGGTGCGCCGGCTCAGCCTGGACGGGATGAGGGCCACGCCCCCGGTGCGGCCTGCTGGGGTGTGGGGCGGGTACAGGGTCTTTCTGCGCTCGTCCTGCTCCTTGACTGGCCGGGGAGGAGGCGCAGACCGCGCCATCGGCGGCGGCGATGGGGATCGGCCTGGCGCCCCGGTAGAGGGCGCGGTGGAGGAGAACGCCGCGAGGGGGGTGCCGGGGCCGTGCGCAGCAGGGAAGCGGTCCACCGAACACGCCCCAGACCGGGCACCGTCGCGCAGGCGCAGCGAGAACGCGCGAGGGCGTGTGTGGTGTGGCGTTCACCGCGCGGTGTCGGCGGTGCACCCGTCGCACGGCCGACGAGGGAGTCAGGGCGGGGTTTTCCTCCTCGATTGAGGAGAACGCCGCGAGGGGCGTGCCAGGGCGCCGCGCAGCAGGGCAGTGGTCCACCCACCACGCCCTAGGCGCGGTCGGAGGCGGCCGTGCGGGTGAGGCGGTCGACGGCGCGGGAGAGGGCGTCGTCGAGGAACGCCTCGACGTCCGGCCGCCGCCCGCCGGCCGAGTCGCCGGGGACCAGGGTGACGCAGTCGGTGGCCCCCGCGCTGGTGTCGGACGCGGCCTCCTGGGCGGCGCCTGCCCCGGCAGCCCCGGAAGCCCCGTCCGTACCGGCGGCACCGGAGAACTCCGCGTCGGCCACCACGGCGAGGGCGCCGGTGGGCGGATCGCCGACATCGCGTACCGCGGCCAGCAGGTCGGCCTCGGTGCCGTTGGCGCGCATCCGCAACCGCACCCATGGCGACGCCGGCCCGGGGCGCACCAGGACGCGGGCCGCCGCCCGGTCGCAGCGCACCGCATCCGGCCCGCCGGCGCGGTCCCCGGTGTCCACCTCCACGCTTGCGTCCGGATCCAGTTCGCGCAGCATCAGCCGCACCGGTCCGCACCTCCGGTCCAGATGCGCGGCGAGCGACCGGTGCACCGATGCGGCGAGCGGTGCCGAAGCCGACGCCGGCGCGGCAGCCGCCCCGGTGAGCCGCTCGCGCAACTGCGTGAGCTGGAGGTCGACGAAGACGCGGGTGAGCGCCTCGGCATCCGCAGCGGCCCCGGCGCCCCCGGCGATCGCCGCGGCACTGCCGGCGGCCAGCCGGGGGCCGATCCCGCGATCGGCCACCAGCGGCGGCCGGCCCGCGCCGAGTAGCGCCAGCGACGCCAGCGCCCACGGCAGCGGACGCAGGTGGCCGCCGTCGCCCAGTTCGCCGGCCGCGGCCGCGAACACGCGGGCCGCCCGCACG
>NZ_BAAGXT010000090.1:1318-4517 GCF_054779695.1 Nocardiopsis coralliicola | reverse complement strand
TCAGTGTGCGCGAGCACCCAGCATCCGCGGTGGACAAGCCCTCGGCCTATTAGTACCGGTCAGCTCCACCCCTCACAAGGCTTCCACACCCGGCCTATCAACCCAGTCATCTCCTGGGAGCCTTACCCCCTCACAGGGGCAGGAGACCTCATCTCGGAGCAGGCTTCCCACTTAGATGCTTTCAGCGGTTATCCCTCCCGAACGTAGCCAACCAGCCATGCCCTTGGCAGAACAACTGGCACACCAGAGGTTCGTCCGTCCCGGTCCTCTCGTACTAGGGACAGCCCTCCACAAGTCTCCAACGCGCGCAGCGGATAGGGACCGAACTGTCTCACGACGTTCTAAACCCAGCTCGCGTGCCGCTTTAATGGGCGAACAGCCCAACCCTTGGGACCAACTCCAGCCCCAGGATGCGACGAGCCGACATCGAGGTGCCAAACCATCCCGTCGATACGGACTCTTGGGGAAGATCAGCCTGTTATCCCCGGGGTACCTTTTAGCCGTTGAGCGACACCGCTTCCACACGCCGGTGCCGGATCACTAGTCCCTGCTTTCGCACCTGCTCGACACGTCCGTCTCACAGTCAAGCTCCCTTGTGCACTTACACTCACCACCTGATTGCCAACCAGGCCGAGGGAACCTTTGGGCGCCTCCGTTACTCTTTGGGAGGCAACCGCCCCAGTTAAACTACCCACCAGACACTGTCCCCAGACCGGATCACGGCCCCAGGTTAGATGCCCGAAACAGTCAGAGTGGTATTTCACCAACGCCTCCACGACCACTAGCGTGACCGCTTCACCGGCTCCCACCTATCCTACACAAACCATCCCAAACACCAATGTCAAGCTATAGTGAAGGTCCCGGGGTCTTTCCGTCCTGCTGCGCGAAACGAGCATCTTTACTCGTAGTGCAATTTCACCGGGCCCATGGTTGAGACAGCGGGGAAGTCGTTACGCCATTCGTGCAGGTCGGAACTTACCCGACAAGGAATTTCGCTACCTTAGGATGGTTATAGTTACCACCGCCGTTTACCGGCGCTTAGATTCCCAGCGACACCCCAAAAAGGGGCTGACCAGTCCTCTTAACGTTCCGGCACCGGGCAGGCGTCAGTCCGTATACAGCGTCTTACGACTTCGCACGGACCTGTGTTTTTAATAAACAGTCGCTTCCCCCTGGTATCTGCGACCCCACCCAGCTCACGCCGAAAAGACGATCACCAGACAGGGCTCCCCTTCTCCCAAAGTTACGGGGACAATTTGCCGAGTTCCTTAACCATGGTTCACCCGAACGCCTCGGTATTCTCTACCTGACCACCTGCGTCGGTTTCGGGTACTGGCCGCCCGCGAACTCGCTAGAGGCTTTTCTCGACAGCACGGGATCACTCACTTCACCAAAAACGGCTCGGCATCACGCCTCACCCACAACAGGGCACGGATTTACCTGCACCCCGGGCTACACGCTTACCCCCGGACCACCATCGCCGGGTAGAGCTACCCCACTGCGTCACCCCATCACTTACCTACTATCCCCTCGGATCCCACGCCAACACACCCAGCCACTCCCGAAGGAGACAGCCAGGGGCCGGTGGTGGTTAGCATCAGAGACCTCGATACTGGACGCGCACGGGCGGGTACGGGAATATCAACCCGTTATCCATCGACTACGCCTGTCGGCCTCGCCTTAGGACCAGACTCACCCTGGGCGGATTAACCTGCCCCAGGAACCCTTAGTCAATCGGCGCCAACGTTTCCCACGTTGGTTTCGCTACTCATGCCTGCATTCTCACTCGCACACACTCCACCCGCGGTCACCCGCGAACTTCACCGCATGCACGACGCTCCCCTACCAACCCACACCTCACGGTGCAAGCTCCACAGCTTCGGCGGTGTACTTCAGCCCCGCTACATTATCGGCGCAGAATCACTTGACCAGTGAGCTATTACGCACTCTTTCAAGGATGGCTGCTTCTAAGCCAACCTCCTGGTTGTCTCAGCAACTCCACAACCTTTCCCACTTAGCACACGCTTAGGGGCCTTAGCTGATGATCTGGGTTGTTTCCCTCTCGACCACGAAGATTATCCCCCGCAGTCTCACTGCCACGCTAACTTCACCGGCATTCGGAGTTTATCTGACGTCAGTAACCTGGTCGGGCCCATCAGCCAAACAGTAGCTCTACCTCCGGCAAGCACCACGCGACGCTGCACCTAAATGCATTTCGGGGAGAACCAGCTATCACGGAGTTTGATTGGCCTTTCACCCCTACCCACAGCTCATCCCCCAGGTTTTCAACCCTGGTGGGTTCGGGCCTCCACGACCTCTTACAGCCGCTTCACCCTGGCCATGGGTAGATCACCCCGCTTCGGGTCTACAGCACGCGACTCCAACGCCCTCTTCAGACTCGCTTTCGCTACGGCTCCCCCACCCGGGTTAACCTCGCCACGCACCATAACTCGCAGGCTCATTCTTCAAAAGGCACGCCATCACCCAACAAAGGAGCTCTGACGGCTTGACAGCACACGGTTTCAGGTACTATTTCACGACCCCTCACCGGGGCACTTTTCACCTTTCCCTCACGGTACTTGTGCACTATCGGTCACCAGGACGTATTTTGGCTTAGCAGGTGGTCCTGCCAGATTCACACGGAATTTCACGGGCTCCGCGCTACTCGGGGACGCATCCAACACGCATGATCTCCCTACCGCCTACGGGACTCTCACCCACTCCGGTACCGCATCCCAACGGATTCGACTCAGAAAACCACAACGCGCACCCGGCCGGCAGACCGAGAACAGACACACCCCACAACCCCGCACACGCAACGACTGCCGTCTCTCACACGCGCACGGTTTAGCCTCTTCCCCGTTCGCTCACCACTACTCAGGGAATCACTGTTGTTTACTCTTCCTGCGGGTACTGAGATGTTTCACTTCCCCGCGTTGCCACCAACTGCCCTATACATTCAGACAGCGGCAACCCGACATCACTCGGGCTGGGTTCCCCCATTCGGACACCCGCGGATCAACGCTCGGTTGACAGCTCCCCACGGACTATCGCGGCCTCCCACGTCCTTCATCGGCGCCTGGTGCCAAGGCATCCACCGTATGCCACACTCACTTGACCACCACAGATACAAGATGCTCGCGCACACTATCCACGAATCAAAAACCCACGCCACACACCCGCCGACAACCCGCACACT
>NZ_BAAGXT010000089.1:0-4533 GCF_054779695.1 Nocardiopsis coralliicola | reverse complement strand
CGGTGAGCGGGGCGTGCAGCGCCGCTGCTCCGTCGGCCGCCGCGGTGCCCAGCCGGGCCGGCAGCGCGGCGGCCCGCTGGACGGCGCCGAGGCCGTGCTCCTCGGCGGTGCGCTGGTCGGCGGCGGTGCGCAGGGCCGCTTCGGCGCGCATCCGCTCGGCGCCGACCGCCGACTCGCGGTCCTCCAGGTCGCCCAGCGCGCCGTAGGCGGGCGATGCCTTGAGCGCCTCCAGCTCGCCCTGCAGGGCTTCGCGCCGGTCGGCGGTCCGGTCCCGCTCGGCGGACGCGGTGCGGTGCGCCTCCTCGGCCTCGGCCTGCTCGGCGCGCCGCCGCTCCAGCGCGGTGCCGGCCCGCCCCGCGGACTTCTCCGCCTTCGCCAGCCGGGCGGTGCGGTCGGCGAGGACGCCGCGCGCATAGCCGCGGTAGGACTGCAGGAACTCCTGCAGCGCCTGGTCGGCGCGGCGCAGCCCGGCGACGTTGCGCCGCACGCCCTCCAGGTTGTCCAGTCCGGCCGCGGTCCGCGCGATCACCTCGGAGTCCACCGGCGGCAGCGCGTCGGAGAGCAGCTGCTCCAGCTGGCCCTGCAGCACCTTGAGGCCGATGTCGGGGTTGCGCAGCGTGCGCTGCAGGTGGAGCAGGTCGGGGTAGCGGCCGCCGCCGCTGATCCCGTACACGGTCGCGGCCACCCGCTGCTGGAAGGCGTCCGCGGTCGCGGGCACCGCGTCCTCGCCGAGGTGCTCGCGCAGCCGCGCGGCGGTGATCGGCCGGTCCTGCTCGACCAGCGGGAAGTCCTTGTTGACCCGCAGCGGCGTGATGAACCGCCACGAGTCGCTGATCTGGCGGCCCGAGGCGCTCGCCTTGACCCCGACGCCGCAGGTGCAGAAGTCCTCGGTGCCGTCGGCCAGTACCCGGCGCAGCTCGATCCAGGCGTAGCCGAGCCGGATGGTGCCCTCGGTGTAGTCGTCCAGCATGAGCCGGCTCATGCTGACGGTGTCGAACCCCTTGCAGCCCATGGCGCGCAGGTCGCCGTCGAGGCAGAGCGGCAGCAGCAGCTCCAGGGTGCGCGACTTGCCCGACCCGTTGGTGCCCTTGAAGATGACCCGCCCGCCGGACAGGTCGAACTCCTCGTCGGTGTACTGCCAGATGTTGACGACCCCGCCGCGGTGCAGCCGCCACCGCCCCGGCGCCGCTGCGCCGTCCGGCGCGTCCGCGCCGGCGGGCAGAGAGGAGGCAGGGGCGCGGGTGCCGTCCGCGGTCGGCTCGGGGGTGGTCACGGTGTTCCTCGCAGCATCGGGTGGGTCGGTTCGGTGCGGCCGGCTCACGGCTCGGGCTCCGGCGGGCCGGCGCCCGGTCCTGGGGCGCTGACACTGCCCGCCGCGCCGGCGGGAGGGTCGGAGAGGCGGTTCGAGGGGGCCCTGGTGCCGGCGCCGGGCGGCGGGGTGAACAGGTCTGCGTGCCCGTCTCCGGCCGAAGAGTCCGGGCGGCGCTCACCGGGGCCGGCCGCATGCTCGCCGGGGCCGTCCGCAGCAGAAGCCCCTGTTCCGCTGGGCTGCTCCCCGGTAGCCGGCCCGGCGGGGGAGAAGGCGGCGAAGAGCGACTCCTGGCCGGCGTGCGGCTCCGGCGGGGGAGGCTCGCTTCCGGTGTCGGGCCCGTCGGCTTCCGGTTCGGGGTCGCCGTCGGGGCGGGGGCGGTAGCGGGCCGCCGCGGGGGAGAGCCGCAGGCCGTCCGCGTCCGGGCGGGCCAGCCCGGCGCGGGCCAGCTCGCCGGCGACGGCCTCGGCGAGCCGCTCCGGATCGCGGACCGCCTCCTTCGACCAGGCGCGCGGGTAGCGCGCCGCGATCCCGGTGGCCACCTCGCGCAGCTGCGCCGCGCCCACCCGGATCCGGCCATCCTCGGCGTCCTCAGCGCCGGCGCCTCCGCCGTCTGCCGCGCCGCCGCCTTCCGCGGACAGCTCCGCGGCCGCCAGCAGCGCGATCCGGGCCACGGTGCCGTGGCCGGGGAAGTGCCGGTCGGTCAGGTAGCCCTCCGGGTCGACGGCCAGCACGCCCTGCGCGCGGACCTCCAGCTGCAGCCCGAACAGGTCCTCCAGCAGCTCCGCCTCGGCCCGGGCCCGGGTGCGCAGCAGTTCCCGCTGCCCGTCGGTGAGGTCGGCGGCGAGCACCACCGGGTCCTCGACGATGCGCCGGCGCAGCCGGTGGCGCTCGTCCTCGGCGCCGCGGTGCCCTTCTCCCGTGCCGGTCCGCCCGGGCGCCGCGACCAGGTGGCCGAGCAGCTCAACGTCGACGGTGAGCAGCGCCTCCCGCCCGGCGTCGTCGGCCCAGGGCGCGACACTGCCGTCGGTCTCGGCCAGTACGCCGAGGCCGATCAGATGGCGCAGCGCCGCGACGAGGGCCCGCCGGTCGACGATGCCGGTGCCCAGCCGCAGCCCCGCCTCGGCGCCGGCCGCGCGCACCTCGCCCACCAGGCCGGACAGCAGCACCTGCCCGCCCGACCCGGTCAGCGACGCCAGCACCAGCGCCAGGTAGGCGTAGGCCCGCGGGGTGAACGGTGCGCCGGTCGCCTTGTGCGCACCGCGCTGCCCGTCCGGCGCGCCGCCCGACTTGTACAGCCGCGCGAAACCCGGCTCGACCGCCAGCCGGTAGCCGAGATAGCCGGCGAACAGCGAGCGCAGCCGGTCGGCATAGCGGCGCACCGCCGGCAGCGCGTCGCCGTCCGGCCCGTCGGCGCGCAGCAGCGGCCGGCGCAGCAGCACCCGCGCGCAGCGCCGCACCTGCGCGGCCTCGATCGCGTCCAGCCCTTCGAGGGCGGCGGCCTCCGGCCCCGCGGGCTCCCTGCGGTTCCTCACCCGGCCTCCCCGGCGACGGTCAGCTCGACGTCGGAACCGTGCAGCTCCAGCGTGCCGAAGACGGATCCGATGCGCCCGGTCCCCGGGCTCGGCCGGACCGCCAGCGTCAGCCCGGACACCGGGTCGGCGGCGGTGCCCGACTCGGCGGGGGTGTCCCGCGAAGCGCCGGCCAGCGTGAGCAGTTCGCAGAACAGCCCGAGCGCGTCGGCGGACAGCCGCGCGCCCCGCAGGTCGCCGGCTGCCGCGGCGAGTTCGCGCACCGCAGCCGCGCGCCGCTGCGCCCGCTGCGCCTCCTCTTCGAGCAGCGCCGCGCGCCCGAGCGGGTCGTCGCCGAGCCGCGGCACCGGGCCGGACGCTGCGCGCTCGCCCTTGGACCGCACGTTCACCTCCACCTCGGCGCCGGCGGCCTCGGCCCAGTCCAGCGACGGTGCCTCGGCGGCGCCGTCGACCGCGAGGCCAAGGTGGCGGCTCGGATAGAGCCCGAACGATGCCGCATACAGGTCGTGTGCGGCGCCCGGATCGGCGCCGTCGAACCGGGCGGCCAGGTCCAGCAGGTCCCGGCGGCGCCCCGGGTCGACGCCGCCGGAGCCGGTGAACCGCTTGACCGTGCCCAGCAGGGCGGAGATCGCGCGACTGGTGGCCTCGCGCAGCGCGTCGACCTCGCTCGGCCGGCCCGGGCGGCCCACGAACCAGCCGGACAGGCCCGCCCAGTCGGCGGCGGCGCGCCCGGGGGCGCGCTCCATGAGCGCCGTCTGCCCCGGCGCGACCGCGTCGCGGCCGGCGGCGCCTGCCGCAGCCAGCGCCGGCGTGTCCGGTCCGGCGTCGATCAGCGCGAGCAGCGCCGGCAGCTGCGGCTCCAGCGCGGCAAGCCGGTCGGCGATGCCCTCCGCGTGCCGCAGCACATCCTGGGCGATCAGATCGACGTACTCCAGCAGCATGTGCTTGAATCCGGCCGCCTCGTCCGGCGCCAGGTCGTAGCGGGCGATGACCGAGCCCAGGTAGGCGTAGAAGTCGCGGACCGCCGCCGCGAACTCGCCGTGCTGCAGGAAGAGCGTGGTGACCGCGCGGGCGAGGGTGTCGGTGTCGCGCCGGCCGAGGGCCGCGGCGACGGCGTCCAGCCCTTCGGCGATCGCCGGCAGCAGCTCCCGGGAGACCTCGCGGGCCCCGTCGGCGACCTCCAGCAGGCCGTCCACGTCGCGCTGGACGCGTACGGCCAGCTTGGACACCTGGTAGCGGACGCGGCTGCGGGTGAACTCGGCGATGGTCGCCGCCGGCTCGCGCCGCCCCGGTACGAGGTTGCCCCAGCGGGCGAGCGCCTCCAGCCGGTCGGCGACCGTCTCGGTGCGGGACTCGCCGGGGTCGATCGCGCCGCGCCGTTCGGCCTCGGCGAGCCCGGCGGCGACCTCGCCCGCACCGAGGTCGGCGAGGAGCGTGCCGGTGAACAGCCGCATGACGGCCAGGTAGGTCCGCCGCTCCGGCGCCGTGAGGTAGGAGTACAGCCGCAGCCGGTCCAGTCCCCCCGCCGCCGCGCTCTCCGCATCGGCCGGGAGGGGCTCGCCGGCTCCGGGCGGGGCGGCCGCCGCGGAGTGTCCAGCCGCGCCCGCGCCGGCAGCCGCGCCTGCGGGAGGCTCCTCCTGCGGCTCGGCGGCGGCCGCGGCGCAGTCCGGCAGCGCTGCGTCGTCCGCGTCC
>NZ_BAAGXT010000088.1:0-7744 GCF_054779695.1 Nocardiopsis coralliicola | reverse complement strand
CGCCGGCCGCGGCCGCCCGGTCGGCCGCCCGGTCGGCGGCGGCCAGCGCGTCTTCGGCGGCGGCCAGCCGGTCGGCCTCGGCGTAGTACCGGTCCACCGCGTCGGCCCCGGCGGCGTGCAGCTCGTCGACGTCGGCGCGGACCTCGGCGATCCGCGCCCGCAGCGACGCAGCGTCATCGGCGGCGGCCGGTGCCGCCGCGGCGGGCGCGCACACCGCGGTGCACGCCGCCAGTACCCCCGCCACCGCCAACCGTCTGCGCGGCTTCTCCACCGGTTGCTCCCCTCGTCGCGCGACCAGTCCTCGAACGCCACCCGGGGTGGCCCGGACCGCCTGTCGGTCACAGAATGTCACTGCATGACTACGGGTTCACATGTTTTTCGGGTGTGTTCGAATAGTTATCGACGGGTGGGTGTGTACCGATTTCGCCGTGCTGGCCAGCTGAATCGCCGGGCCCTGGCGGTGCCCGCCGCATACCTCCGGTGCGAAGGCCCAGCGGCGCGAGGGATTTCGATCCCATCGGGGGGACGCGCCCCGGACGGCCGGATTGGTACGCTGTGCTCTCCAAGTGCCCCATTTCAGGTTTTGGGGCACGACGCCTCTTCCCCTCAGCAGGCGGTATCGGCGCGGAAAGCCCCCTCCACCGAGGCCCTTCCTCCGCGCGCCTCCCCGGTGCTCCAGGCCCGTGCTGCTGCCTATTGGGGGGCATGTCCATCACCCCGAGGCGGTGAACGAAAGGTTGCGAGGGTCCGTGTCTCCACGTGCGGCGAGAACCGAAGGCGACGCCCCCAAGGACGAGCCGCAGGAGGGTCCTCCGGACGCATCCGAGGACGGTAAGCGGTCCTGGTCGCCGAGGAACTGGCGGGTGCGCACCCGCCTCCTCGCGCTGGTCGCGATCCCGACGGCCGCCGCGCTCGCCCTCGGCGGGCTGCGGCTGGGCACCAACGTCGTCGACACCCTCACGCACAGCCGCATCCAGGAGATGGCGACCCTCGGCCAGGACATCGTCACCCTGACCCACGAGCTGGGCGGTGAGCGCGCGGCCGCAGCGGCCTATATCGCCGACAACAAGCAGCCGGAGCGCCGCTCCGACACGCTGCACAAGGACTACCAGGACCAGATCCAGGCCACCAAGCGCGCCCAGTCCACCGTCGAGGACAGCATCGCCTCGCTCGGCGACCTCGGCGGCGTCGCCGAAGAGCGGCGCGAGCGGATGAACGGCGCCCTCGACGGGCTGGACGCCATCCGCGACGAGGTCCAGTCCTCCCCGCTCACCGTGCTGCCGGCGGCCACCAAGTACCGCCAGGTCATCAACGCGCTGAACGACTTCAGCCAGACCACCGGGCAGGGCACCGACGACGCGCGGCTGCAGGAGAGCGTCCGCGCGATGACGGCACTCAACCGGGCGCGCGAGCACCTCTCCTTCGAGTCGGCGCTGATCGTGCACGGCCTGTCCCGCGGCGCCATGTCGACCGGCGTCGAGGAGGCCGTCCTCAACACCCGCTCGCGGTACGAGAACGAGACGCAGAACTTCGTCGCCAGCGCAACGCCCGACCAGCGCCAGATGCACGAGTCCACCTTCACCGGGCTCGAGGTCTCGCAGATGGCCACCGTCCGCCAGCGGGTGCTGCTGCGGCTGGAGTCCGGCAGCCGCCTCAACGACCGCGAGGGCATCAACTCCGCCGCCGGCTACTCCAAGGTCGCCGACGAGGCGATGGCCCGCGCGCACGAGAGCGACGTCAAGATGGCCGGCCTGGTCACCGAGGAGGCCGGCGACCTGAGCCAGGCCGCACTGCTGCGCTCGCTGCTCGACTCCGCGCTGGTGCTGGCCATCCTCGGCCTCACCGGATCGATGACCCTGATGGTGGTCCGCTCGCTGCTCAGCCCGCTGCGCCAGCTGCGCGAGGGCGCGCTCCGCGTCGCAGGCCGCGACCTGCCCGAGTCCATCGAGCGGATGAAGGACACCACCACCACGCCGGACCAGGTCGAGGTCCTCCCGATCGAGGTCGGCACCCGCGACGAGATCAACCAGGTCGCCCTCTCCTTCGACGAGGTGCACCGGGTCGCGATGCGGCTGGCGGCCGAAGAGGCCGCGCTGCGCGCCAACGTCAACGCGATGTTCGTCAACCTCTCCCGGCGCAGCCAGACCCTGGTCGAGCGGCAGCTGCGGCTCATCGACGGCCTGGAGCAGAGCGAGCAGGACTCCGACCGGCTCGGCGACCTCTTCCAGCTCGACCACCTCGCCACCCGCATGCGCCGCAACGCGGAGAACCTCCTGGTCCTCTCCGGCCAGGACAACACCCGCAAGTGGGCGCAGCCGGTGCCGCTGGTCGACGTGCTGCGCGGCGCGGTGTCCGAGGTCGAGCAGTACGACCGGGTCAACGTGCGCGCCCCCTCCGACGTGTCGGTGCTGGGCCGCCCGGTCAACGACGTCATCCACCTCGTGGCCGAGCTGGTGGAGAACGCGACCTCGTTCTCCTCGCACGACTCCCAGGTCTCGGTCACCGCGCGTATCGCCGACAGCGGGGGCGCGGTCGTCGAGGTCACCGACTCCGGAATCGGCATGCCGCCGGAGGAGATCGAGGCCGTCAACGGCCGGCTCGCCGAGCCGCCGATGATCGACGTGGCGGTCTCCCGCCGGATGGGCCTGTTCGTGGTCAGCCGGCTGGCCGCCCGGCACGGTATCCGAGTCCGCCTGGCCGAGGCGCGCAACGGCGGCATCACCGCCGTCGCCGAGTTCCCCGCCGACCTGCTCATCACGCCGGTCGAGCCGGACCGCGGCGGCGCGGTGCCGGACACCTTCGCCCAGGCCGAGGAGGCCTTCGCGCAGTCCCCGGCGCCCAGCGAGCCGGACGACGGCTGGGGCCGCGGCGCCTACTCCGGGCCCTCGGCGGAGAAGCTGCCCAAGCGGCGCCCCGGCAACAACCGCACGGCCTCCACCGGCTCCTTCCCGGCGCTGCCCGCCGACGAGCACCCGCCCAGCGGCGAGGACCTGTGGGGCAAGGACGCCGAACCGAGCGACCAGAGCCGCTCCGCCGGCTCGCTGTTCGACCCGCGCCAGACCGGCCCGATGCCGGTGGCCGAGCCGCCGGCGCCGCCGGAGTTCCCGGAGCGCTCCGGGTACGGAGAGGCGCCCGGATACAGCGCCGACGCCTACCCCGAGTACCGCAGCGGCCACGACGCAGCGGGCTGGGTGAACGGCGCTGCGAACGGTGCTGCGGACGGCGCCGCCAACGGCGCGGTGAACGGCTCCGCCGGGAGCGCGCCGCACGCGTTCGACGCGGACCGCGCAGCGCCCGGCACGCCGTCCGAGCGGGACACCGGGCAGTGGTGGCAGGAGCCGCGCGAAGGCTACGGATCCACTGCCTACCTGTCCCGCCGCTACGGCCGCGGCCCCGCCGCCGGCCAGGAGACCGTCGTCCCGCCGTCGCCGGAGAGCGGATCGGAGGCGCTGCCGATCTTCGACGCCATTGAGTCCAACTGGTTCAAGCGCCGCACCGGCGGCCCGGAGACCGGCCCCATCGCGGCCACCCCGGCGCCGGCGCCCAGCGCCCCGCCCGCACCGGCCCCGCAGCCGCCCCGGAGCCAGGCAGGGCCCGCGGCGCGCCGCCCGGCAGGGCCGGCCCAGCCCCCGGCCGCCCCGGCCCCGCCGGCGCGGTCCGACTCCGAGGACGGCTGGCACTCCGACGCCGACCGCGGCTGGCAGGCCGCGCGCAGCGCCGCCGAGCCGATCGCGGGCGGGCTGACCGAGTCGGGGTTGCCGAAACGCGTGCCGAAGGCGAACCTGGTGCCCGGAACTGCGCCGCGCCCCGAAGCGAACAACCCCGGCACCATCCGGAGCCGTTCGGCCGACCAGGTCCGCAACCGCTTCAGCGGGTTCCAGAAGGGCGTCCGCGACGGCCGCTCCCAGAACACCGGGGAGTACCGCCGAGGAGCCCCGGGTGAGCGCGGAGACGGAGACCGGTAGTGTTCGTCACCGCGCGGAACCGCCGAACATCACGGATGTGCGATGAAATGGCACCAACCGTACTTCCAGCGACGTACAGCACCATAGAGTCACTACGGACGAGCTCCCAGACCAGCCGGCACCCCCGCCGGGGAATGGTCCGGGATGAAGAGGAGCGCAGGCGATGAATCAACCGGTCAACGAACTGAACTGGCTGATCACTGACTTTGCCAACCGGGTTCCCGACGTCGCGCACGCCATCGTCGTCTCCTCGGACGGCCTGCCGCTCGCGTCCTCCGCCGGCTTCCCCGCCGACCGGGCCGACCAGCTCGCCGCCATCGCCTCCGGGCTCTCCAGCCTCACCCAGGGCGCCGCCCGCGTCTTCGAAGGCGGCGCCGTCGCCCAGACCGTGGTCGAGATGGAGCGGGGGCTGATGCTCATCATGGCCATCAGCGACGGTTCCTGCCTCGCGGTGCTCGCCGCCGCGGAATGCGACCTCGGCCTGGTGGCCTACGAGATGACCCTGCTGGTGGAGCGCGCCGGCAGGGCACTCACCCCCGCGTCCCGCACCACGGAGATGCACTGATCCACCACAACGCCTGATCCGTGACCGACAGGAGGAAAGTGGTGGCACCTCACAGCAGAGATGCCGGGAGCGCCTCGTGGTTCGGGCAGGGGCAGCCGCCCCCGCCCCGGCCGCAGGGCGGCGCTGAGCTCCCCCCGTCCGAGCGCCGCCCGACCGTTCGACCGTCCGATGCCGCAGACCGGAACGGCGCCCCCAGCTCGCTGGTGCGGCCCTACGCTGTCACGCGGGGGAGGACCAAGCCGAAGGCCCAGCTGCCGCTGGAGGCCCTCATCTCGGCGACCGCAACGGCGCGCGCCGAGATGGGGACCCTGACCCCGGAGTGCCAGGCGATCAGCGACCTGTGCCGGGAGTGGCGCTCGGTGGCCGAGGTGAGCGCGCTGCTGCGGATCCCGCTCGGCGTCGCCCGCGTCCTCGTGGCCGACATGTCCGAGCAGGGGCTCGTGCAGATCCGCTCGTCGCTCGACTCCGACAGCCGCCCCAACACCAACCTGCTTGAAAGGGTGCTCAGTGGACTTCGCAAGCTCTAGCCCGGCCGACGAGGGCGGTGCTGCGGCGAGCGCGATGACGTCGGTCAAGATCGTCGTCGCCGGTGGTTTCGGCGTCGGGAAGACCACGTTCGTCGGCTCGGTCTCCGAGATCGTGCCGCTGACCACCGAAGCCGTGATGACCAGCGCCAGCGTGGGTGTGGACGACCTCGCCAAGACGCCGGACAAGCAGACGACCACGGTCGCGATGGACTTCGGCCGCGTCTCGCTCGACTCCGACCTGATCCTCTACCTGTTCGGCACCCCCGGCCAGCACCGCTTCTGGTTCATGTGGGACGACCTGGTGAAGGGCGCCATCGGCGCGGTCGTGCTGGTCGACACTCGGCGGCTCGCCGACTGCTTCCCGGCGATCGACTACTTCGAAGAGGCGCGGCTGCCCTTCGTCGTCGCGATCAACGGCTTCGACGGCTACTACCCGCACGCCGCCGAAGAGGTGCGCGACGCGCTCACCCTCAGCCCGGAGATCCCCATCGTGTCGGTGGACGCGCGCGACCGCGCCTCCACCAAAGCCACGCTCATCACCCTGGTGGAGCACGCCATCACCGTGGGGGACCGCTCGGCCGGCCAGACCACCTCGACCGGCGGCCAGGGGTCCTGGCGTTAGGAGGCATCCGGTCAGCGCGCCGGCCCCTCACGGCCGGGTCCACGCGACTGCGCGGACCGGTGCGCCGTCGCCCGACACCAGCCGGAGCGGAAAGGCGCAGAACACCGCGCCCGGCGTGATGCGGTCGAGGCGGCACAGGTTCTCCACAATGGTGCCGCCCGCCCCCAGCACGGCATGGTGCGCCGCGAACGCTCCGCCCGGCGCGCCACCATACGGCGTCGCGTCCGGACTCAGCGTGTCCACCCCCACCGTGCGCACGCCGGACGCCACCAGCCGCTGCGCCGTCTCCGCGGCCAGATACGGGTGGTCGTAGTAGCGCTCGGTGCCGTAGTGGGCGTCCCAGCCCGTGCGGACCAGTACCACCGCGCCCGGGCCGAGCGCGCCGCGGTGCGGTTCCAGCACCTCGGGGCCGATCGCGCTGCGCGGCGCCGCACCCGTTGCGTCCACCACCACCGCCGGACCCGTGAACAGGGTGAGCGGCAGCTCGTCCAGGCGCGCGCCGCCCGGCACGAAATGGCAGGGCGCGTCGGCGTGCGTGCCGGTGTGCGACGCCAGCTCCACCCGCACCGACGCGTAGCCGTCCTCCGCGATGGTGTGGCAGGGCGAGACCGCCGGCGGCGCGTCTCCCGGGTACATCTGCGTCTCGGGCCCCACCGGGTGGCTCAGATCGGTGAGCTGCCACTCCGCCCCGCCGGGCGGCCGGACAGGGGCGCCCTCCCACCCCGGCGCCGCTCCGCCGGGACCGCTCGCTTCCGTGCCGTCCACGCCTGCCTCCTGCCGCCGATGGATGTCCGGCCGTGCTCCGCGGGCGCACCGCCCGGTGCGGCCGGGAACCCGTCCTCCCCGCCATCATCGCCGACGCCCGGGCCTGTGGACAGGGCGCGCCGGCGGGATGCGCAGCGGGCCGCGGCACGGCACCATTGAACGGGTGAGCTCCCTTCCCCACCCGGGCGGCGCCGACGGCGACCCGGGCGCCAACGCCATGACCGACCGGTTCCGAAAGGTCGCCCGCGGCATCCTCGCCGAAGCCTTCGACGGCCCCCAGGCGGCCGACGGCGCCCCCGGTGCTCCGGCTGCCGGAGCGGAGGCCGGCGCCGATGCCGAGCGCATCGCGCTGCTGTCCGACGCGCTCGGGGCGCTGGACGAGATCGACGACACGATGCTGCCGCCGGACGCGATCACCGATCTGGAGATGCTGCGCACCCGGGTCGGCGCCCGGATGTGGCGCACCGCGGAGCTCCGGCCCTTCGACTGGGACCCGCTCGAGGCGCTGCCCGCACCGCCGTCCACCGCCGCCGGAGCGGCCGTGCTGCGGGCCGCCGCCGCGCAGCTGCCCGACGCCCTCGCCGGCGCCCGCGCCCGTCTGGACGCCGGCCCCGGCATGCCGCGCGTGCACACCGAGGCCGCCGCAGGGCGGGCCCGCGCCCTCGCCCGCGCGCTCGAAGCCGCCGAGCGGGATGCGGAAGCCGCCGGTGGCGGGGGAGGGGCCGGGGACGCGGCGGAGGCGGTGCGCGCGCTCCAGGGCTATGCGGCCTGGCTGGATGCCGCCGCGCCCACCGCGGTGGCCGACCCGCGCCTCGGCGGCCGGGTGCACGCCGCCGCGCTCTGGTACGGACTAGACACCGAGACCGCCCCCGGCACGCTGCTGACCCGTGCCGAGAGCGACCTCATCGCCTTGGAGGAGCAGCTTGCCGAGGAGGCGGCCGCTACGGGCGGCTCGGCCGCCCCCGGCGCCGCGGAACTGGCCGCCCTGCTGGAACAGGGCGCCGCAGCTGCGCCGCTGGGCCCGCCCGCCGAGGAGTTCGACCGCCTCCGCCGGGCCGCCGGCGCCGGCGGCCGGTTCACCGTGCCCGCCTCCGCAGGGCCGCCGCCCTGGCCGCTGGCCTGGGGCGACCCGCTGACCGATGCCGCGCCGGCCGACCTCGGAGGGGCGGGGGCCGCCGGTGCCGCCCCGGTCTGGGCGGACGGCGGCACCGCGCCGGGGGTCGGCCCGGACGGGGCGGGCGCCGAAGCGCTCCTGCGCGCCGCGGCCGCCCGCGCCGGTGTCCCCGGCCGGGCGCTGCAG
>NZ_BAAGXT010000087.1:0-8154 GCF_054779695.1 Nocardiopsis coralliicola | reverse complement strand
GTGGTGGGGAGGGGTTGGAGGGCTTTTGGTTCTCTGGCTCCTCCCTTCTTTTTTGCCCACACTTGTGAACATGTGAATGGCAATTCAGCCGCGTTCGCGGGTTGGCGGGTTGAGGGTGCCGGACCCGCTCTCCCGACGGGGCTCTGCTGCCTTCCCCTCCGCCGGTCGGAGGTCTACCGTCGCACCCAGGGCGCTCAGTGGCCGGCGGCGCGGCCGGCCACGTGCTGCCCGGCGCTCACCGGGAGGGCAGCCATGGATGACGGGCACGACGATGCAGTGATTGCCGCGCACCGCCGCTACTGGGACCAGCACGGAGCCGACTACGACCGGGGGATGGCCAAGCTCGACGGCTGGTTCTTCGTCGACGGCCGGCGATGGATGTGTGAACGGGCCCGCGGGGATGTCCTCGAGGTCGGTATCGGCAGCGGCCTGAACCTTCCGCACTACCCCGCCGGAACGCGCCTCGTCGGTCTCGACCTGAGTCCGCGGATGCTCGCCCGGGCCCGCGACCGGGCGGACCGGCTGGGAATGCCGGTCCGCCTCCACCAGGGCGAGGTGGGCCGGCTGCCGTTCGCGGACCAGTCCTTCGACACCGCCGCTGCCGCGCTCCTGCTCTGTTCCGTGCCGGACGTCGCCGCAGCTCTGGCGGAGATGCGACGGGTCCTCAAGCCGGGAGGACGGCTTCTGCTGCTCGACCACGTGCAGCCGTCCTCCGCCCCGCTGCGGTTGCTCTTTCGCGGGCTGCAGTGGTGCGCCCACCGCTTCCAGCCGGAGAGCGGCGAGAACTTCCTGCGGCGGCCCTACGCCGCTGTCCGGGACGGCGGATTCACGGTCGAAGAGCGGGTGCGGACCCGCGGTGGGGCGGTCGAGCGGATCGCGGCCGTGCGGGGGGACGGCTGAGGCCGCAGGCGGGGAGTTCCGCTGGTTTGACCACTCCCCCACCGGTGCTAAGCTGGTACCAGCGAAAACGCAGCGACTTCCGCACCGCGTGACGGTGCGGGCCAGAGTTGCGGTGGTCATAGCGAGAAGGCTCCACCCGGTCCCATTCCGAACCCGGTCGTTAAGCTTCTCAGCGCCGATGGTACTGCCCTCATGGTGAGGGTGGGAGAGTAGGTCGCCGCCGCACTTTCCTTCGAAGAGGGGGGACCCTGGCGGGTCCCCCCTCTTTCGTTGTGCCCTCCGGTCCGGCGGCAGGCAGGTCCTTGCCTTGGTCCTGAGCGGCCGGGCCCGGGCGGAGTCGGACCGGAGGGGAGTCAGCTGCCGGCCGCGAGGGCCGCCACCAGATAGGCGATGCGGTCGTCCCGCGCCGCCGTCCGCAGGCGCCCGGCCTGGCTCAGCGACACGAGTCCGTGCAGTGCCGCCCAGAGCGTTTCCGCGGCGGTCGCCGCATCGCCCCCGGGGCCGGCGAACGGCGCGGCGAGATCTTCGATCTCGGCGAAGGACTCGCGCAGAGCGGCCGGGGTCTCCGCGGTGGCGAAGCTCAGTTGCGACGGCATCGTGAACATCGCCCCATAGAGCGCCGGGTGGTCCGCGGCGAAGTCGAGATAGGCCCGCGCTGCCGCCGCCAGAGCGGTCCGCGCTGCTGCGGGGGCACCGGTCGGCTCCTCCCCGGCGCGCGCCGCGCGGATGCGCTCGGCGAGCTCCCCGAACCCCTGCTCCGCGACCGCGGCCACGATGGCGCCCTTGCCGGAGAAGTGGGCGTAGAGGACCGGCTGGCTGTACTCGATGAGCTGGGACAGCCTTCGCGTCGTCACTGCCTCCCAGCCCTCGGCCTCGGCCAGGCGCCGGGCCTCGGCCAGGATGAGCTCCCGGCGGGCAGCCCGCTCCCGCTCCTTGCGCGTCCCTGTCGGCATCCCTCGAATCTAGCATCGCTAGCTATCCAGGCCCCGCCCGTGCTAGCGTCCAGGCATTGTCCTAGCGCTGCTAGATTTTCGCTCTTCCGAGGTGGACCCATGTCCGGAGTACGAATCCTTTCCGGCCTCACCGCGGCGGTGGGGGTGGCCGTCGCCGTGATCGGTATCCGCTTCCTCGTTGCGCCCGAGGCTGCGGTTGCCGGCTTCGGCACCGCCGATCCCGCCGCCTACCTGGACGCCAAGGGGGTCCGGGACCTGGTCTGCGGAGCGGTTGCCCTCGCCTGCCTCGGCCTGTTCCTGTGCGGGGCCCTCAGCGCGCGCGGGCTGGCGGTCCTGGTTGCCGTCTTCTCCGCCGTTCCCGCTGGGGACGCGGTCATCGTGCTCTCCCGCGGGGGGACCGCAGCGGCCGCCCTGGGGATCCACGGGGCGACCGCGCTCGCCATGCTGGGCATCGCCCTCGGGCTGTGGCGCGCCGCGCCGGGCCGTGCGTTCCGCCGCCCAGACGGTGAGCACCACCAGCGCGCAGCCGGCGCCCTGCAGCAGGGTGGGCTGCTCGCCGAGGAAGACCATGCCGATCACGATGGCGAACACGGGCGGCAGCACCAGGATGGCCGCCGCTGAGCCGGGGTCCAACCGCGGGAGGGCGGCCCCGATCAGCAGCCAGGTGAGGACCTGTCCGGTCAGGGCCAGCAGGCAGAGCCACGCCCAGGAGGCCGCGGTGAGGGATGCGAATTCGAGGCCGCCGAGCAGGCCGCCGAGTGCTGCGGCCGAAGCGGCAGCGGTCGCCGTTGATACGAGGACGGGCGTCGCAGCGTGCCCCCGGCCGCCGCCCAGCCGGGTCAGGAAGAGGTAGCCCGCATAGGCCGCTCCGGCGCCGCAGCCGGTGGCCAGCCCGAGAAGGGGGTCGTCGCCCGAACCGGCTCCGGGGCCGAGCCCGGCTGCCAGGGCCAGCCCCGCCAGGAGGACCGGTACGGCCGCGATGAACGACCGCGCCGGCCGGACGCCGGTGACCAGAGCCGTGAGCAGCGGGAAGACGACGACCTGGATGTTGATCAGGACCGTCGCAACCCCGGCGCCGACCGCCTGGATCGCTGTCGCCCACAGCACGAAGTCGATGCCCAGCAGCACACCGGCGGCGGAGTCGGTCAGCATGTGCCGTGCGGGGCGGCGCCCGGCGCGGCGGAGTTCCAGCAGCGCCATCGGCAGCAGTACCGGCAGCGCCAGTGCGCAGCGGAGGAACGCCGCCGTGGCGGGTTCGGCTCCGGAGGCTTTCATGAGTGCGCCCGAAGCCGCGGTGCTGGTGGACCCGCCCAGCGCGAGCGGGACCGCGCCGATCCGGTCGAGCAGGTGCGGGCCGCCGGGCTGCTGCGCGGCGGCGGGCGCGGCTGAAGAGCGGGGGGCGGATCCCCGCGTGTCGCTGACTGGCACCCTTCCACTCTGCCGATCTCGACAGTGAAATAAAAGCGATGTTTTGTCGGCAGTAATCGGTAGCATTGCTGATGTGTTCGGAATCGATCGCCTCCGTGCCCTCAACGCCGTTGCCGAGCACGGAACCATTGCCCGAGCGGCCGATGCGCTGCACGTCACTCCGTCGGGGATGTCGCAGCAGCTCGCCAAGTTGGAGCGGGAGGCGGGCCGCCGGCTGCTGGAGCCGGACGGCCGCACCGTCCGCCTCACCCCGGCAGGCCGCGTCCTCGCCGATCACGCCGCCGCGGTACTGCACCGGCTGGCCCGGGCCCGCAGCGACCTGGACGACCTCGGGGAGGAGGTGATGGGGCCGCTGCGCATCGGGGGTGTGGGCAGCGCGGTCCGCACTCTGCTGGCCGGGGCCCTGTCCCGGCTGCGCGCCGACCACCCCCGGGTCGCACCCCGAGTGCGCGACGGCGAAGTGGTCGACCTGCTCCCCCGGCTGATGCGAGCAGAGGCCGACCTGCTCCTGATCGAGAGCTGGACCTCCCGGCCGGTCGCCCTCCCGGCCGGAGTGGCGGCCCGCGACCTGGTCGACGAAGAGGTCGCGGTCGCGCTGCCGGACAGCCACCCGCTGGCCCAGCGGGACCGGGTGGGCCTGCGCGACCTCGCCGACGCCGACTGGGCGACCTGCCTGCCCGGCACCGAACCCTACGAGGCGCTGGTCCAAGCAGGCCGCGCCGCCGGATTCGAGCCCCGGACCACCTTCGCGCTCACCGAGATGCCCACCCAGCTGGCGCTGGTCGGTGCCGGCCTTGCCGCCGCGCTCGTTCCGGAGATGGGGCGCAGCCCCGGCGCGGACGGTGTCCGGTTCGTCGCGACCGAGCCGGCGCTGCGCCGCCGGGTCCGCGTGGCGTGGCGGGCCGGCGCGGACACTCCGGTCGTGCGGGCCTGCGTGTCGGCCCTGGAGGTCAGCGCCCGTCAGCGGCCAGCCCTGTGAGGCGCTCCGCCAGTGACCGGCCGAGCCTGCGGGCGCGGGCGTTGGGCGCGGACGCGGCGTAGCCCGGCGCGAGCTCGGGGGGCAGCGGGATCCCGTAGGGGTCGGACTCCGGATCGCCGATCGGCGCGTGCACGCCGCCGGAGGAGCGGACCAGCGCCACGCCCGCAGCGATCTCGGCCGGCGCCGCGCCCAGGCCGCAGGCGGCATCGGCGCGGCCGGAGGCCACCCACGCCAGGGCCAGCGACGGGTTGCGGATACGGCGGATCTCGGCCTCGCCCAGGAGTTCGGCGAAGAAGCGCACCTCGGGCCGGTCGGCGCTGCCGGGGCGCGGCAGATCGGTGATGACCAGCGGCGCCGGCGCCGCCGCCGTGGCCGGCGTGCGCGCCGCGTGCCCCGCGCGCAGGGGCAGGCCCGGCCCGCCGATGAAGCACTCGTCCCGGTCGACATCGAGCACGCACCCCGCCGCCAGCCGGCCCTTGGCCGCGACAGCCACGGAGATGGCGGTGACCGGCAGGCCGCGGAGGAAGTTGCCGTCTCCGGAGACCGCGTCGGCGTAGAACGTCACCCCGTTGGTGCCGGCCGCGACCGGCCCGCCCGGCCCCACGACCGCGGAGCCGGGGTAGGCGGCGCGCAGCGAGCGGGCCAGATGGCGTTCGACGGAGGCGCCGATGTCGGTCACCGGGGTGAAGCGGTCTCTGGCCCCGACGACCGGGACGTCCGGGACACCGGAGAGGTAGTCGCCCGCTGAGCGCACACAGCGCTCGAGCGCGGCGATGAGCGATGCGGGTCGCGGATCGGCGCTCGCGCCCTGGTCGCAGAGGGGCATGACGGCCTCACTTCGCGTGGGGGGTGGCGTCCCAGGCAACGCCGAAGCGTACGCGATCCGTCACGCCGAGGTGCCCCGAATGCGTAATTCGGGTCGTCGTGCGGCCCAGTCCGGTACCGCACGGCGCGCGGCCCGCAGGACGGGCGGGCGGCCGGCCGCAGGCCGTCCGGTTCAGCGGCCGCAACCCCCCTCCGCGGTGCGGGGCGGGTGCGGCGCCTAGTCCGTGCGGTCGGCGGCTTCGACCTCTTCGCGGGAGATCCCGAGGAGGTAGACGATGGAGTCGAGGTAGGGGACGCTGACGGAGGTGTCCGCCTGGGCGCGCACGACGGGCTTGGCGTTGAAGGCGACGCCGAGGCCGGCGGTGCTCAGCATGTCGAGGTCGTTGGCGCCGTCGCCGATCGCGACGGTCTGCGACAGCGGCACGCCCGCCTTCTCCGCGAACGCCCGCAGTGCGGTGGCCTTGCCCTTGCGGTCGATGATCGGGCCGACGAGGCCGCCGGTGAGCTTGCCGTCGGCGATCTCCAGCGTGTTCGCGGCCGAGTAGTCGAGCGCGAGCCGGTCCACCAGTGCGTCGGTGACCTGGGTGAACCCGCCGGAGACGATGGCGAACTCGTAGCCGAGCCGCTTCAGGGTGCGCACCAGGGTCCGGGCGCCCGGCGTCAGCACCAGCCGCTCGCGCACCTCGTCCAGCGCCGACGCGTCCAGCCCCTTCAGCAGCGCCACCCGGCGCCGCAGCGACTCCTCGAAGTCGAGCTCGCCGCGCATCGCCTCCGCGGTGACGCGGGCGACCTCCTCGGCGCAGCCGGCGTGCTCCGCGAGCAGCTCGATGACTTCGCCCTGGATCAGGGTCGAGTCGACGTCCATGACGATCAGGTGCTTCGCGCGCCGGTGCAGGCCGGCCGGCTGGAGCGCGACGTCGATCTGCTGGGTGGCCGCCTCGCGCGCGAGGTCCTCGCGGAGCACCTCCGGATCGGCGCCGGACACCTCCAGCTCCAGCGACGTCACCGGGTAGCCGGCCAGCCGGCCGACCCGCTCGATGTTCGCGCCGACCCGTGCCACCGCCGAGGTGATCGCGCTCAGAGCGCCGGGCCGCAGCGGTTCCGCGAGCACGGTCACGTGCAGGCGCTCATCGCTGGGGACGGTCACGCGGCCGTCCGGACGCGTCCCGCCGATCGTGAACTCCGCCTCCATCTCCAGGTCGATGGAGGTCTTTTCGACGGCGGCGCGGACCTCCTCGTAGAGGCGCTCGCGGCGCACGCCCGGCGCCACGCTCTCGTCGACGTCGAGGAGAGCGCCCAGGACGAGGCGGCCGCCGATGACAACCTGGTCCAGGTCGACGAGGAACACCGGAAACACCGAGAGGGTCGAGAGGAGCCGCGCGCTCACGCCGGGGCGGTCGCGCCCGGTCACGGTGACCAGAAGCGTTGTGTGATCGTTCATCGCGGGATCAACGGTACTCGCACCCTTGCGGCGCGGCGGGCGCAGGGCAGGGAGACGCCGCGCACCTGCGCCGATGTTCACTCTGCGGCTACCCGCGCTTCTTCTTCCGCTTCGGCGGCTTGACCTTGACGTCGATCCCCCCGAACAGGCAGGTCCCGGTGAGCCGGATGACCGGGGCGGACGGCTCGACGACGGAGTCCGCGCCGTGCAGCGACGTGCCTCCGAAGATGGCGGTCGTGTTGTTCACCACACGGACGCCCGGCGGGACGATGAGGTCGACCCCGCCGAACAGGACCGCGCACTGCACCGTCACCTCGCGCTGGGACAGCACCGCCTCGCGGAAGTCGAGCGAGACGCCGCCGAACATCGCGGACACGTTGGTGCGCGGCTCGGCCAGCCAGCGCCCCTTGCGGTCGGCGCCGCCGAACACCGCGACGATGTTCTCCCGCCCCTGGCCCGTGGCAGCAAGCTGCTCGGCTTCGGGGGTCGACAGCGGGCGCCCGGCGTCCCCGGCTGCGGGCAGGTCGCGGGTGATCTCGGCGAGCTGGCCGATGGTCTTCGCGCGGTAGAGCTGGTCGATCCGCTCCTCGTGCTCGGCGGGATCGAGCCGGCCTTCGGCGAGGGCCTCGCGGAGCCGCTCGGCGACCCCTTCGCGGTCCGCGTCGGAGGCGCGGAAGGTTTCGGGGCCCGCAGGCGCGCCCGCAACCGGACCACCCTCGGGGCGCGGCGCCGGGCGGTGCGGCCTCGGGTCGGGGGTGTTCGGGTCGGGCTCCATGGCGGGCCTTTCTTGGTCGGAGCGGGTGGGCAGGCCGGTAACCAGGCTACGAATATGCCACGAGGTCAGCGGTGCGCCACAGTCACGCCGCCGCAGCAGATGAGGCCGGTCAGGACCACCGTGCGCCCGGCTCCGGCGGTGCCGGCGGTTTCGGCGCCGTTGACCACGTGGCCGAGGGCGGTAGTGGTGCGGTCGTCGACGCGCACCCCCGGGGGCACGATCAGCTCCAGGCTGCCGGCCAGGATCGCGCACTGCACGGTGACCGCGCGCTGGGAGAACTCCGCCTCGCGCAGGTCGAGGGTGACGCCGCCGAACAGTGTGGAGGCGTTGGTGCGCGGTTCCACGTACCAGTGCTCGGCCCGGGAGGCGCTGCCGAAGACCGCCACGATGTTCTCCGATGCGCCGTCGACGGCCAGGGCGCTGCCCGGGGCGGACCCGCGGGGCGAGGGGCCGCCCAGGTCGGCGGTGACCTCGGCGAGCCGCTCGACGGTCTTGGCGTCGTAGGCGGCGTCGAGGCGCTCGCTGTATTCGTCGTGGTCCAGCCGCCCGTCAGCGAGGGCGTCGCCGAGCGCTGCGGCGGTCTGCTCGCGGTCGGCGTCGGAAGCGCGGAGCCCGGTGGTGGCGGTGTCGTTCATGCCTTCGAGTATCCGCGCGGCGGCGCCGCCGCGGATCGGGTGCCGACCCTGGCGTTCCCCGGATAATCCGCCCGGGATGTCAGGGTGCCCCCGGGGGGCGGCGCACTGCGGGCGCGGTGCGGCCGCTACCGCGGTGCGCCGGCGCCGTAGGCGGCGACGCGGGCGCGGCGGACGGCGGCTTCGAGTCCGCGCAGGGCGGGCCGGCCGGTGCCGCCCAC
>NZ_BAAGXT010000086.1:0-8706 GCF_054779695.1 Nocardiopsis coralliicola | reverse complement strand
GGGAGGCGGCGCGCGCCGAGCACAGGCGCGGCGGCGGCGACCTCGACGTCGGCGCGGGCGCGCCGGCACTGCGCGAGCTGGCCGAGCCCGCGCGGTCCGCAGCCGCAGAACTGGAGCGGCTCGGCACCCTGCTGCGCACCGACTACCCGGAGGCGCTCGCCGCACTCGATGCGGCGCTGGCCGACGCGGCACGCACCACCGCGGCCCGCGAGCAGGCCGAGGAGGAGGCCCGGCGGGCGCACCGCGCCTTCGCCGAGGCGCACGGGGTGCTGGAGACGCTGCGCTCCTCGCTCGGCGCGGACGCCGAAGAGGTCGGCGCCCGGGTGCGCGCCCTGACCGCGGAGCGCACCGAGCTGGCCGCCGCGGCGCCCAAGGCGCAGACCGAGGTGGAGGACCGGCTCACCGACAAGGTGCGGGCCGAGGAGCGGACCGGGAAGGCGGAGTCCGCCGTCGCCGAGGCCGGGGGCGTGCTGGCCGAAGCGGAGGACGCGCTGACCGACGCCGCCGAGGTGCCCGGCGTGTGGGAGGCCGCCACCGGCCTGCTGGAGGTGCCGTTCGAGCGCGACGACCTGCGGTCCGCGCTGGACGGGGTGCTCGCCGAGGAGGCGGCCGCCGGTTCGGCCGCGGCGCTGGAGCGCGACCTCATCGCCCGGATCCAGACTCTGCAGACCGCGCTGGCCGGCACGCACGACGTCCAGATGGACCGGACCGAGGGCACCGACGTGCTCACCGTCGCGGTCAGCGACGAGACCGGCACCGCGCCGGTTGCCTCCACCGCGCGGCTGACCGCGGCGCGGCTGGAGGCCGCCGAGCAGAACCTGACCGACGGCGAGGAGCGGGTCTTCGAGGAGTTCCTGCTCGGCGACGTCGCCGAGGAGCTGCACCGGCAGATCCGCGCCGCGGAGGCGCTGACCCGGCGGATGAACGACGTGCTGGAGGGCGCGCACTCCAGCCAGGGTGTGCGCGTCGAGCTGACCTGGGAGCCGGCGCCGCACCTCGACCCGGCAGAGCGGTCGGCGTTCGGCCTGGCCAAGAAGTCGGTGGCGCAGCGCACCCCGGACGAGAACGACCGGCTGCGCCGCGCGCTGATGGACCGGATCCGCGCCACCCGCGCGGAGGGCCGCAGCAGCGGCTACACCGAAGTGCTCGGCGAAGCGCTGGACTACCGCGACTGGTTCGCCTACCGGGTGCGCATCCACGACACCGGGCCGGACGGCGCGCCGCGCGACCGCCGGGTGCGGCAGCTGTCCTCCGGCGAGACGCGGCTGGTGTCGTACGTGACGCTGTTCGCGGCCAGCGCGGCGTTCTACGACGCGCTCGGCAGCGACCTGGAGGGGCCGCTCCGGCTGGTGCTGCTGGACGAGGCGTTCGAGCGGCTGGACGACCCGACCATCGCCCGCCTGCTGGAGCTGCTGGTCGACCTCGACATGGACTGGGCGATCACCTGGCCGTCCGGCTTCGGCGTCTCCTCCAAGATCGACCGGATGCACATCTACGACATCCTCAAGCGCAAGGGCGCCTGGGGCGTGGCCTGCGCCCGCACCACCTGGACCGGAACCGGCTTCGAGCGGGCCGCGTGAGCGCGCCGGGCGGCGCGGAACCGGGTCCGGCGCAGGAGCCGCCGGGCACGATGGCAGTGTCGGTCTTCCGGTTCTACAGCGACGCCCGGCTGAGCGGCTTCTGGGCGAAGGTGCGCAGCGAACTGGAGAAGCCCGGCACGTGGCAGCGGCTGCACTCCGGCGGCGGCGTGAAGCGGCCCGTCCCGGTCGACGCCGACCGCCGGGTCGCGCTGCTGCCGGGGCTGCCGCGCAACGGCGTCCCGGCCGGCGCTGCTGAGGTCCGTATCGACCTCGCGGCCCTCCACCGCAAGCTCGCCGACGACTACGGCACCGGCCTGCCCGAGCTCACGGCGGCGTGCGACGGGCGCGGACCGGTGGTGCCGAAGCAGCCGGCGGGCGCGGCGCGGGCGGAACGGGTGGCAGGCGTGCGGTCCGGCTATGCGGCGGCCCTCACCGAACACGGTCTGGACGCCGCCCCGTGGGCACCGGCGTGGCTGGAGTGGCTGGTCCGCGGCGTCAGCGCGGAGCAGGCCGAGGTGCGCGCCGGCCTTGCCGGGGACGCCTGCCGCGTCCTCGCCCGGATGCACCTCGACCCCGCCCTGCCGCCGTCCGCGGTCACCGCGAAGGTGGAGCTGGCGCAGCACACCGCAGCCGGATCGCACGGACTGGACGGCGGCCGCCGCGGGCCGCTGGCCGACATCGTGCTGCGGGCGGCGGCCCTGGCGCACCGCGCAGCGCACCCGGCGACGCGCGAGGAGGAGAAGGCGCTGTGGGAGCGGTGCGGAGTGAGCGACGCGTCGGCGGCGACCACGGTGCTCGCCCGCGGACTGCGCTTCGCCTCCGGCGGCCGCTGGGCCGCGCACCTCGCTGAACGGGCGGACCTCGGACTCGCCCTCCACCTCGACGGCGGCGACCTCGCGTGCGCTCGCGCTGCGGCCCGGGACGGAGCCCTGATCGCCCCGGGCACGATCGTCTGGGCCTGCGAGAACACCCACGTGGTGGAGGCCGCGCGGAGCGCGGGCGCGCAGGCGCCGCTGCTCTGCCTGTCCGGGCAGTTCTCGGTGCTGGCGCTGCAGTGGGTGCGGCTGCTGTCCGAGGCCGGCGCCGAGGTCCGCTACCACGGCGACTTCGACTGGGGCGGGCTGCACATCGCGCGGCGCGTCCTGGAGCTCCCGGGCACGGCGCCGTGGCGGATGGCCGAGGACGACTACACGGCGGCGCTCGCCGCGCGCGACGGCGGCGGCCCGCACGCTGGACTCCGCGCCGGGAATGGCTCCTCACCCTGGTCAAAGGGGCTGGCGCCGGCCATGAAGGAGGCGGGCAAAGCCGTCGAGGAGGAACGGCCCGCCATTCTGCGGCTGCTCCTCGCCGATCTCGGGGCGAAGTAGGGCGGGCGCTCGGGAGTGGCGGCGGGCGTGCGGGGAAGAGGGGGAGAGAGGCACGCTCCGCACCGGCGGGGCGGCGAGCGGGACCGCTAACAGGCGGGCGCCGCGGGGTATTCCCGGCGGACGCTGTCGGATGGCCGACAGCGGGCCGGAAGCGGCGCTGCTGATAGGTTCGTGATCAGCGGTTCGAGATCGCTCACAGCCCAATCACCAGACGTGTCAGAGGAAAGGTGCGTTCATGTCCGCGCCCTATTCGCTTCCCGAACTGCCCTACGACTACGCGGCGCTTGAACCGTGGATCTCCGGACAGATCATGGAGCTCCACCACGACAAGCACCACGCGGCGTATGTGGGCGGCGCCAACACGGCGCTGGAGAAGCTGGCCGAGGCCCGCGAGAAGAACGACTTCGGCACCGTGAACATGCTGGAGAAGAACCTCGCGTTCAACCTCGCCGGCCACGTGAACCACACCGTGTTCTGGCCGAACCTGTCGCCGGACGGCGGCGACAAGCCCGAGGGCGAGCTCGGCGCAGCGATCGACGACCAGTTCGGTTCGTTCGACGCCTTCCGCGCACACTTCACCGCGGTCGCCACCGGTGTCCAGGGCTCCGGCTGGGCCATCCTCGCCTGGGACGCGCTCGGCCAGAAGCTCATCATCGAGCAGCTCTACGACCACCAGGGCAACCTGGCGGCCGGCTCCTACCCGCTCCTCATGCTCGACATGTGGGAGCACGCCTTCTACCTGCAGTACAAGAACGTGAAGGCGGACTACGTCAAGGCGTTCTGGAACGTCGTCAACTGGGCCGACGTCCAGGGCCGCTTCGACGACGCGCGCAAGATCGTGCTCGGCTAGCGAGTGCAGCGGCCGCAGCTGCGGCCGAGTGGAGGGGCGGTGCCGCGGCACCGCCCCTTTTCTGCTGGACGGCCCCCCGGCCGCCGCCGGGTGGGCCTCGGCGCAGCGCCCTACCGGCCCGGAGAGCCGCTCAGTGCGCGGCGGCGAGCAACCCGAGGGCTTCGACGGGGCTGCCGGTGACGGGGTGGCCGGTGGCCTCCAGCCGGCTGCGGCTCATCATGCCGCTCGCCACCAGCAGGGCGCGGGCGCCGGCGCCCTCGGCCGCGCGGGCGTCGTCGTCGATGTCGCCGATGAGCACCACGGTGGCCGGGTCGATCCCCTGGGCTCCGAGGTGGGCGACCAGGTGCTCGGCCTTGGAGTCGTCGGGTGCGTCGTAGGTGCGCCCGTCGACGCGGGTGAAGCGGCCGTCCAGCCCGCGCTCGGCCACCATCGGCACGACGTGCGCGTGCGAGGCCATCGACAGCAGCGACTGGGTTCCGCCGCGGGCCGACCAGTCGTCGAGCACCCGGGGGACGCCGTCGGCCAGCCGGCAGGAGGGCAGCTCCGCGAGGTAGTGCGTGTCGTAGTCCTCGTTGATCCGCGCCCACGCGTCGGCCGGGAGCGCGCGCCCCAGGTGCTCCTCGTAGCAGTCGATCAGGGGGCGCCGGAAGACGCTCCGCCAGTGGTCGAGGTCGACGGGCGCGCGGCCGAAGGGGGCGCAGGCCCGGTTCAGGGCGCTGAGGTTGGCGTGGTTGTCGTCCAGGAGCGTCCCGTTCCAGTCCCAGACGATGTGCCGGACTCCGCCGAGGTCCCCGTTCCGCTGCGCGCTGCTGTTCTCTGCCACCCCGGCATCCTAATGGCCGCTTTCGGGCGCTGGTCGGCCCGGGCCCCGGCGGGGGCTCTGGACGCGGCGGTCCGGGTCGGTTCTGATGGCAGCGTCCAGCCCGCCGCCGAGCCCGGCGGAAGGCCCCGCACTCGCGAAGGACGCGCCATGCGACCATCCCCCTCGGCCGCCCCCGCCCGCAGCTCCACCGCCCGCGGCGCGCTGCGCGGCGGCACCGCCGCGGCGCTCGCCGCGGTGACCGCCGCCTCTCTCTGCTCCCCCGCCTCAGCCGACGTCCTGCCCGGCCTCACCGTGCAGGACGGCCGCACCCAGCCCGTTTTCGACTACGCCGACGCCGTCTACGAAGAGGTCGACATCACCACCGGCGCCGACAGCGACGGCGACGGCGAGCCGGACACCGTCCGGCTGCGGCTGATGCGGCCGGGCGAGAGCGGCGGCGCCGTCAAGGTGGCCACGGTGCTGGAGCCGAGCCCCTACTGGGCGGGCACGCACGAGCCGGAGATGTACGAGGTCGACCTGGACGACGACGGCGCGGGAACGGTGCCGCCGCGCGGCGGCGGGCCGGGCCGGTCCGGCCTCACCGCGCTGGCGGAGGGCGGCGCGGCGGGTGCCCAGGACACCCCGGACCACCTGCCGAACTACTACGACAACTACTTCCTGCCGCGCGGCTACGCGGTGGCGCAGCTGGACAGTCTCGGCAGCGGCTCCTCGACCGGCTGCCCCACCAGCGGCGGCGCCAACGAGACGGCGGGCGTCGAAGCGGCGGTGGACTGGCTGAACGGGCGCACCGAAGGGCGCACACCCGGCGGGGAACCGGTCACCGCGGCCGACTGGTCGACCGGCGACGTCGCCATGACCGGCATCTCCTACAACGGGACGCTGCCGATGGCGGCCGCCACCACCGGCGTGGAAGGACTGCGCACCATCGTTCCGCAGGGCGCCATCTCGTCCTGGTACGACTACTACCGCAGCGGTGGCGCCGTCACCGCTCCCGGCGGCTACCAGGGCGAGGACGCCGACGTCCTGGCCGAGATCGTCACCACCCGCGAGGGCGCCGAGGCATGCGGCAGCGTGCTCGACGGCGTCACCGAGGACCAGGACCGCGCCACCGGCGACCGGAACCGCTTCTGGGCCGACCGCGACTACCGGGACGCGCTGGGCGGGGTGAGCGCCAGCGTCTTCCTCGCGCACGGCCTCAACGACGACAACGTCAAAACCGACCAGGCGCTCCGCCTCTGGGAGGCGCTGGAGGAGACGGGTGTCGAGCGCCGGCTCTGGCTGCACCAGGGCGGCCACGTCGATCCGATGCGGCTGCGCATGGACGCGTGGCTGGACCGGCTGCACGCCTGGTTCGACCGCGAGCTGTACGGCATCGGCGGCGGCTCGGACACGCCGCCGGTCGAAGTGGAGGGCGCCGGACTGGCGTGGAGCGCGGAGAAGGAGTGGCCGGCCGAGGGCGCCGAGCGCGTGCGGCTCGGGGCGGTTCCGGGCGGTGCGGACGGCAGCGGCGGTCTGACCGAGGGCCGGCAGCGGCCGCCCGGGGCGGTGGAGGGGTTCACCGACCGGGGCCGTACCGAGACGGCCGAGGAGCTGGCCGCTGACCCCGGCGAGGGGAACGGCGGGGCGCTGGTCTACCGGACCGGGCCGCTGCCGGAGGACACCCGGCTGAGCGGAGTTCCCGAGGTGGCCGTGCGGGCGGCGATGGACGGCGCATCGCCGCACCTCACCGCGCTCCTGGTGGACTACGGCACGGACACCCGGCCGACCGGCGGTGTTGCCGCCGGGGGCGAGGAGGTCTGCTACGGCGCGGGCGTCCCGGACGACCCGGGCTGCACCGTTCCGCTCACCCACGTGACGGAGGAGTCCGACTTCGCGATCGTGACGCGGGGCCACCTGGACGCCCGGAACCGGGTCTCGGAGTGGCGCCAGCAGCCCGTGGTGGCGGGCCGCGAGTACCGCTACTCGTGGGAGATGCTGGCCCAGGACTACGTGTTCAAGGAGGGCCACCGCATCGGCCTGGTGCTGATCTCGACCGACCACGGCTTCACTCAGCGCTACCCGTCGGGGACCGAGGTCGCGGTCGATACCGCGGACACCTCCGTCACCCTTCCGCTGGCCTGAGCCGGGCAGCGGGCCCGCCGGACCTGCAGCTCGGCCCCGGAGCGGGTGCGCGGTGCGGCCGACCGCCGTGGCGCCGTGCGCGGCGGGTGCGCAGGCGGGCACAATAGGCGGTGGACACCCCGCGGTCCCCTCAGATCCCTCGCGGCACCGGCTGCAGCGCGCGGGGCGGTGCCCCGGCTGCAGCGCGGCCTGCCCGGGAGACGATGCATGCGCACCCATACCCCCGCCACCCACAACCGCGAGGTGATGCAGCGCGAAGCGGAGCGGCGCGGAGTCGAGATCGACTGGACGGCCGAGCCGGACGGAGTTCCGGAGGGCCTCCGGCATTCCGCGGCGTTCGTCGTCGGCCGCGGCTGGTGCGTGTGGGCCAGCCACGCCGAAGACCCGGTCGTGCTGCCCTCCGAGCGCGACTGGTACCCGCTGGTCCTCGTCGGCGACCGGTGGGAGAGCACCGGCTGGAGCGGTATCCGCGTCTCCGTCTAGTGCGTGTTGGGTGGATGGCGTTCACCGCGAGCGGGCTCGGCGGTGCACCCGTCGCACGGTCGGCGAATGAGTCAGGGCGGGGTTTTCCTCCTCGATTGCGGAGAACGCCGCGAGGGACGGGCCAGGGCGCAGCACAGGCGCCGGCGCGCACCGCCGCCCCGGTCCGCCTCCGCCCGCGGGTGTGCTCCGAAGGGGCCGGGCCGCGGACGGCTACCCGGCTGCGGTCCGTTCCGCTCGGCGGCGCCGGCGGCGGAGGACGGCCCAGATGCCGACCCCGACGACCGCCGGCAGCACGACGAGGACGAGGATCGGCACGGCGATCGCGAAGACCGCCATCGCCGCACTCGCGATGTCCTCCAGCACGCTCACCACGGGCGCCGCGACGCCGAAGCTGACGGCGTTGAGGACGGGGCGGGCGAGCGCCTTCAGCACGTGCAGGACGAGGGCGATGCAGACGCCCGCGGCGATCGGCCAGATCTGCCCCCCGCCGGCCTCGGCCGCCGCACCCGCTGGTCCTGCCGCCGCGCCCGCCGAGGCCGCTGCGAGGTCGGGGGTGAACGCCGAAGCGCCGGCCCCGAAGGTGATGCCGCCGGAGGTGGGGCGGACCACGGTCTGCACGACGTCGTTGACCGTGTCCACCGCGGGGATCTTGTCGGCGAAGAACTCGAGCGCGAACAGGACTCCGAAGGCGCCGATGGCGAGCGGGTGCTCCAGCCACGCCCACGCGGCGGGCAGCGGCAGCACCTCGGTGTAGCGGGAGAGCAGGCCGACCAGGAGCAGCGGGATGTAGGCGTTGAGCCCGGCGGCGGCCGCAAGGCCGCTCCCGGTGAGCATCGACAGCATTTTGGGTCCCGCCCGCTTTCCGCCGCCGGCCGGTTGCCGGTCGTGCGCGCCGAGGCTACGCGATGGCGGGACCCGCCGTCAGCCCCGCGTCCGCACCCCGTGCACAACGGCCGCAACCGGCCCCGGACCGCAGGGCGGCGGGAGCAGCGGAGCGCCCTTCGCCCGAGCCGGCCCCGGCTGCGGGCCACCCCCGGCGCCGGCTCCCGGCGCCCGCCGGACCGGCCGCAGTCCGCCGGCGGCGCCGGCGGCGACCGCGCACGTCACCGCCTCCCGGTCCGCTGCGGCGCGGCACCGGGAGCTTCCGCTGCGCCGTCCGGAGCTGCAGCGCACCCCCGCGCGGCAGCGCCCCCACCGCCGGTCACCATCCGGCGCCGCCCAAGCCGTCCGTGCCGCGGGGCAGCCGGACAGCCGCGACCGGAAGGCTGAGGGCCGGCTGCCGACCTCCGTTCCGGAGCACAAAACGCACCGGGCAGCCTGCCGCGGAGCAGGACGGCCCGCGTGGCGGGACCGGCCCCGCCACGCGCGCGGACACCCGTCCGGACCGCCCTCGGCCCGGCGGGGTGCGCGGGCGCCGGGCTCGGCCGCAGCGCCACCGCAGGCGCCCGCACCGCTCCGGAGGAGAGCCCGGCCGGCGGCGGC
>NZ_BAAGXT010000085.1:0-9085 GCF_054779695.1 Nocardiopsis coralliicola | reverse complement strand
GCGGCGGCGCTGCTGCCCGGCGGCCCGGACGCCGAGCGCCCGCTGCTGCTCGCCCTCGCGGCGGCGCTGGCGGCCGGCGCCCTGGGCGCAACGGCGGGACTGGGCGGGCCGGCCCGGTCCCGGCACGCATCGGCGGCCGCGCTCGCGGCGCTGCTGCCCGCACTCGCGGCGGTACCGCTCCCGCTCGGCGGCGCAGGGGGCCCTTCGGCCGTCCTGATCGCCGTCGCCGTGGCACCGCTCCTGCCGCTGATGGTGGCGGGGCAGGTCGCGCTCTACCGGATGCTGCGCCGCCCAGTGCGCGAAAGCGGCTTCTTCGCGGCGCCGCCGCCTCCCCCTCCGGGGGCCGCGCCGCCCGGGCCGCAGCAGCTGCCGCGAGCGCCGCAGGCGCCGGAAGCACCGGCGCGCGCGGGCTAGGGCGGACAACCGCCCTGCTGCGCGGCGCCCTGGCACGCCCCCGCAGCGTTCTCCCCAGCCGAGCAGGCGAGGAGGAGGAGCGGCCCCGCCCGGCACGCCCTCGACGGGCGAGCGGGACGGCGCGGTCCGCGCCGTCGGCGGTGGTGGTGGGCGGGGGCGGGACCCCGGGAGAAGGCGCGGTGGGACCTGTCCGCGCCGGAGCCGGCGATCGCGCCCAGCTCGGAGCGCTCGGCGGTGGCCGGGAAGGGCCGCAGCGCAGGTGTAGCCCATCGGCCATCGCGGCTCCTGCCCCGCCGGGGCCGCTCGCACCGGCCTCCGGGAGGCGGCGAGGAGGGCCGCGGCCGCATCGCGCACGTGGCGGTCGCACCCCGGCCGGCCCGGCAGGCGGGCGGGTCCGCGGTTGCGCTCTGTTCGCGCGGGCAGGACGCGGTCGTCCAGACCGGCAGAGAGTGCGGTCTCCAGGCACCAGGCCAGTGGTCACCCGCTGGTCTTCGGCGCCCTTCGCCATGTCCGCAGCCGGTCCGCGCCCCCTCCCCGCCAACCATCGAGGACGCCGCCGCGCCGCCGCACTGTCGGAGTGGCGGCGCGGCGGCGTGGCCCGCTGCCGTCCCCGCCATCCGATGACACACTCTGTGACACTTCCTATACGGTGAGTTCCAGGTGGGGATTCGGGAGGGGGACCGATGTCGATCTCCGACCTGTTTGCGTCGGCCGACGACCAGCTCGACGTGCACGAGCGGCTGCGGATCTACGCCGAGGGCGTCCGCGAACGCGCCGACCGCGCCCTCCCCTGGGGCCCGGACACCGTCGGCATCCCGCGGCAGTCCGGGGACAGCGGACTGCTGCGCATCAACGACGTCGCGTTCTACGCCAACGCCCGCACCGAGGTCGGGGCGCTCGCCCGGCTCTGCCTCAGCCTCCTCGCGCTGCACCGGCCGCGCGACGGCGGCGGGATCAGCAGCGCGCCGTCGCCTGCCGCGCGCCGGTGCGGCTGCTGCATGGCGCGCTGGCCGTGCCCGACCATCCAGGCGATGGGCGACCTCCTCGACTGAGGGCCGGCTGCGCCGCACTGCGGTGCGGCCGCGCGGTAACCACCGACCTGCCGTCCCGCTGCCACGGAGAGCGACTATGGCCCAGCACACGACCGGCGGACCGGCCGCGGAGGCGGGCCCGCCAGGCTCCGGCCGGTCCGCACAGCCCGGAGCGGACGCCGGGGCGCTCGACTACCGCGCCACCGCAGACGGCCGCAGGAAGAGCTGGTACGGCGCGAAGAAGCACGTCAAACGGGTGCTGGAGCACCGGTTGCCGAACCTGGCCCTGCGCGGCGCGGTGGCCGCCGCGCCGGGGCTGCGCCGGTCCGGCCGGCTGCCCGCGCCGGCGTCGGTGCGCGAGGTGGAGGGGACGGCGGGCGGAGCGCGGTTCACGATGCTCGCGCCCTCCCGCTGCGTTATCGCCAAGGAGCTGTACTGGGGTGGCGGCCGCCGCCCCGGGCCCGCCGACGACCTCGCGGTGCAGGTGTTCGCCGCGCTGTCCCGCGGCGCGGACACCGTGCTCGACATCGGCGCCTACACGGGCCTGTTCACACTGGTGGGCACCGCGGTCAACCCGAAGCTGCGGGCACACGCCTTCGAAATGGTGCCAGAGGTCTTCACCGGCCTGTTCGAGAACGCCGTCCGCAACCGGGTCCTGCACCGCACCGTGCTCCACCCCGTCGGGGTGGGCGCGCCGGGCGGCACGGTGGAGATGCCGGCCGCCTCGGGGGACGCCGCACTCCCGTGCTTCTACTCCGCGGAGATGGCGTTCGACGACGGAGTACCCGTGCCCACCGTCGCCCTCGACGAGTTCGCCGGAGCGGCCGGTCCGGGCGGGGTGCTGCTCAAGGTGGATGTGGAGGGCACCGAGGCGGAGGTCTTCGCGCACGGGCAGGACTTCCTCGCCCGGCATCGGCCGGACGTGCTGTGCGAGGTCCTGCCGGACGCTGACACTGCGCGGCTGTCGTCCCTGCTCGCGCCGCACGGCTACCGGTTCCACCTGGTCGGCGACCGCGCGCTGGCGCCGGCCGGGGCGCTCCAGGCCCGCGACCGGTTCCGCGACTGGATCTTCACCGTGCGCGGCAGCGACGAGCTGCGCGCCGCCGGGGTGCCCGTCGCCTGACCGCACCGGCCGGCCGCGGCGCGCGCCCTAGGGAAGGGTGAACTGGACCGCGCTGCGGGCTGCGAGCAGCGGGCGGATCCGTGCCAGCACGGCCTGGTGGTCCGGGTGGTCGCGGTAGGCGGCGAACGCCTCCGCGTCGTCGACGTCGGCGACGACCGCGTAGTCGGCGTTGCCGTCGGAGACCCCTGCGTCCGGGCCGAACGCGTAGGCCCGCAGCTCCGGGATCGCGGCGGGCAGGGCGGAGAGCGCCTCGCCGATTGCGGCGATCTCGCCGGGCGACGCGTCATCATTCCAGGTGAAGAGGGCGATGTGCCTGAGTGCCATGGCAACGAACCTACCGTGCGGCGGCACACCGGCCGGGCCCAGGGGCGGGGGACAGCCCCTGGGTCCGACGGGCAGGACGCCGCGGCGCACTGCCGCTGGGCGGCAGACCTCTCCCGCGGTGCGGCGGAGGCGGACGCGCCGCCCGGAGTACAGCCAACCGGGCCCCGGTCACCTGCGAGGACGGATCGGGTCACCGGAACGTCTCGATCGGACCGCTCTCTGCCCACGTGATCAGCAAGGATAAACGGGCGGTAAGGATGCCACCAGTGGTGCGGGCGTCCGCATCCGGCCGCCGCCGTCCACCGCGGAGCCGGCACACGCCCCCCGCTGTTCTGGCACACTCCGCCGCGCTGCATATCCTGGCGCGCGGCAGCCGGCCGCGCCGGAGGAGCCGTTGGCGGAGGAGGGCCCGTGGAGGCAGCAGAGTCAGGCGGCGAGCGGGACGGCACGGCGGCGGAACCCGCCGTGCAGGGCCACTGCGCGCCCGGGTTCGAGCGGGTGCGCCGGGTCTTCGAGAACAACTTCGCGCGCGGCCTGGAGACCGGCGCCGGGTTCAGCGTCTTCGTGGACGGGGAGCCGGTGGTGGAGCTGTGGGGCGGCCTGGCCGACCACCGAACCGGCCGGGCCTGGGAGCGGGCCACGCCCTGCTTCGCGTTCTCCTGCACCAAGGCGCTGACGGCCGCCGCGGCTCTGCGCGTCGCCCGGCAGCACGGCCTCGACCTGGACGGTCCGGTGGCCGCGTGGTGGCCGGGCTTCGACGCGCACGGCAAGGCCGGCACGACAGGCGCCGACCTGCTGTCCCACCGCGCCGGCCTGCCTGCGTTCGACCGGCGCGTCAGCGCCGCCGAAGCCGCCGACCCGGAGGCCATGGCGGCGCAACTGGCCCGTCAGGCGCCGGCGTGGGAGCCGGGGACCCGCCACGGCTACCACCCGTTCACCTACGGCTGGCTCGCCGGGGAGATCGTCCGGCGGATCGACGGCCGCTCCGTCGGCGCCTACGTGGCCGACGAGTTCGCCGGCCCCCTCGGGCTCGATCTGTGGGTGGGGGCCCCGGAAGACGTGCTCGACCGCACCGCGCGGCTCACCCGCAGCGGCGCCGGCGGCGACTCCGCGGCTTCGGGCCGCAGGGGCGATGGCGCGTCCGGCGGTGCGCCGTCCGGCGAGGATCCGCTCAGCCGGATGGAGCGCGCGGCCCGCGACCCGGAGAGCCTGTTCTCCCGGGCGTTCTCCTCCCCCGACATGAGCGGGGTGCGCGGCGGGTTCAACAACCGGTCGGTCCTGTCCGCCGGCTGGCCGGCGGCCGGGCTCACCGCGACCGCCACCGGGCTGGCCGGGTTCTACCGCGACCTGCTGGCCGGACGCATCCTCGAACCGGCGGCGCTGCAGCATGCGCTGAGTCTCCGTTCCGAGGGGCCGGACGAGGTGATGGTGCTGGACAGCGCCTTCGGCCTCGGCTTCATGCGCCCCTCGCTGACCTTCCCGGTACCGCGGGCCGCCACGGCGGCGTTCGGCCACACCGGGTCGGGCGGCTCGATCGGGCTGGCCGACCCTGACCACGGGCTGTCGATCGGCTACGTGGTCAACGGCCTCGGCGCCCAGCTGTCCGGCGGCATGCGCTCGATGCGCCTGGTGAAAGCCGTCTACGACAGCCTCCGCGGCACCGCCCGCACCTGACACCCAGCCGGGCGGGCGGGGGCGGGCGGGGCGGCGCCACCGCTGGAACAGCGCCGCAGAATTCGGCCGCCCCGGCACTGGCTCCGCCGCGGGGGTGCCGAACAGCAGCGGACTCGGCCGACTGCGCCGACAGCGCGCGGATCCGCCGGCACCCGAGCAGAGGCGGGCCGGACAGCAGAACCGGCCCGGCGCCGCCGTCGGAACGCGGCGGCAGCACGCCGCCCCGAGCGGGACAGCAACCCGGCCCGTGCCGCAGCACGAGCGGCTCGGCAGAGCCCCGGCCCGCCCGATCGGGCGGGCCGACAGCAGGCGGGACAGGACAGCAGAGACCGGCCCGCGCCGCGGCCTGAACGGCGAGGGCGGCAAGCCCCCACCGGATCGATCAGCCGATCGCGGCCGACCCCGGGCACAGGCTCGATCAGCGAGCAGGCGCGGCGCGCGGCTCTCTGCCGGCTTCCCCAGCGCCGGGGCCGGCCGACCGCGGTGCCGCGGCCGCGGCACCGCCCGCACCCCAGCGCAGGCTGCGCGGGAGTCAACCGGCCGACTCGCCGGCACCGGCACTGGTGAACTGCCTGGGAGCACCGAACAGCGCGCGACTCCGCTGGCATGCCTCCTGCAGCGTTGGGGGCTGCCCGCGACCGCGTTCACTGCACCGCCCGCACCTGACACGCAGCCGGGCAGGGCAGCAACCGGCCGGCGCTGCAGTGGGAACGGCACCACGGAACCCGCGCGGACCGGCCCGCTCGGGAGCGCAAGCAGCGCAGTTCTCGGCCGGCTGCGCCGGCAGCGCGGATCCGCCGGCGTGGCTGCCGGGGAACGTGTGCACGGCACGCAGCCGAACGGAGCCCGGCACGGCACCGGGCGCGGACGGAAGCGGGACACCCCGCCGACTGCGGCGGTCCGGGCCGCGCCTCCTGGGGACGGAGGTCGCGCCCGGACCGCCCGGCGCTGCTGGCCCGCGCGCGCCCCGCGCCGATGCGGCGGTGCCGCAGGGGGTGCGCCTGCGCGTCGGCCTGCGCGCCGAGCGCCCGTGTCCAGCGCACATACGCGGAGCGGGCGCGTACGTCCACGGGCGCCGACTTCCCGGGGCTCATTGCCCCGCCGCTCACCGGAATACTCCCCCGGCCGCTGCGGGAGCGGACAGGCCCGCGCCGGGCCCGAATCCGATTTAGGCCCTTGGGCCCGGTTCACGGGCGCTGGTGGGGCCGTGCGGCACATCGGCTTTCGCCGGGCGCCGGACCGCTGACCTGGCTCGGTGACGGGCCGCACGGGGAAGCGGGCCCAAAGGCCGGTCCGGGCGGCCCCGGCCGCGCGGACCGCAGCCGCGCCGGGGCCCAGCACGGCCCCGCCCGGACCCTTACTTCAGAGCAACAGAAGTGTGGCGGGAGTGGGCCGCTGCACCGCCTCGGTGAGCGCACCGGGCGCGCCCCGCGGGCGCGAGCGCTCCTGCGGGCACCGGCCCGGGCGCGGTCCGGCCGGCCGCACTGCGGCCTCCGGGCCCGCGCAATGGGGAATCTGCAATGCGCCGAATCCGCGGGGAAACACATCATCGAACGGCGTCCCGGTTTCGGACACGCACTTCCAGCGCGGCGCGTTTTCAGCTATTCAGCTGACCCGGGTGCACAGGAGATAGGCATCCGGTGAATCCGCATCGGTGATATCGGTGATTTTCCAGGTCTGGCCGCCGACGGTGAAAGTATCGCCGACCCGCACCTCCAGCATTCCCGACGGCGTCCATTCCCTGGGGCCGCCGATCCGGGCGGCGGCGCGGCCCTGATCATCGACCCAGAATCCGCCGCCGCCGACCGGTCCGCCGGCGAAGTGATCGTTGCGGCCGTAGGTGATCTTCTCCTGGGCACCGACCTCATGAGACACGCGCGGCTCCGTCTTTCGTCTCTGCATCTTCGGTGTTCCTGGGTGTTTCCCGGCAGGAAGCGCCTGCGGCCCCCTGGCACGGCGCGCGGCGCCCGAGGGCGGGGAACCCCTCCGGCGCCGCGCAGAGTGCCCCGCACTTTACCCGGCGCCCGGTGAATTGCCTACGGCCGGGCGGACACCGGGGAACACCGGGGGGACATGCCTCGGCCCCATCGACGGAAATGCGCCGATCGGGACCGAAGTCCCTGCACCGGGTGCGGAACTTCACTGGCCGGATACACCCGAACGAAGGTAAGCGAGCACCGCCATGACGCGGCGGTGGATGTCGCCCGCCGGGGGCAGGTCGAGTTTGGCGAAGATATTTCCGATGTGCTTTCCCACCGCGGCTTCGCTCACGTGAAGCCGCCCGGCGATCGCGGTGTTGGAGTGGCCTTCGGCGATCTCGCCGAGCACCTCGCGCTCGCGGTCCGACAGCCGCTGCAGCGGATCCCGGTTGCGGCGCAGCAGCGCGCGCACCACCTCCGGGTCGACGACGGTGCCGCCGCCGGCCACGGTCCGCAGCCGGGCGGCGAAGTCCGCCACGTCCGCGACGCGCTCTTTGAGGAGGTAGCCCACGCCGCGGCCGTCCGCCGAGTCGAGCAGGTCTGCGGCGTAGCTCTGCTCCACGTACTGGCTGAGCGCCGCCACCGGCAGCCCGGGGCGGGCGCGGCGGAGCTCCACCGCGGCACGCAGCCCTTCGTCGCTGAAGCCGGGCGGCATCCGGATGTCGGTGACCACGAGGTGCGGTTCGTGCTCCTCGACCGCGCGGATCAGCGCGGGGGCGTCGCCGACCGCGGCCGCCACGGTGAACCCGAACCGCCCCAGCAGGCCGGCCAGCCCTTCCCGCAGCAGCACGCCGTCTTCCGCCAGCACGGTGCGCACGGACGGGACGCGGCCGGCCGCGTCCCCGGCGGTGCCGGCGCTTCCGCCTGCCGCGGCGTCCGCTCCCCGGTTCACGTTGTCCTCCATGGCACCTCCACCTGTACGACCGTCGGACCGCCCGACGGGCTGGACAGCAGCATCCGGCCGCCGACCACCGCGATGCGGTCGGCGAGGCCGGTCAGCCCGGTCCCGTGCGCGGCGTCGGCGCCTCCGGCACCGTCGTCGCGGACCTCGGCGATCAGCCGGCGGCCCGCACCCCGGCCGTCGAGCCGCACGCCGACCTCGGCCCGGTCCGCTCCGCTGTGCTTGGCGACGTTGGTGAGCGCCTCGGCCACCGTGAAGTAGACCGCCGCCTCGATCGCCGGCGTGGGCCGCTCGTCGAGGGCCACCCGGACGGCCGCCGGAACCGGGCACCGGTCTGCCAGTTCGGGCAGCGCCGCCGGCAGACCGCGGTCGGACAGCACCTTGGGGTGGATGCCGGCGACGAGCTCGCGCAGTTCGGCGATGGCGCTCTTGGCCAGCTCCTGCGCCTCGGCGACCTGGCGGTCCGCAGCGCCGTCCGCGGTCAGGTCGAGCCGGGCCAGGCCGAGCCGCATCGACAGCGCGACGAGCCGCTGCTGGGCGCCGTCGTGCAGGTCGCGCTCGATCCTGCGGCGCTCCGCCTCGAAGGCGTCGACCAGCCGTTCCCGGGAGCGGGCGACTTCGGTCAGCTCCGCGCGCGCCGCGGCGGCGCCCGAGGGGCCCAGCAGCGCCCGCGCTGCGGCGGCGTGCCCGCCCGCGGCGAGACCGGCGGCATACAGCGCGGCGGCGACCGCCGCGGCCCCGGCGGCCGCGAGCGCCGCCGCACCCGCCGCCTCGTCGACCTGCCAGGGCCCGAAGGCGATCGGCCCCTGGCCCGATGCGGCGATCAGCGGCGCCGTGCACAGCACCAGGCCGACGGCGAGCATGCCGAGCACGGCCAGCGCCAGCGGCGCGAACAGCAGCACGGTGAGGACCGCATAGGCGCACTCGCTCCACACGGCCGCCGACCCGTAGCGGGCGCGCAGCCAGGGCAGGATTCCGGGACGCTGCGGAGGGCGGTGCGGGCTGGGGCAGGGGCGGCGGTCGGCGAGGTGCAGCCGGAGCCGCTCCAGGGCGCCGAACGGCTGGGCGACCAGCGGAGCGGCCGCCGCAAGCACGGCGGCTCCGAACGCCAGCAGGGCGAGGGCCGCGGCGATCCGGCCCGGCGACGCCGACCACGCGCCGATGAGCAGCCCGGCGGCCGCGGCCGCCGGCACGGCGGCGAACCCCAGCGGCGCGCCGGCGGCGAACGCGGCGGGCGGCGTCGTGGCGGTGTAGACGAGGGCGCGCCACGGCCAGAGCCCGATCAGATAGCGCGGTGACCGGAGCGCCGCCAGCGCGGTGTCCGGCCCACTCCGTCCTGCGGAATCGCCGACCGGTGCCCCGGCCGGCGGCACGTCCGCCGCGGTGCCGGCGGCTGCCCGGTCCCCGCGCTCCACCGCCGCCGGGGCGCCTCCCCGCGCTCTGCCCGCACCGTCCACCGTGTCCGCTCTATTCGCTCGATCCGCCCAGCCCGCTGCACCGCCTGCTCGGCCTCCGCCGCCCGCAGCGGCCGCACTGCGGGCGCGCGCCGAGGCCGGTGCGGTTCCTGCGCGCGGCGCCCAGGACCAGTGCTGCGGCAACCGGGCCCGCCCCCGGCCGCGGCGCCGCCGGCGCCCCGCGC
>NZ_BAAGXT010000084.1:0-9891 GCF_054779695.1 Nocardiopsis coralliicola | reverse complement strand
GTCGCCGGCCACCCGCCGGCGGGTGGCCGGCGACCGGCCCCGGCCTGCCCTCCGCGCGGGCACCGGCGGCCCTTGCCGCCGAACCCGCAGAGGGCTGCGCGGGGCCCGCTGCGCCGGGCGCAGGCCCTCCCGAGTGCGGCCCTCCTTCTGCACGGGATGCGGGTCCGCCACCCTGCGCGGCGGCATCGGCCGGGACGGGCTGCCGCAGGCCGGCCCCGGAGCCCTGGGGACCGCGCGCGCCGTGTGCCTCTGGTTCCGGACCGCGCCCCGGGGGCGGCCGCTCAGGACTCGGCGCAGAGTTCGGCGGGCCGTCCCCCGCAGCCGCTTGCGAGGGCGCCCCGGTACCTGCACCGCCTGCGCCGGGTGCCGCCCCGCCGCCCTGGGCGGCCGTGTCGGTCGGGAAGGGCTCCCGCCGACCGGCTCGGGCCAGCCCGGAGGGGCCCGGACCGGGCGCCGGCGACCCTGCAGAGCTCGGCAGCGGCTCCGAAGGATCAGCCGAAGCCGGTGCCCCCGCGGGAGGACCGGCATCGGTCTCCGGTGCCGGGACGCCGGGTGCGGAGCCGGCGTGGTCCTCGCCGCCCCCGGCCGATCCGGATGTTGCGTCCGCGGCAGGGGCGCCCGGGTTCGGCCCGGCATCGCCACCGGGGGCGGATCCGCCGGCCGGTACGCCGCCGTCGGGGACCGCGGAGGGCGGCGCCTCCGGCTCGGGTCCGGAGCCGCCGGGATCGTGCACCGCGGGCGGGTCGGCGTCTGCGGGCGCCGCGGGGGGCTGCGCGCGCACGGGGGCGCTGCCAGCGGCAGGACCCGACGGTTCCGGGTGGTCCGGGGACTGGGATGGGCGCACGTCAGAGTCCCGTGGAGAAGGTTTCGCTGCGGGCGGCGAGGCGGTCGCGGAGGCGGACGGCGTCCGGGACCGGCAGTCCCGGGATGCGGGTGTCGGCGGTCGTGGCGGCGGTGCGCACGCGCACCGTGGCGATCCCCAGAGCCTGCTCCAGCAGGTCGGCGGTCACGTCCACCACCTGCATCCGGCCGTAGGGCACGACGGCGAGCTGGCGCACCGCGACGCCGCAGGTCAGGTAGAGGTCCGTAGCGCCTTCCGCGTAGCCCCACGAGCGGCGGATGCGGGACGCCGCAGCCCAGCCCGCGCCGAGAGCGACCGCCGCCGCCAGTACGGCGGCCAGCCCCCAGGCGGGGCCGAGCCAGAGCCAGAGGAATGCGCCGCCGAGCGCGCCGACCGGCAGCGCCGCGGCCAGCTGCACCAGCCGGCGGTACCAGTCGAGCCGCGCACTCACCCGCGACCACGTGCCGCCGTCGGGCGCCGCGAACGCGTCCGCCACCGCCACACCGTCCGGCACCAGGCCGACCGCGACGGCCGGCGAAGCCCCGGACCGCTGGGCGTCGCCTCCCGCAGCAGCGTCCGGCGCCGCGTACGCCGAAGCGCCGCCGGCGGTCGGCAGCGCGCCGGAATCCCCCGCGTGTCCGGGGGCGAACGCGGGACCGGGGCCGGCGTTCCCGGACGGCATCCCCGCCGCGGCAGGAGACGGGCCGTCCTCACCGGGGCCGGTCGGGTCCGCGGCGTCCTGCGGTGCGCCCTCCGGAGCGGACGGCAGCGCGGAGCCGCTGTCCGCCGGGGCGTCGCCGGCGGCGGAAGCGGGCGGTTCGGGGCGCGGCTCGGCGGCCGCTTCGCCGCCGGCGTCGTCGGGGCCGGGGCGCTGCGGGTCATCGGGTCCGGGGGCGGAGGCGGCGGGTTCCACGGGACCAGTCAACCATCCCTGCAGCGCGGCCCGCCGGACGTCACGCCGCGCCGGGCCCGCCGGGCGGGGCCGACTCGCCGTCGTCGGGCACCCGGCACGCCCATTCCAGCAGGTACCCGGCGCCGGTGAGGACCAGCGCCGCCGCCAGGGTGCCCGCGCTCATCCAGAAGTCCTGCTGCGGCAGCGGCGCGGTGAGGCGCTGCCCGAGGTACAGCGCCGAGCCGGCGAAGATCCCCGCGGCCAGCGCACCGACCAGGATGCTGGCCCGCGCCAGCGCGACCAGCCGGGCGGCGCTGAGCGGCTCCATCGGAACGGTGCCCGGGGCGCGCCGGATGCGGCGCCGCGTGTGCACCGCCGCGATCACCTCGCCCGCGGCGAGGAGCAGCAGGGTCGGCATCGCGGTCCACGGCAGCGGCGGGATGCTGCCGTAGACCTGCGCCACCACCAGGTAGGCCAGGGCCGCGGCGGCCAGCGCCGTGCCCAGCGGGACCCGCCACCCGATCGGCCCCATGCGGCGCTCGTCGTCCGGCGCCCCACCCGGTCGGTTCGGTTCCATCCCCGGCGTCCTCCCGCTCATCTGGTTGTCCGTCCACCGCTCCGGTGCCCGCCGCCGGCGGCGGTGGGCACCGGTCAGTCCGGCTCCGCCGGCGCCCGCAGCTCCAGGTCGGTACGGCGCCGCACGTCCTGGCCGCCGAGGGCGGCGAGCAGGTCAGCGACGCGGCCCCGGCCGGGCAGCACCGCGTCCGGGTCGGCGTCGGCCCACGGGCGGAGCACGAACGCGCGCTCGTGCGCCCGCGGATGCGGCAGGGTCAGTTCCGGGTCGTCGGCGACCGTGCCGTCGACGGCGATGACGTCGACGTCGAGCGTGCGCGGCCCCCACCGGACGATGCGCTCCCGGTGGAACGCCTGCTCGGCCGATTGCGCGATGCCGAGCACGGCCCGCGGCGCGAGCGCGGTCGCGCCGATCACCACGGCGTTGAGGAACCGGTCCTGCTCCGGCCCGCCCACCGGCGCCGTCTCGTACACCGGCGAGACGGCGACCGGCCGCAGCCCGCTGCCGGGCGCGAACAGCAGGTCGACGGCGCCCTGCAGCGCCGCCGCGACATCGCCCTGGTTGCCGCCGATGCCGAGGACGGCGCGCCGCTCCCCGGTGCCGGTCACCGGGGCTCCCCCGCGCCGGCCGGCCGCTGCCGGGCGGTGCGCGCGACGGTGACCGCGACGTCGGCGAACTCCAGCGGGATCGGCGCCTGCGGCTTGTGCACGGTCACCTCGGCCCGCGCCACCCCGGGCGCGGCGAGGCAGACGTGCGCGAGCCGCTCGGCCAGCGTCTCCAGCAGGTTGACGGGCTCCCCGGCGACGACGGCGGCCAGCCGCTCGGCCAGCTCTCCGTAGTGCACGGTGTCGGCGACGTCGTCGCTCGCCGCGGCGCGGGAGGCGTCCACGTCGAGCGCCGCGTCGACGGTGAAGTACTGCCCGTCGCGCCGCTCATCGGGATACACCCCGTGCCGGCCGAAGACGCGCAGCCCGGTCAGCACGATCCGGTCGGTGTGTGGCGGTCCGCTCATGCCTCGGTCGCGGTTCCCTGCTCGTCGTCTTCGTCATCGTCGTCGGTGATCACCGGCGAGGCGTGGTGCGACCAGAGCCGCCAGCCGCCGTCGGTGTGCACGAACATGTTGGTGGTGACCACCTGGCCGCCGGCGACGAACCCCGGGGTGTCCTCCTCGGCGGTGAGGACGTTCTCCTCGCAGGTCACCAGTGCGACGTCGCCGCTCACCCCGATGTGGGTGTCGGTGAGCACGTACTGGATGTAGGGCACGTTGGCCATGATCAGCGCCCACGCGCGCAGGATCTCCGCGCGGCCGCGCAGCAGGGGCCAGCCGGGGTTGACGCAGACCAGGTCGGGGGCGTCGTCCTCCTCGGCCCAGACCTGGTGCATGGCGTCGATGTCGCCGTTCTCGATGGCGCCGTAGAACTGCGCGTTGGCCTCGGCAACGCGCTCCATGACCTCCTGGCGCGACCTCAACGGCCGCCCTCTCCGGCCGCGGGGGCCGTCTCGGGCAGCGGGGCGGGCCCCGGCACGCCGCGTCCGGCATCGAGGTCCGCACCGCCCGATCTCCAGGCGGCGGCGACCCGCACCGCGTCGGCGTTGGGCCGGACATCGTGCACGCGGACCGCCCACGCGCCGGCGGCGGCGGAGAGCGTGGTCAGCGCGACGGTGGCGTCGTCGGATTCGGTGAACGGGCGGTCGGTACCGTCGGCTTCGGCGAGCAGCCGGCCGAGGAATCGTTTGCGGGAACCGGCAATCAGCAATGGGCGTCCCAGATCGTCGAATCGGTCGAGGTGCGCGAGGAGCTGCCAGTTGTGGGCCTGTTCAGGGCGCTTGGAGAAGCCCAGCCCGGGGTCGAGGACGATCTGCCGCGGGTCCACGCCCTCGGCGACGAGCGCCTCCATCCGGGCCGCCAGCTCGTTCCGGACTTCTCCGGCCACATCGGCGTAGACGGCGCGCTGCTCCATGGTGGTGCTGTGCCCGCGCCAGTGCATGAGGACGTAGGCCACACCGGTATCGGCCACCAGGCGGCCCATCCCCGGGTCGGCGAGTCCGCCGCTGACGTCGTTGACCAGCCGCGCGCCCGCCTGCACGGCCGCTTCGGCGACCGAGGCGCGCATGGTGTCGATGCTGACCGCAACCCCTTGGCGGGCGAGGTCCCGGACGACCGGAACGATGCGCCGGAGCTCCTCGCCCTCCGGGACGCGCGCCGCACCGGGCCGGGTGGACTCGCCGCCGACATCCACCAGATCGGCTCCCTCGGCGACGAGCTGCAGCCCGTGCTCGACGGCGCGGCCGTGGTCGAACCACGCGCCGCCGTCGGAGAAGGAGTCGGGGGTGACGTTGACGACCCCCATGACCAGGCACCGGTCTGCACTGGGCAGACCGGGGAGTTCGGATAGCGGTGACACCATGCCCCTCACCCTATGAGAGACGGTCCGTTCTGCGCGGCACAGCTCCGTCCCGAGTGCCGCCGCGTGCCGCGCCCGCCCGGGGGCGCGGAGGTGCCGTGCCGCGCTCCCTCCGGGCGCGCCGGACCCGCACCCGCGTCCCGCGCAGTGCGCGGCGGCCGGCCGCGCACCGTCCCGCCCGAACACCGGAAAACCGCCCGCCGCCGCAGGTCAGCGGCGCGCGGGCGGTGGATGCGGCCGGCGTGGAGGCGTGTGCGGCGCCGGGCTGCCGTCAGCGGTTGCCGAGGATCAGGCTCATCGCCTCGGCGCGGGTGCGGTCGCGGTTGCGGAAGTCGCCCCGCACCGCGGAGGTGACGGTCTTCGCACCGGGCTTGCGCACGCCGCGCATCGTCATGCACAGGTGCTCGGCCTCGATGACGACGATCACACCGCGCGGCTCCAGGTGCGCCATCACGGCGTCGGCGACCTGGGTGGTCAGCCGCTCCTGCACCTGCGGACGGCGCGCGAACACGTCGACCAGGCGGGCGAGCTTGGACAGCCCGGTGATCTGCCCCTGGGCGTTGGGGATGTAGCCGACGTGCGCGGAGCCGTAGAACGGCACCAGGTGGTGCTCGCAGGTCGAGTAGAGCTCGATGTCCTTGACGAGCACCATTTCCTCGTGCTCCGCCTCGAAGACGGTGCTGAGCACGTCCCCGGGCCGCTGGCCGAGTCCGCTGAACTGCTCGGCGTAGGCACGGGCGACGCGGGCGGGGGTCTCCAGCAGGCCGTCCCGGTCGGGGTCCTCGCCGATGGCGATCAGGATCTCCCGGACGGCCTTCTCGATCCGCGCCTGGTCGATCCCCTGCTCGGACGGGTGCACCAGGTCCGCGCCGGCCTCCACCGGGAGCCCGGGTCTGTCCCCGGGGCTGTGCTCGGTCACTGCTGCTCCTCGCCGGGCGCGCCGCCGTCGCGGCCTCCGCCCTCGTCGCCGGCGCTGCCGCCGCCGGCGTCCTCGGTGCTCTCGGTCTCCCCGGTGCCGGACTCGCCGTAGGTGCTGCGGCCGTTGCTCGCCCCGGGCGAGTCGCCGGCCAGCCCCTCGACGTCCTTCGGGCCGATGAGCGCCAGCTCCTTCGGGGTCTTCACCGGCGGCACCGCGGACGGCTGCCGCTTGCCGTAGCCGGTGAACGAGCCGCGGGACGGCCGCTTCTCCACCGACGCGAAGACCTCCAGCACCTGCTCCTTGGAGAGCGTCTCCTTGTCGAGCAGCTGGACCACGAGGTCGTCGAGTACATCGCGGTAGCGGTTGAGGATCTCGTAGGCCTCGTCGTGCGCGGACTCGATGAGGCGGCGCACCTCCTCGTCGATGAGGGAGGCGATCTCCTCGGAGTACTCGCGGGCGTGCGACATCTCTCGGCCGAGGAACGGCTCGTTGCTGCCGCTGCCGAACTTGCGGGCGCCGAGCCGCTCGCTCATGCCGTACTCGGTGATCATGTTGCGGGCCAGCGAGGTGGCCTTGGCGATGTCGTCGCTGGCCCCCGTGGTGGGCTCGTGGAAGACCAGCTCGTCGGCGGCGCGGCCGCCGAGCATCATGGCCAGCTGGTCCATCATCTGCGAGCGCGTGGTGATGAACTTGTCCTCGACCGGCAGCGACATCGTGTACCCGAGCGCCTGGCCGCGGGGGAGGATCGTGACCTTGTGCACCGGGTCGGCGTTGGGCAGCGCGTGGCCCACGAGTGCGTGGCCGCCCTCGTGGTAGGCGATGACCTTCTTCTCGGCGTCGCTCATCACCCGGGTCTTGCGCTCCGGCCCCGCCATCACCCGGTCGATCGCCTCCTCCAGGGTGGCCATGTCGATCGTGGTGTGCCCGGCGCGCGCGCTGAGCAGCGCACCCTCGTTGACGACGTTCTGCAGGTCGGCGCCTGTCATGCCGGGCGTGCGGCGGGCGAGGACGTCGAGGTCGACGTCGTCGGCCATCGGCTTGCCCTTGGCGTGCACCGAGAGGATGCCCTTGCGGCCGGCCATGTCGGGGCGGTCCACCACGATCTGGCGGTCGAACCGGCCCGGGCGCAGCAGCGCCGGGTCGAGGATGTCGGGGCGGTTGGTGGCGGCGATCAGGATGACGCCGGTCTTGACGTCGAAGCCGTCCATCTCGACGAGCATCTGGTTGAGCGTCTGCTCGCGCTCGTCGTGGCCGCCGCCCATGCCGGCGCCGCGGTGCCGGCCGACGGCGTCGATCTCGTCGATGAAGATGATCGCCGGAGCGTTCGCCTTGGCCTGCTCGAACAGGTCGCGCACGCGGGAGGCGCCGACGCCGACGAACATCTCGACGAAGTCCGAGCCGGAGATCGAGTAGAACGGCACGCCCGCCTCGCCGGCCACCGCGCGAGCGAGCAGGGTCTTGCCGGTGCCGGGCGGGCCGAACAGCAGCACGCCCTTGGGGATCTTGGCGCCCATCGACTGGAACTTGGCCGGGGCCTGCAGGAACTCCTTGATCTCCTGGAGCTCCTCGATGGCCTCGTCAGCGCCGGCGACGTCGTCGAAGGTGCTCTTCGGCGTGTCCTTGCTGATGAGCTTCGCCTTGGACTTGCCGAAGTTCATCACCCGTGAACCGCCGCCCTGCATCTGGTTCATGATGAACAGGAAGATGGCGATGATGATGATCAGGGGGAGGAAGCTGAACAGCAGGGAGGTGAAGATACTCTCCTGCGGCACCTCGATGTCGAAGGACTTGAGGCTGCCTTCCTCCTGCAGCTCGGCGAGGCGGTCGGCGATGGGCTTGCCCTGGCCGGTCACCCAGTACGCCTCGAGCACATCGCCGTCAGCGGTGGTGAGCTCGATCCGCTGTTCCTTGTCGACGAGCTTGGCCTCGACGACCTCGTTGTCGTCGATGGTCTGGAGAACGGTCGAGGTGTCGACCTTCTCCGGGCCGCCGCCGGCACCGAACCCGGTGAACTGGAAGACAGCGAAGAGCAGGAGGCCGGTGGCGAGAATCCACAGCCACGGCCCGCGGTACAAGCGCTTGAGATTCATCGATACGGAACCCCGCTGGGTCCGTCCCTCCTGAACAGGCGGCCTCACCCGGGCGCCGCGCGGCGCACTTAGGCCGGACTATCGGACACGTCTTTCCCATGGTGGAGCCGGGATCACGACGGTACACCCCGCCGCTGCCCGCGGCACTCGCGCGCCGCAGGGCTCCGCTCCCGCCCACCGGACCAACGCGCGCGGTGACGGAGATGTTCCCCCGCGCGCTCCGCGGCGCGCCGGAGCGGCCTGCGGAGACGGGGCGGCGGGCGGGGCGTGCGGTCAGCGGTACACGTGCGGCGCGAGCGTACCGATGAAGGGCAGGTTGCGGTACTTCTCGGCGTAGTCGAGGCCGTACCCGACGATGAACTCGTTGGGCAGGTCGAAGCCGATGTACTTGACGTCCAGGTCGACGTCGATGGCGAGCGGCTTGCGCACCATCGTGCACACCTCCACCGAGGCCGGGCCGCGCGAGCGCAGGTTGCCGACCAGCCAGGACAGCGTCAGGCCGGAGTCGATCACGTCCTCGACGATCAGGACGTGCCGGTCCTTCAGGTCGGCGTCGAGGTCCTTGAGGATGCGGACCACACCGGAGGAGGTGGTGCCGGCGCCGTAGGAGGAGACGGCCATCCAGTCCATCTCGGCGGGGTGGGACAGCTGCCGCGCCAGGTCGGCCATCACCATGACGGCGCCCTTGAGGACGCCGACCAGCAGCAGGTCCTTGCCCGCGTACTCGGCGTCGATGTCCCGGGCCAGCTCCCCCAGGCGGTCGCTGATCTGCTCTTCGGTGACGAGGACCTTCTCCAGGTCCTCACCCATGTCCTTGGCGTCCACGCGCTCTCCGCCCTCTGTTCGGCTGCCTGATGTCTGCCGCCTGCCGGGTCCGGCTCTGCTGTCCGGCACCGCAGGTCGGCCCTGCTTTCCGGCGCTGCTGCCCGGCGCTGCGTCCGGGCCTTCGTCCGGCGCACCGCTCCGGTTGCCGAATGCTCCGCCCCGGTCGGCACCGCAGCCGGGCCGCCCAGGGAGCGGCCGGTACGGCGGTCCCGCCGGGCTTGCGGCGGCTCCGCCCGGCCGGCCGGGTCCGCGGCCCGGTGCGCGCCGCCGCAGCGGCGCCAACCAGGATCGCAACCAGGATAAAGGGGCGCGAACCCCCCGAGGCTCGTGCCCTGCCGGAGGACCGCGCACCGTTCACGCGCCGAACTCCACGGCACCGCCGCGGCGGCGGGCGCGGAGCCCGCCGGGCAGGTCGATGTGGGTCTGGCCGCGCCAGTCGGCGACCAGCCGGTCAAGTTCGGCGACGTGCGCGGCAGACAGGTCGCCGGCCGGGCTTCCGGCCGCCAGCGCGGCGCTGCGCATCACCCGCGTGCGGACGGCGCGCGGCAGCGCGGCCAGCGCGGCGGCGTCGAGCCGCGGGCCGGGGCTGGACACCCCCCGTTCCGCCGCCCCGGGGGGACCGGCTTGGGCGCCGGCAGCCGCAGCGCCGGGCGCCTCGGGCGGCACTGCGCAGTCGGCCGCGGCACGCTGCGCCCAGGCGTCCAGCGCGTCGGCGTCGTCGCGGAGCAGCCCGGCCGTGCGGGCGAGCGCCGCCGCGGCACCCGGGCCGAGCGCCGCCTCCAGGGCGGGCAGCGCCGCGTGCCGCACGCGCGAGCGGGCGAAGGCCGGGTCGGCGTTGTGCGGGTCCTCCCAGTGCACGAGCCCCATCTCGGCGCAGGCGCGGCGGACCGTCGCCCGCGGCAGGCCGAGGAAGGGGCGGAGCCGGTTCCCGGACCGCGGCGCCATGCCGGACAGCGAGCGCGCACCGGAGCCGCGGGCCAGGCCCAGCAGCACGGTCTCGGCCTGGTCGTCGGCGGTATGTCCGAGCAGGAGCGCGGCGGCGCCGAGGCGGTGCGCGGCGGCGTCCAGCGCGGCGTAGCGGGCATCCCGGGCGGCGCCCTCCGGTCCGCCCGAATCACCGACCTGCACCGTCTCCACCGCGACCGGGTCGAGGCCGAGCGCCTCCAGTTGCGCCGCTGCGGCGCGGGCGCGGCCGGCGGAGCCGTCCTGCAGGCCGTGGTCGACGGTGACGGCGCCGGCGCGCAGCCCCATCCGGGGGGCGGCGAAGGCCGCGGCGCCGGCCAGGGCCAGCGAGGCGGCGCCGCCGCTGCACGCCACCAGGACCAGCGCCCCGGGCGGCAGGCCG
>NZ_BAAGXT010000083.1:0-10218 GCF_054779695.1 Nocardiopsis coralliicola | reverse complement strand
CCGCCCTCGCCGCGGGCGGCTGAGGCGGGCGGCGCGGCGGCGCCCTGGATGCGGGGCGCCGCCGCGCCGCTCCACCGCTTGCGGCGGCGCAGGCCCGACGCGTTGAGCCGGGCGACCAGCTCGCGCGCAGGCAGCGCAGCGGCGCCGAGTTCGACCGCGCGGGCGTGCAGGTGTTCCGGCACGTCGTAGTGGTCGCGGTCGAACGCGCGCCGGGGCAGCCCGAGCCTCTCCGCGAAGGCGTGCAGCTCCGCGGTGTCGCGGTCGCTCACCAGGTGGCAGTAGAGCAGGCCGCGCGGCCCCGGCCAGGCGGGCGGGTCGATAAGGACACTCACCCGACCGAGCTTAGGGCGTGTCGGCCGGGGCCGCTGCGGGGTGCTGGGCGACAGGGCCAGGGCAGGCCCGCCGTACTCGGCTGCCGACTCGGGAAGACGCCGCGCGGGGTGCGCCAGCGCGCCCGCCGGTAGAGCCGCACCGGCGGGCAGCGCAGTCGCACAGCGGTCCACCGGGGATGCCTAGCCGCGCCCCCGGCCGCCCGGACCCGGCCGCCCGATCCGGGCCGCACCCACCACGAGTAGCGCGGCGATCACCGCCATGATCGCGGCGATGGCGTGCAGTGAGCCGTCGCCGGCGCCGCCGGCGAACACCGTTCCGATCAGCACCGACGCGGTGATCGCCCCGAGGAAGCGGAACGTCTGGAACAGCCCGGACACCACACCGATCCGTTCCTCGGGCGCCGCCCGGTACATCGCCGACTGCAGCCCCAGGTTGGTGAACGCGTTCGGGATTCCGAGCAGGCCGGCGACCAGGGCGAGCAGCCACAGCGGGGTCGACGCGCCGACGAAGAGCAGCGCCGTCCCGCCGGCCAGCATCAGCACCGCGCCGGCCACCAGGACCGGCCGCTCCCCGCCGCGGGCGAGCAGCCGCGCGACCAGGCCGAGCACGACGACGCTCACCCCGGTCAGCGGCAGCAGGACGAGGCCTGCCGTGCCCGGATCGAGGCCCCGGCCGCCCTGCAGCCACTGCGGTACGCCGATGAAGGCCAGGTAGAACACCACCGACGCCGCGGCGTTCTGCGCGAACACCGCGGGCAGCCGCCGGTCCGAGGCCATCGCGCGCAGGTCGAGGAAGGGCTGCGCGGTCCGCGTCTCCCGCCACACCAGCAGCACGCCGCCGACCGCGGCGGCGGCCCCGGCCGCCCACAGCGCGGCCGCGCCGGCGCCGTCGGACAGCGACAGCAGGAACGCGACCAGCCCGCCCATCCCGAGCGCGAACGCCGCGATCCCCGGCAGGTCGAGGTCGCCGAGCACGCTGCCGCGCGGGCGGGAAGACCCGACGGTGCGCGGCGGCACCGGCGGCAGCAGCACCAGCGCCAGCACGATTCCGACCAGTGTGACCGGCACGTTCACCAGCCACGTGGCCTGCCAGCCGGCAACCGCGACGAGGAGGCCGCCGAGCACCGGGCCGAGCGCCGCCGTCGCCGAGTTCGCGGCGCCCACCATGGCCATCGCGCCCTGCGGCGGCCCGCCCGGCAGCGCCGCGCGGAAGACGGCCATCGCGGACGGGAACGCCACCGAGGTGCCGACTGCGAGGACCACGCGGGCCGCCACCAGCCAGCCGATGCTCGGTGCGAGCGGTGCCAGCAGCGAGACGGCGCAGACCAGGGCCAGGCCGGAGACGAAGACCCGCCGCGCGCCGAACCGGTCGGCGAGCCGCCCCATCAGCGGCATGCTCACCGAGGCAGCGAGGTAGAAGCCGGAGATGAGCCAGGTGGCCGCGGCGAGGCCGGCGCCGTAGTGGCGCTCGATCTCCACCAGCGCCAGCACGATCATCGAGGAGTTGAGCGGGTTGAGCAGGGTCCCGGGGACCACGGCCGCCACCAGGCGGCCGGTGGGCGGGCGGGGGTCGCTGGGGGTTCGGGCACTGCCGGACGTGGCCACCATCTCCTCGAAGGCGCGGACTCCTGGACGGGCCGGCCGGGCGTGCGGCCGCCCCGGTGGACTATTCCACACCGGTTCTTCCGGGTTCGCGGCGGCACAGACGGCGCAGACGGGGAGAAGGGTGACGAACACGGCGCCGGCGCGTGCGCCCGGTGTGCCCGGGGAAGGCCCGACGGGGGCGGGCGCCCGCGGTGCGCGCGGACCGGAGGGCCTTCGGGGCCTTCGGTAGCGGACGCGGAGATTCACTGCAAATGTCGCATATGGAGCGAACCGCGCCGAAGTGGCGCTCACCAGCGTAAGTGGGCCGAAAACGGTTGAGTAATGCTACCGTCGCTCCGGTAGCCGGCCTTCACTGACGTCGCCGGTCCGGACCGTGTGGAAAGAAGACCCCTGACATGCCGAAAGCACCCCGAGAGCAGTGGGGCACCCGCATGGGCTTCCTGCTGGCGGCGATCGGGTCCGCCGTCGGGCTGGGGAACATCTGGCGCTTCCCCTACGTCGCCTATGAGAACGGCGGCGGCGCCTTCCTCGTGCCCTATCTCGCCGCCCTTCTGACGGCCGGGATCCCGCTGCTGATCCTCGAGTACACGATCGGGCACAAGTACCGCGCCTCGCCGCCGGTGGCCTTCCGCCGGATGGCCAAGCCCGCCGAGGCGCTGGGCTGGTGGCAGGTGGCGATCTGCTTCGTCGTCGCCATCTACTACGCCGTGATCATCGCCTGGTCGCTGCGGTACGCGGTGTTCTCGCTCGGCCAGCAGTGGGGAGCCGACCCCGACGGCTTCTTCAACGAGTCGTTCCTGGGCGTCGCCGCGGCCCCCGGCGCACCCGAGTCCTACAACCTCGGCACCGCCGTCCCGCTGGCGATCGTGTGGATCGCCGTGCTCGTCTGCCTCGGCCTGGGCGTCAAGCGCGGTATCGAGGTCGCCAACCGCATCTTCATGCCGCTGCTGCTCCTGCTGTTCGGCGCCCTCGTGGTGCGCGCCCTCTTCCTCGACGGCGCGGTGGAGGGCCTCAACGCGTTCTTCACCCCCGACTGGGCCGCGCTGGGCGACGGATCGGTGTGGGTGGCCGCCTACGGGCAGATCTTCTTCTCCCTGTCGGTCGGCTTCGGCATCATGATCACCTACGCCTCCTACCTGAAGCGGCGCTTCGACCTGACCGGCTCGGTGATGGTGGTGGCCTTCACCAACACCTCCTTCGAGCTGCTGGCCGGCATGGGCGTCTTCGCCGCGCTCGGCTTCATGGCGCTGCAGAGCGGAGTGGGGATCGAGGAGGTGGTGGCCTCCGGCATCGGCCTGGCGTTCGTGGCCTTCCCGCAGATCATCTCGACCCTGCCGATCGGCGGTGACATCTTCGGCATCCTGTTCTTCGGTTCGCTGATGATCGCCGGGATCACGTCGCTGATCAGCATCGTGCAGGTGGTCGTCGCCGCGGTGCAGGACCGGACCGGCATGGGCCGCACCAACGCCGTCGTCATCGTGGGCGGCGGCACGGCGCTGGTGTCGATGGCGCTCTACCCGACCGACCAGGGCCTGTTCATCCTGGACGTCACCGACCGCTTCATCAACAACTACGGCATCGCGCTGGCCGGCCTCGTCGTCATCGTCGTGGTCGCCTGGGTGCTGCGCCGCATCAGGGTGCTCGCCCGCCACTCCGACGCGATCTCCACCATCCCGCTCCGCGGCTGGTGGGTCGCCGCGATCGGCGTCATCACACCGCTGGTCCTCGGCTGGATGATGTTCGACAGCCTGAGCACGGAGTTCGCGGCCCCCTACGAGGACTACCCGCAGTGGTTCCTCAACGCGGCCGGCTGGGGGGTCGCCGGCGGCGCGCTGCTCGTCGGCATCGTCGCCGCCCTGCTGCTGCGGAACAAGGACGTCGGCCCGGTTGAAGTGGATTCGGTGGCCGACGGGGAGGACCGCGCGGCGGTCGGCGGCGGCACCGCACCCGGCGCGGACGCTGCCGGCAGCGCGCCGGAGCAGTCCGCGGAGGCCCCGAAGAAGAAGGAGGAGGGCTGATGTCCGGAGCGGCCATCGCCATGATGTGCGTGTCCATCGTGCTGCTGTGGGGCGGCCTGCTCGCCGCGGTCCTCTGGCTGCGGGCGCACCCCGAGAAGCCGGACGGCGCGGACAGCGCCTCTTAGTCCCGCACGGGGCCGGAACCTCCCGCCCCCTGGCAGCGGCCCCGGGCTGCGCGCACCGCGCGCGGCCCGGGGCCGTCACGGTTCCACGGCCCGCCACGGCACTGGGCTGGACAGCACCATCGTGCTGGACGGCCGCCCGTGCTCGGCCAGCCGGTCGATCAGGTCCTCGAACCGGGCCATCGACCGCACCGCCACCAGCAGCACGCAGCACGCGTCCCCGGTGACCCGGTGCACCTGCAGGATCTCCGGCAGCGCCGTCGCCCGCGGGTCGCGGAGCAGGCAGCGCGCGCCGAAGCACTCCATCCGCACCAGCGCCGTCACCGGAAGGCCGGCCGCTGCCGGGTCGACCCGCGCGTGGTAGCCGGCGATCACGCCGCGCTCGGTGAGCCGCCGGACCCGCTCGGCCACCGCCGGCGCCGACCGGCCGACCCGCCGGGCCAGCTCGCTGAACGAGAGCCGGCCGTCGCGCTGCAGCTCGGCCAGGATCTGCCGGTCCACCCCGTCCAGCCCGCCCGGTCCGCCGTATGCCATGCCGCTCCGCTCCGCCGCCGGTCCAGGCGCCTGCCGCGCCCGAGTTCTCGGGGACTTTCTCCCCCGAAGGCCGATTCGCCTACCAGCTTTCCGAACGCGAAGTCCGGTGCCGTTCAGCCGTGCCGTCCCCCATTCCCCTTCCGGGTGATCCGGGTCATGCTCGAAGCACGCACCCACAGACCGCGGAGGAGGTGGCGGCGATGGCGCCGCGCACGGCCGCTGAGCCGGCCCCCTACACGCGCTACGGCGAGATCGACACGCTGCACGCCCTGCAGCACCCGCGCACCGATGAGCCCGCCGAGCGCACCTTCATCCTCACCACGCAGGTGATGGAGCTGCTCTTCGCGCTCATCGCCGACCACTGGCAGGCCGCCCGGGACGCCTTGGAGGACGACGACGTCCCCGCCGCGCTCGCCGCGCTGCGCCAGGGCGCCCGCGTCCAGGACGTGCTGGTCCAGTCCTGGGACCTGCTCGCCGACCTCACCCCCGCCGAGTTCGAGCGGTTCCGGCCCGCTCTCGGCGACGCCTCCGGCATCCAGTCGGCCGCCTACCGCCGCCTGGAGTACCTGCTCGGCAACACCGCGCCCGGACTCGCCGCACCGCACCGCGGCGACCCGGCCGCCCGCGCCGCACTGGAACGGGCGCTCGCCGAGCCCGGCCTGTACGACGCCGTCCTGCGGCTGCTGTCCCGCCGCGGCCTGCCGGTACCCGCCGGTGTGCTCGGCCGTGACCGCGCCCGCCCCTACCGGCCCGACATGGCCGTGGAGGAGGTGTGGCGCCGCGTCTACGCCGACGAGCGGGCCGGCAACGACCTGCTCCAGCTCGCCGAAGCGCTGCTGGACACCGCCGAGCGGGTCACCCGCTGGCGCCACCGCCACCTCTGGGCGGTGCGCCGCTCCCTGGGCGCCCGCCCGGGCACCGGCGGCACCGAGGGTGTGCGCTGGCTCGCGCGGAACGCCGAGCGGGAGGTCTTCCCCGAACTGTGGACGCTGCGCACCCGCTGGTAGGCGGGTGCCGCCGGGAGCGGTGCGCCGGGCCCGTCCCACCGGGGCACCGCCGGACGCGGACACACGCCACCGAACACCCCCGGCAGGCGTGCCGTACCGGCCGCGCAGCGCCCGGGCAGTACAGTCCTGCCGCCGGCTGCCGCCGGCCGGCCCCGGCCTCCGAAGGAGAGGGATGACCTCCGCTACCTCCGCGACCCCGCCCGTCCCCGCGCCGCCCGCTGACCGCGACGCCTGCCTGGCCCGCGACGCCGCCGACCCGCTGGCGCCGTTCCGCGCGGAGTTCCTGCTCCCCGAGGGCGTGGTCTACCTGGATGGCAACTCGCTCGGCGCGCTGCCCCGCGCTGCACCGGCCGCCGTCGCGCACACGATCGAGGAGGAGTGGGGCCGCGCCCTCGTCACCAGCTGGAACGACGCCGGATGGTGGGAGAGCCCGCGCACCCTGGGGGCGCTCGCGGCGCCGCTGGTCGGCGCGGCGCCGGACGAGGTCGTCGTCGGCGACGGCACCACCGCCAACCTCTACAAGACCGCCGTCACTGCGCTGCGGCTGGCCGGCCCCGGGCGCGGCACGCTGCTCGGCGAGGCCGGCGCGTTCCCCACCGACGCCTACATCGCCGACGCGGCCGCCGAGACCGCCGGCGGCGCGCACCGCCGCGTCGCCCTGGCGGACGCGCCCGGTTCCGATGCGGAGGTGCTGGAGGCGGAGCTGGCGGCCGGTGGCGTGGGGGCCGTCCTGCTCGGCCACGTGGACTTCCGCACCGGCCGGCTGCGCGACATGGCCGCACTCACCGCGCTGGCGCACCGGTACGGCGCACTCGCCGTGTGGGACCTCTGCCACAGCGCCGGCGCGGTCCCGGTCGACCTGGCCGGCGCCGGGGCCGACTTCGCCGTCGGCTGCACCTACAAGTACCTCAACGGCGGCCCCGGCGCCGCCTCGTTCCTGTTCGCCGCGGCCCGCCACCACGAAGCGGCCCGCCAGCCGCTGCCCGGCTGGCACGGGCACGCCCGCCCGTTCGACTTCGACCCCGCCTACGAGCCCGCGCCCGGCGCCTCCCGGTTCCTCAGCGGGTCGCGCCCGGTCGTGGCCGAAGCGCCGCTGCGGGTGGCGCTGGAGATGTGGAGCCGGGCCGACATGGGCCTGGTGCGCGCCAAGTCGCTGGCGCTCACCGACCTCTTCCTCGACCGCGTCGCGGCCGCCCCCGAGCTGGTTCCGGCCACCCCGCTCGGGCACGGCGACCGCGGCAGCCAGGTCGCGCTGCGCCATCCGGACGCCTTCCCGATCGTGCAGGCGCTGATCGCCCGCGGCGTCATCGGCGACTTCCGGGCCCCCGACCTGCTGCGGTTCGGCTTCACTCCGCTCTACCTCTCCTTCACCGAGGTGCACGACGCGGCGGCGACGCTGCTTCAGGTGCTGGAATCCGGCGAGTGGCGCGATCCGCGCTTCAGTGAGCGGTCCACCGTGACCTGAGCGGCGCGCCCCGGCCCCCCTCTGCCGCGGCTCCGCGCAGGCCCTGCTGCAGGTCCGCCCCTGGCGGGCCGGCGGATCGCTGTGCTGCTGGGCGTCGCTCCGCCCGCGCCCCTCGCTTCGATCTCCTCAGCCGAGGGGAGAAACCCCGACCGGACTCCTGCGCCGGCCGTGCGAGGGCGCACCTCCGGCACCGCTCGCGGCCGGTGCCACCCGCCGAAGACGCCCCGGTGTGCCCTGGTGCACACGAGGGGCGTTCTTTACGCGCTCCGAGAGCCGGTCGGCGGCCTTGACCCGGCCCGGACGGCGCTTTCAGCGGGCGCGCACCATGTTTGACACCGGGAACCCTTGCGGCGCAGGGGGTGCGGTCCGCTGCAGACCCCCCGAGCGGCCCCGATTCGGCGGCAAACCGCCCTTGATGTGACGAGCGCCGCTTTTTTACCTTCCCGAAAGGTAAAACCCCCTGGCATGCCGGGGATCGTTTACCGCTATCGCCGCCACAGAGCCTGCCTGATCAGCGGTTTTGCCATTGCGTCCTTCGCGTTTGACCGTTTCGTGGGTTAATGTCTCTCGTGATCGGTTCGTTACCTACTCGGTTCCGGGCCGATGCCGAGGCCGAGCGCGAACGGGCGCACGGCGATGAGGCTCCTTCTTCTGCACCGGCGTCGACCGGTGCCATCGCAACCGCCATGCCCTGATCTCGCCATGGCAGGACTGTGTGCGCCTCTCTCGGCACCATCGACTTCCTGGTTGAAACCCATGAGCTCTGAGCAGCCGCTGCAGTACGGCGAAGTCACGTCCACCTACTTCTGGGACGACGGCTCCGGCATCAACGGCGACACTGGCCAGCCGGCCAGTGGCAAGGACATGCAGGAGGGGATGGCGGCCAGCCCCAGCTGGCCGCTCGGAACCGAGGGCTACGTCATCTACGACGGCAAGAAGGAAGACTTCTTCATCGGCGACCGGGGCCCGGGTGACCCCGCCGAGAACTGCGAGTCCCTGCTGGACCTCGACGGCATCACCTTCGCCAAGCTCACCGGTGAGAGCTGGAACGACGAGTCGCTCACCGTGAGCGGCGGCAACGGCCACATCGACGTCGAGTACGTCATCACCAAGTGGGGCGACGGAGCCGGCAACGAGGGCGTCCCGCACCCCATGAGCGAGTCCCAGATGTGCGACAACGCTGTCTCGCCCCTCCCGGACCGCCTCAACCCCGAGGTGCAGGAGAAGAAGGAGCAGGAGCAGAAGGAGCAGGAAGCCGCCGAGCAGAAGAAGGCGGAGCAGGAGCAGGCGGTCAAGGAGTCCAACGGCCAGCAGAAGGCCGACCAGACCGACGCCGAGCTCGCCGCCTCCGACTCCGGCGGCCCCGGGGACGGTACCGCCACCGGTACCGAGTCCACGGTCGCCAACAACATGTCCGGCGCCGAACTCGCCGGCGCCGAGCTGCCGTCCGCGGTCGGCGCGCTGACGCTGGCCATCCTGCCGGCCCTGGCCATCGCCGCCGTCGTCGCCCGCCGCCGCCCGGCGCCGAGCTACGCCGAGGCCGCCTCCGACGGCGAGAACGGCCCGCTGGCCCGCCTCGGCGACCGCTTCGCCCAGGCCAAGGACAACCTGGCCGAGAAGTGGAGCATCCGCGGCAGGCACGGCCGCCAGTAACAGGAGCCACCACGCCCCCTCGCGGCGGGTACCTGCCCTCTCCCTCTTGGGCAGGTGCCCGCCGCCTTTTGCGTGTGCGTCGCGGTGAAGGGCGCGTTGCCCTTGGGTTGGGCGGTGGGGTGCTGGTGGTGCAGCTGGCGCGGCTTTGGTAGCCGCCCCGCCCGCTGTGTCTCCGTGGCCGGCGGGTACCTGTCCTCTCCTTCGTGGGCGGGTGCCCGCCGCTTTTCTGTGGGTGAGGGGGGAGGCGGTGCCGTTTTGGGTGGGGCAGTGCCGGTGGTGGCGGTCGGGGAGCCGCCCCGCCCGCTGTGTCTCCGTGGCCGGCGGGTACCTGTCCTCTCCTTCGTGGGCGGGTGCCCGCCGCTTTTCTGTGGGTGGGGGCAGGGGTGCCCGCCCCGTCTCCTTCGGGCCGCTGACTGCCGGTATGCACGGAGGGAGAGAGCGCCCGCCTCCGCCGGCGCGGCAGGGGAGTGGGCCGCGGGCACCCGCCGCGTCGTGCCGCCCCTGGCGGCGGGTGCCCGCGCTGACCTCTGGACGTCCCCGGTGGGCAGGGGGAGCAGGGCCGTCAGAGGTCGCCGAGGAGGAGCGCAGGATCCTCCACGCAGTCGGCGACGAACCGGAGGAAGCCGCCGGCCGTGCCGCCGTCGCACACCCGGTGGTCGAAGGCGAGCGTGAGCTCGGTGACCGGCCGGACCGCGAGCTCGCCGCCGACCACCCACGGCCGGTCGGCGATCCGGCCCAGGCCGAGGATGGCGGCCTCCGGGTGGTTGATGATCGCCGCCGATCCGTCGACGCCGAACACGCCGTAGTTGTTCACCGTGAAGGTCCCGCCGGCCAGCTCCGCCGGCGGCAGCCGCCCCTCCCGGCCCCGCTCCGCCGCACCGGCGATCGCGGCGGAGAGGTCCCGCGCGCCCAGCGCCTCCGCGCCGCGCACCACCGGGACCACCAGGCCGCGCGGCGTCTGCGCGGCGACGCCGAGCCCCACCGCGGAGTACCGCACCAGCTCGCCGCGGTCCGCGTCGAACGCGCCGTTCAGCTCGGGGAAGCGCGCCAGGCCCAGCACGCAGAAGCGCGCCACGAGCCCCACCAGGCTCACCGGCCGCTGCGGATCGGCCGCGTTCAGCCGCCTGCGCAGGCCGACCAGACCGGAGGCGTCGGCGTTTACCCAGACCGTGGCCTCCGGGATCTCCCGGCGGGACCGGGACAGCCGCTCGACCATCGCCCGGTGGGCGCCGCGGACCGGAGTCCGCTGCTCGCCCGCGCGCGGCTCCGGGGCCGCCGCGGCGGAGATCGCCGCCACCACGTCCCGGCGCAGCACCAGCCCGCCCTCGCCGCTGCCGTCGAGCGCTGCGGCGTCCACCCCGTTCTCCCGCGCCAGCCGGCGCACCAGGGGGGACACGACAGGCGCCCGCGCGCCGGCGGGCGGGGTGCCGGCGGGGGAGCCTGCGCGCGCACCGGCGGCGCCGCCGCCGGCGCTGCCGCCGT
>NZ_BAAGXT010000082.1:0-10345 GCF_054779695.1 Nocardiopsis coralliicola | reverse complement strand
ACACGCGCTGTTGAGTTCTCAAGAAACAACCGCTCACCGCATACAAGCCTCCGAAAAACAATCTTCCGAAGCTCTTCTGTCAGGGCGCTTATTCCGCTTTCTCCGAATTTAGCACGTCCCCGCGACCGATCTGAACGGATCAGAATGTCTGCTGGAGTGCGGTGCTCCCTTGCGGGCCCGGAGCGGCGCCGTCAGGGAGTGCCACCGAACCGGGTTCCGCCGGGTGGGACCCGGCGCCGCCCGTGGCGACTCGGATAACTATAGGGGCTCCTCCGACCGCGGTCAACTCGCCCGCTGCACTCGGCGGCGGACGGAGCGATCGGGCGCGCGGTGCACACCGCGCGGCAGGTCTGTGCAGAGGGTGTCCTGCCCGGTGGCCAAGCCGCCTAAACACGCGCGGAGGAGACGAATCGTGTGCCGTGCCGGCGCCTTCCGCGCCCGGCCCCCGCTCCCCCGCACCGCAGTGGCCGCGGGACGGCTCAGGAGGCGGGTGTGCCCGGTGGCGCAGTCGCTGCGCACCACCGGGCACTCCGCGAGCCGGTCCGGCGGGGCCGTCCGGCCACCGCCGCGCACCGGTAGTGCTGCTAGCCGACGACCACCCCGCCGGCGCTCCGCTTGCCGCGGCGGAGCACCAGGTAGCGGCCGAACAGCAGGTCGGCCTCAGTGGCGACGGCGTCCACATCGGTGACCTTGGCGTTGTTCAGGTAGGCCCCGCCGTCCTGCACCGCGCGGCGTGCCGCCGACTTGCTCGGCACCAGCTCCGCCGCAGCGAGCAGGTCCACCACCGGCACGCCCGCACCGAGGCCGTCCAGCGCCGTCCCGGGCACCTCGGCGAGCGCTGCACCGAGTGTTGCGGCGTCGAGGTCGGCAAGATCGGCCCGGCCGAACAGGGCGTGGCCGGCCGCGGCCGCCTTGGCGCACTCGTCCGCGCCGTGCACCAGCGCGGTGAGCTCCTCGGCCAGGGCGCGCTGGGCCGCCCGCGCGGCGGGCCGCTCCTCGGTCTGGCGGGCGAGCTCGCCGATCTCCTCGCGGGTGCGGAAGCTGAACACCTTCAGGTAGCGCACAACGTCGCGGTCGTCGGCGTTGAGCCAGAACTGGTAGAAGGCATACGGGCTGGTCAGCTCGGGATCGAGCCACACCGTTCCGGTCTCCGTCTTGCCGAACTTGGTGCCGTCGGCCTTGGTGAGGAGGTTGGTGGTGAGCCCGTGGGCGCGGCCGTGCGGGCCGTTGCCGTCCATCCGCCGGACCAGCTCCATGCCGGCCGTGATGTTGCCCCACTGGTCGCTGCCGCCGGTCTGCAGCGTGCAGCCGTAGCGCCGGTAGAGCTGCACGAAGTCGTAGGACTGCAGGAGGACGTAGCTGAACTCGGTGTAGCTCATGCCGTCGCCGTCGAGCCGGCTGCGCACGGTTTCGCGCTGCAGCATCTGGTTGAGGCTGAAGTGCTTGCCGACGTCGCGGAACATCTCCAGCGCCGACATGGAACCGAGCCAGTCGGCGTTGTTGGCGAGGACGGCGTCGGTGGCCGCGGGCTCTGCGCCCTCCGGTGTGAACCGGAGGAACGCCGACAGCTGGCTGCCGAGCGTGCGCACCCAGCCGGCCACCGTCTCGGGCGAGTTGAGCGTCCGCTCCGCTGAGGGCTTCGGGTCGCCGATGAGCCCGGTGCCGCCGCCGACGAGCGCGATCGGCCGGTGGCCGGCGCGCTGGAAGCGGGCCAGCGTGAGGATCTGGGTGAGGTGGCCGACGTGCAGACTGCCCGCGGTGGGATCGAACCCGCAATAGAGCGTGACCGGTGCGTCGACGAGGGCCTTGCGGAGTTCGTCGAGGTCAGTGGTCTGCGCGAGGAGTCCGCGCCATTCGAGTTCGTCGACGATGTCGGTCACTTCGGTCACTGTCGTCTTCCGTGCTCTGCGGTGGGTGGACGGGCGGTCGCCCGCCCGTTCCACGGTATCCCGGGCTGCCCCCGGCGCGCCTCCCGTTTCCGGGTGTGATTCCGGCCCCCGTTTCGGATGACCTGAAACGAAACAAAATAGCGGGATCGCCGCAGCCGCAGGCATTCCGTACCCCTGCTCCCAATCCCCGGCCAATGTCCGAAATGACGGGCCCGAGCGGGTGCGCCCACGACATGTCTACCCACCGTGACCAGGAGCGGAATCGCACTGCCCCTCGGTCACCGGCGGTATCTCCTGCCCCGTCGGCGTTCTCGCGTTCCGGTCACCCCGGGGACCCTTGTGACTGGCGTCATATCCCACGTTGCACTTCTACGTTCTGTAGTCAGTGATCATGGTCCCTGGCTCACGGAAAGACCCCCGGGGCCGCATTCGGCCGGCTCCGGTTCCCCCTATCGCTGCCGGTGCGGTGCGGTCCCGGGCCTGCGCGGAAGCCGCTCGCCGAGGTACTCGGCGATGGCGAGCGCCGAGGTGGCCGCCGGCGACGGAGCGTTGCGGACGCAGAGGATGCGCTCCTCGGTGTCGATGGCGAAGTCGTCGACGAGCCGCCCGTCGCGGCCGAGCGCCTGCGCCCGCACTCCGGCCGGCGCGGGCTGCAGGTCGCCCGCAGTGATGCCGGGAACCAGCCGGGACGCCTCGCGGGCGAACACCGCGGCAGAGGCCGACACCGCCATCTCCCGCGCACCGACCGTCCAGTGCTTCTTCGCCAGCCGCCAGAAGCCCGGCCAGGCGAGGGTTTCGGCGAGGTCCCTGCGGTCGGCGTCACGCAGCCGGTATCCCTCGCGAGCGGCGGCGAGCAGCGCGTTGGGCCCGGCCATCACCTCGCCGTGCACGTGCTTGGTGAGGTGGACGCCGAGGAACGGGTAGCGCGGGTCGGGCACCGGGTAGACCAGGCCGCGCACCAGGTGCCGCCGCTCGGGCACCAGCTCGTGGTAGACACCGCGGAACGGGACGATCCGCGGGTCGGAGCCGGCGCCGGCCATCTTCGCCAGCCGGTCGGAGTGCAGCCCGCCGCAGAGCACGACCGAGTCGAAGCGGAACCGCCACCGCTCCCCCTGCGGGTGGCCGGTGAGCACCTCGGCGCCGCCGGCGTCCTGGCGCAGGTCGATCACCGGGGTGGAGAGCAGGACGCGGCCGCCGCCGCGCCGCACGTCGTCCGCGAGGGCCTCGGCGACGGCGACGTAGTCGGTGATGGCGGTGTGCGGCGAGTGCAGGCCGGCGACCCCGGAGACGTGCGGCTCCAGGTCGCGCAGGCCGTCCGGGCCGAGCAGGGCGGTGCCGGGCACGCCGTTGGCCTCGGCCGTCGCCGCGATGTCGGTGAGGCGGGCGCGGTCGTCGTCGTTGCGTGCCACGAGGACCTTGCCTGCCTCCTCGTAGGGAAGGCCGCGCTCGGCGCAGTAGTCCTTGAGCAGCGTGCCGCCGCGCCGGCACAGCCGGGCCTTCAGCGACCCCGGCCGGTAGTACAGCCCGGCGTGCACGACCCCGCTGTTGTGCCCGGTCTGGTGGGCCGCGACCCGGTCCTCCTTCTCCAGCACGGTGACTCTGGCGCCGGGCCGCTCGCGCACGATCCAGGCCGCCAGCGCCAGGCCGATGATTCCGCCGCCGATGATTCCGATGCGCTCGTCATTCACGGCCGGACACGCTAGCACCGGCACCGGCGGGGCCCAGAGAGAGGACCGGGCCCCCGCCACGCTCCGAGCGCCCCGCCGCGAACCCCCGACGACGGCTCTGCCGGCCCCTCAGAGCGCACGCAGCCCTTCCAGCACGCGCCCCAGGACATCGTCGCCGGGCCGCGGCGGGGGCGCGGTGCGCAACCGGCCCTCCTCCACCAGGCCGGCGACGAGATGGCGCACCAGAGCGAGCGGCAGTTCCGCCTCGGCGGCGAGGTCGGCGAGGCGGCGCGGGGCGGCACAGGCCCGCAGGATGCGCGCGACTTCCGGCGCCGGCTCGGTCTCGGGCCGGGCGCGCTCGGTGGCGGCGACGGTGGCCAGTACGTCGGGGCCGGTGCGGCCCGGCGGGGCGGGCGCACCGGGCGCCGGAGCCGCCGGGCTGCCCGCGCGCACCGCGAACGGGCGGAGCAGCGCGCCCCCGTCCACCATTCCGCCGCCGCCCTCTCGCCGGCGGCCGTGTCTGCCAGACATCCCCTAGTCCCCCGTTCCGCTCTCCAGCAGGGTGTGGGGGAGGACGGCGGTGGCCCGGGTGCCGCCGTAGGGGGAAGGGGTGAGCCGGACGGCGATGCCGTGCCGCGCGGCGAGGCGCGCGACGACGAACAGGCCCAGCCGCGGTTCGTCGGGCAGGGCCATGACGTCGAATTCGGGGGCGTCGGCGAGCGTGCGCGCCGCCTCGGCATACCCCTCTTCGGTCATGCCGAGTCCGCGGTCCTCCACACCGACGGCGATGCCGGCCGAGGTGGTGGCGCAGTGCACGTCGACCGGCGTCCCGGCCGGGGAGAACTGGGTGGCGTTCTCGACGAGTTCAGCGACGAGGTGGACGACGTCGGCGACGGCGGTGCCGCGCAGCCGCGCGTCGGGGACCGAGGTGAGGCGCACCCGCTCGTAGTCCTCGGTCTCGGAGATGCCGGCGCGCAGCACGTCCACCATGGGCAGCGGACCGCGCCAGCGGCGGGCGCTGTGCGCGCCGCCGAGGATGATCAGGTTGTCGGCGTAGCGGCGGGCGCGGGTCGCCAGGTGGTCGAGGCGGAAGAGGCGCTTCAGGGCTTGGGGGTCGTCCTCGGCGTATTCGATCTCGTCGAGCAGCCGCAGCTGGCGCTGGACGAGGGCCTGGTTGCGGTAGGCGATGCCGAGGAAGACGCGGTTGGCGCCCTCGCGGATCTCGGCCTGCTTGACGGCGGCGCCGACCGCGGTGCGCTGCGCGGTGTCGAACGCGGCGGCAACGGCGGTGAGCTCGTCGTCGCGGCTCCGGCCCCGGGTGTCGCCGGCGGCACCGGCCAGCCGGGGCAGCTCGGCGTCGACGTCGACGCGGCGGCCGCCGGAGGCGCGCGCGACGAGGTCGGGGAGCCTGCCGCCGGCGGTCTCCAGCGACGCGGCGCGGAGCCTGCCGAGGCGGCTGGTCAGCCGGCGGGCGGAGCGTCCTGCGGCGAAGATCGCTGCGGCTCCGGCCAGCAGGGTGAGTGCGGCCCCGCCGGCGGCGAGGGCGACCCGCTCGAGGGCTGCGTGCTGGGCGCCGTCGTAGACCGCGTCGAGCTGGGCGGCGGCGAGGGCGTCGAGGCGGTCCCGCGCAGCGGAGGCAGCGGTCCGCCACTCGGCGGCGTCCACACCGACCTCGGTGTTGAAGTGCGCTCCGCTGGCCGGGTCCTCGGTGACCGGGGCGCGGGTGACGACGTCCCGGCTGAGCTGCTCGGTGCGCGACCAGTCGTCGTCGCCGACGGTGCGCGCGTAGGCGGTGCGCGCGCTGCCGGACAGCTCCGGCTCGACCGCGTCGAGGGTGTCCCGGTAGGAGGCGGTGAGGTAGGTGAAGTGCGAGGTCTCCTGGTAGGCGAGCGCGTCGGCGGCGATGGCGCCGGCCAGCAGCGCCTCGGCGTGGGAGAACTCCTCGGCGGCGGAGCCGAGGTCCCGGGCGGCGGCGGCCTGGGCGGCGTCGGCGCCGTCCCGGGCGGCGTCGAGGAGTGCGTCGCGGTCTTCGGCGATGTCGGCGATGACGGCGCTGTAGCCCTCCAGGACGGAGCTGCGCATCCCGTCCTCCCCGACCTCGCCGCGCAGGTCCTGCAGCGTCCGGGCGGCGGGCCCGGCGCCGTCGTTCGGGGCCGCGGCGAGGGCGCGGTCGGTCGCATCGCGCTGCTCGGCGTACTCGGCGGCCGGACCGGACCCGCCCGGGGCGCCGAGGATGATCTGGGAGAGGCGCCGCTCTTCGCGCAGCGCGGCGAGCACTTCGGCATAGGCGGCGGTGCCGCTGCGGCCGTCGGCGACGGCGCGGGCGATCGCCACTGCCTGGACCGTCCCTGCAGCGGTCATGAGGGTCCACAGGACGAGAAAGCTCACGCTCGGGATGAGGACCATGCGGGTGAGCTGCCCGCGGATCGTGGACGTCGCGGCCATGCGGCAGACGCTACAGCAGCACCCCACCTCTCCGTGGTGGTTCCGTCACATTGAGTGCACAACTGCTGGTGGCGCCCGCGGAACGGGCGCCGGGCCCGCCGCTGGGAACGCACTCTTCGCGGCGCCGGCCCGGACGGCGCGGGCCGGAGTCGGCCCCCGGACCGGCGGAACACCCCGACGCGGCAGCGCCCGGCGGGGATGCGCCGGGCCGAGCAGGAACAGGACCTGCTGCAGGCGGCCGATCCGGCCGGAGCGCTGCTCCCGCGAGGTGGCGGCGGGCACCGGGCGGAGCGGGCCCGCCGGCGGGGAAGGGGAACGGGCCGTTCGTGGGGAGGGAGCGCTCTGCTGCGGGACGGGCGGTTCCGGGACACCGCCGCGCAGCGGCCGGAGGCAGAGGGGCAGCCCCTCAGCACGGCCGGGATGCCGCCCCTCGGGAGCAGCTGCGGGAGAGGCGGGAGGGGGTCGGCCGGCCGAGCGGGGCGCTCGGCCGGGGTCGGGGGGACGGGGGGATCAGTCTTCGGGGCGGTGGCGGGAGCCGACGGGAGCGGGGAGATCGTCGGCGCTCGGCGGGGTTTCGACGCCCAGGGTGTTGAGGACCTCGGCGTAGCGGAGGGCGGCGATCTTGGCGAGCGTGCCGCCGGCCCCGAGCGGAGCGCTGGCGCGGGCGCCGTGCTGCTGGGCCAGGTGGGCGAGCCGGCCCTCGGCCAGCTCCGGGCCGAGCACCCCCGGCGCGATGACCGGGCGGGTCGAGCCGCCGTCGCGCAGCTGGCGCATCGCCTCGGCGGTGGCGGCCTCGTCGTCCAGGTCGGCCGGGAGCACGGTGATCCCGAGCCGCGCGGCGAGCAGGACGGCGGTGACGCCGGCGGCACTCACCGCGTCGGCACCGCCGGCGGCGCCGACGACGACCCCGTCGGTCATGCCGGTGTCGTTGGCGACGACGCTGATCAGCCGCATACGGTCGGCGCGGACGAAGCCCGCCTCGGCCAGCCGCAGGTGCAGGACTTCGGCGAGCATCGGGTGCGGCCCGAGCCCTTCGGTGACGCGCACGTCGGCACCGGACTCGGCGATGGCCTGCTGGATGGCCCGGGTGGTCGGCCCGTGCGGGCCGGTGACCAGCGGGACGACGATGCCGCTGACCGGACGCCCCTCCTGCGGACCCAGCCCGTCGAGCGCGGCGGTCAGGGCGGACGGCGCGTCGGCGGTCCCGCCCGCCGCGCCGGTGAGCCCGTGCCGGATGCCGACCTCGGGGCGGTAGGAGCGCAGCAGGTCGGCCATCTGCCGGCCGATCTCCTCGGCCTCGGCGTCGCCGCCGGGCACGGCGAGGATCAGTTCGGGGGTCCCGACCCAGCTGTCGAAGGAGAGCGGGTTGCGGTGCCGGCCGGAGCGCCGCCGCGGGAGGTCGCGCGGGGGAAGCCGGTCCGGATTCTGCTTGCTGTCAGGATTCACGGGGAGATGCTAACGACTCGGCGGTGTGGACCGGACGGGTGCACGGGGGGCACGCGTCGCCGGGCCATCGTAGCGCTCACCCCGCGTGCTGCGGGGTGCGTCGCCGGATCACATGTTCGACCAGCTGGGTGAGGACCTCCTTGCCGCAGGCGCGGTCCCGCGCATCGCCCGGGACCACCGGAACGTCGTCGGCAAGGTCGACTGCGCCGCGGACTTCGTCGGCGGTGTACTGGGCGGAGCCGTCGAACCGGTTGACGGCGAGCGCGAACGGGATGCCGCGCCGCTCGAAGAAGTCGACCGCGGGGAAGCAGCCGTCGAGCCTGCGGGTGTCGGCCACGACGACCGCGCCCAGCGCCCCGTCGGCGAGCTCGTCCCACATGAACCAGAACCGGTCCTGGCCCGGGGTGCCGAAGAGGTAGAGCACGATCGCGTCGCTGATGGTGATGCGGCCGAAGTCGAGCGCGACCGTGGTGGTCGACTTGGCTTCCACACCGCGCACGTCGTCCACGCCGCGCCCGGCCTCGGTCATCAGCTCCTCGGTGCTCAGCGGGGTGATCTCGCTGACCGAACCCACGAGCGTGGTCTTGCCGGCACCGAAGCCGCCGGCCACCAGGATCTTGACCGCGATCGGCGGCGGGCCGGCCTCGGGCCCGCCGCCGGCTCCGGGTGCGGTGCCGGGAAAGCCGTCAGAGACGTCGGATGCCATCGAGTACCGCCTGAAGTAGGTTCATCTGGGGTGGCCGCTCCGCGGTGGGCGGCGCGGTGGCGACCACGTCTCCGGTGTCGAGCAGGTCGCCGACGAGTACTTTGGCCACCGTGACCGGCAGGTCGAGCCGCGCCGAGATCTCGGCGACCGAGACCGGGCTGCGGCAGCTGCGCAGGATCGCCGCGTGCTCCGGGCGGCGGGCGGTGCCGCCGTCGCCGCCGGCGCCGCGGAGGCTGTCCGAGGCGCCCGCGGGACGGTTCCGGGCGACGACGATGCTGATCAGGTCGAGCTGGGCCGCCGCGGCACTGCGCGTGCGGCCCTGGGTGAGGGCGTAGGGCCGCACCAGCGGGCCGCCGGCGGTCGGAGGGCGCGGCCGTGCGGGACCGCCGGCCGGCCCCTTCACGGCGTGCCGACGCGGGGCGCGGAGGACAGGAAGGCGCCGACGCGGCGGATCCGCATGTTCATCTCATAGGCGACCAGGCCGACGTCGGCCTCCTCGCCGGCGAGGACGGCCAGGCAGGCCCCTTCGCCGGCCGCGGTGACGAAGAGGTAGGCGTGCTCCATCTCCACCACGGTCTGGCGCACCGCTCCCCCGCCGAACTGGCGGCCGGTGCCGCGGGCCAGGCTCTGGAAGGCCGACGCGACCGCGGAGAGGTGTTCGGCGTCCTCGGCCGACATGCCGCGGGAGCGCCCCATCAGCAGGCCGTCGGCGGAGAGCACGACGGCGTGTTCGGCGCCGACGACGCGGTCGGCCAGGTCGTCGAGGAGCCAGTTGAGGTCCGCGGCCGCTGCGTTGCTGTTGTGCACCATCTAGTCGCTGCTCTCTCCCATGTGTTCGAGCTCGTCCCGGCGCCCGCGGCGGGTTCCGCTCTGGAACGCCTCCATCATCCGGCGGGCGTCCTCCGGAGCGGTCGGCGCGGGCCCCGACCGGTTCGGTTCGGTGCGCAGCTGCGGCGCGAGCCCGGCCTGCTTGCGCCGCCGCGGCAGCGCCGGCCGGACCGTGCCCTCCGGCGCAGCGTCCGCCGGGGCCGGGTCGGGGGCGCTGGCCGGCGCCTGCTCCGCTGCGGCCTGGATCCCCCGGACCGGGTGGCCCGCGGGTGCCGCGGCGGCGGGGGCGGGTGCAGCAGCGGCTCTGCCCGCTGCGGAGCGGGCCATCGCCGCCGACGGGCCGGTCGGCGGCCCGCTGCGGCCCTGCGCCGCCGGGGGCGCCACGGTGAGCGCGGCCGGCAGCAGCACCACGGCGCGGGTACCGCCGCACGCCGAGGGGCAGAGCTCCACGGCGGCGCCGTGCCGGGCAGCGAGGCGGGCGACGACGAACAGGCCCAGCCGCAGGTCGCGGTTGAGCGCCATCACGTCGAACTCCGGCGCGGTGCGCAGGGTGGCGTTGGCGCGCTCAAGGGCGTCCTCCGGCATGCCGAGGCCGCGGTCCTCGACCTCGACCACGACGCCCTTGGGCACGGGCTCGGTGCGGATCGACACCCGGGCGTGCGGCGGGGAGAAGGCGGTGGCGTTGTCCACCAGCTCGGCGAGGAGGTGGACGACGTCGGCGACGGCGGCACCGGACAGCGCGAGGCCGGGCACCTCCTCCACGTCGACGCGGGCGTACTCCTCGGTCTCGGAGACCGCCGCCCGCAGCACGTCGACCAGCGGCACCGGCTCGTGCCAGCGGCGGCCCGGGCGGCCGCCACTGAGGATGACGAGGTTCTCGGCGTTGCGCCGGCCGCGGGTGGCGAGGTGGTCCAGCAGGAACAGGTCGCCGAGCAGGTCGGGGTCTTCCTCTTCGCGCTCGATGCGGTCGAGGAGGGCGAGCTGGCGCTGCACGAGGGACTGGTCGCGGTGGGCGATGCCGAGGACGACGCGGCTGACTCCGGCCCGCAGGTCGGCCTGGCGGACGGCGGCGCGCACGGCGGTCCGCTGCGCGATGGTGAAGGCGTCGGCCACCTGGCCGACCTCGTCGGCGCCGTAGTCGAGGACGGGCAGCGCGCAGTCCGGATCGACCTGATCGCCGCGTTCGAGGCGGGCGACGATGGCGGGCAGTTCGCTGCGGGCCAGGGCGAGGGTGTCGGCGCGCAGCCGGGCCAGCCGGTCGATGAGCGCCGCGGCGCGGCGGGACGCTGCGCGCGAGGCGAACAGGCCGGCCAGCAGCGCGCTGGCGAGCGCGGCGGCCGCGCCGGCCGCGACGATGTGCGCGG
>NZ_BAAGXT010000081.1:0-10701 GCF_054779695.1 Nocardiopsis coralliicola | reverse complement strand
TGCGCCGCCGCGGCGGCGCGGGCGCCGGCCGTCCGGATGCGGCTCTGCTCCTGCTCGCCGCAGCGGAGGACACCGACGGTGCGCGCTCCCGGATGCGCGCGCTGGCCGGCGCAGCCCACCGCCCCGGGCGCCCCGGCGACCGCACCGCACGGCGCATCGCCGCCGTGCTGGCGGCAGCCGAGCGGCCGCGGATCACCGAAGCGGCGCTGTCCGCCCTCCCCGACCTGCCCGAGCACTACCGGGTGCGGCTCGGCGGCGCCGCGGCGGTGCGCCGTGCCCGCATCCTGTTCGAGAAGGGGCGGCTCGCCGAGGCCGAAGACGCCGTTCAGCCCTTCACCGGGGCCGCCGGCGGCCCCGGCCACCCGACGGCCGCGCTGCTCGCCGAACGGCTCGCGGGGGAGCGCCGCGCGCTGGCCGAGGACCCGCCGCCGCGGACGCGCGCGGCATACGCGGACGCGGTCCCGGGCCGCGTCCTGCACCTGGTGTCGAATGCGCTGCCGGTCGCCTCGGCCGGCTACACCGTGCGCACCCACCGCATCGCCGCAGCGCAGCGCGCGCTGGGGCTGGAGCCCTCCGTCGCCGCGTTCCCGGGCTGGCCGGAGGCGGGGCTGGACGGGCCCGACCGGTGGCAGCTGGACGGGGTGGACTACCGCGCGGTGCTGCCCGGGCAGCCGCTGCCGGGCGGGCTCGCGGGGCGGATCGACGCCGGTGTGGCGGAGGTGGCCGCTCTCGTCGCCGAGCTGCGGCCGGCGGTGCTGCACGCGGCGGGCGACCACCGCAACGGCACGCTGGCGCTGCGGGTGGCCGCCCGGACCGGGCTGCCGGTCGTCTACGAGGTCCGCGGGTTCGGCGAGGAGACGTGGCTCGCGGCGGTCGGCGAGGAGGCCCGCGGCAGTGAGCGGCACCGGCTGATCGTGGCGCGCGAGACCGCGGTGGCCCGCCGTGCCGACGCCGTGGTGACACTGTCTGCGGCGATGCGGGCCGAGCTGGTCGGCCGGGGGGTCGCCCCGGAGCGGATCACCCTCGCCCCGAACGCGGTCGACGCAGAGCTGCTGGCGGCCCGCCCGGACGGCGCCGCGTTCCGGCGGGCGCACGGCATCGGCCCGGACGAGTTCGCGGTCGGCTCGGTGTCGAGCCTGGTCGGCTACGAGGGGTTCGGCGTGCTGGCCCGGGCGGTGGCGCTGCTGCGCAGCAGGGGGGTGCCGGCGCGGCTGCTGCTGGTCGGCGACGGCCCGGACCGCGGGCAGGTGGAGCGGGCCGTCCGGGAGGCGGGCCTGGACGATGCGGTGCTGCCCGGCCGCGTCCCGCCGGATGCGGCGCTGCAGGCGCAGGCAGCGCTCGACGTCCTCGCCGTGCCGCGTACCGCGGCGCGGGTGTGCGCGCTGGTGACGCCGCTCAAGCCGGTCGAGGCGATGGCCCTGGGCACGCCGGTGGCCGCCAGCGACCTGCCGGCGCTGCGCGGCCTGCTCAGCGGCGCCGACCGCCCCGGCGACACGGGCGGTGCGGGCGGCGGCGCCGGTGCGGGCGCGGCAGGCGGCCGCACCGCCGGCCTGCTGGTGGAGCCCGAGGATCCCGCGGCCCTCGCCGCCGCTCTGGAGCGGCTCTACCGCTCCCCCGCCCTGCGCGCCGAGCTCGCCGCGGACGGACGCGCGATCGCCGCCGCGCTCACCTGGGACCGCGTCGCCGCAGCGCACCTCGACGTCTACACCCGCCTGGGTGCCGCCCCGTGAACCGCGCCGCGCGGACCGGGTCCGCGCGGCGGCCGGGCGGCCGCGTAACGCGCTGAACTGCCGCGCCCGGCGCGGCGGTGCAGGGCCCGGGCCCCGCACCGCAGGAGGGACGCAGCGGCGGGTACGGCGGAGCGCCGGATGCGGCCGTCCCAGAGCGCAGATCCGCTCCGCCGGCAGGGCGCAGGGCCGGACCCGAGCGCGCGGCGCCCCGCGGGTCGCGCTCAGGGCCGCAGCACTGCCCCGGGCGGACTCCCGCCCTGCGGTAGCCGGCGGCCGGGCTCCGAGCACCGCAGGGCCCGCGGGGCGCAGCCGGTGCCCGGGACGGGAGGCGGCAGTTCGGCTAGGGCGTGTTGGGTGAATGGCGTTCACCGCGCAGCAGGACAGGTGCCCACCCAAAACGCCCTAGCGGACCGGGTGCCCGTGGGCGGCGAGGTCGGCCTTTGCGGCGCCGATGGTGACGTCGCGGAAGTGGAAGATGGAGGCGGCGAGCACGGCGTCGGCGCCGGCCTCGACGGCCGGGCTGAAGTGGCCGGCGGCGCCCGCGCCGCCGCTGGCGATCAGCGGGATGTCCACGACCGCCCGGGCGGCGCGGATCAGCTCCAGGTCGAAGCCGTCCCGGGTGCCGTCGGCGTCCATCGAGTTGAGCAGGATCTCGCCGGCGCCGAGCGCGGCAGCCCGCTCGCACCACTCGACCGCGTCGGTGCCGGTGCCGCGGCGCCCGCCGTGCGTGGTCACCTCGAATCCGCTCGCGGTGGGCGGCCCGTCGGCGACCCGGCGGACATCGGCGGACAGCACCAGGACCTGGTTGCCGAACCGCTGGGCGATCTCCCGGATCAGCTCGGGCCGGGCGATCGCGGCGGTGTTGACGCCGACCTTGTCGGCGCCGGCCCGCAGCAGCCGGTCGACGTCGTCCGGGGTGCGCACGCCGCCGCCGACGGTGAGCGGGATGAAGACCTGCTCGGCGGTGCGGCGCACCACGTCGTAGGTGGTCGCCCGGTCGCCGCTGGAGGCGGTGACGTCGAGGAAGGTCAGCTCGTCGGCGCCCTGGGCGTCGTAGCGGGCGGCCAGCTCCACCGGGTCGCCGGCATCGCGCAGGTTCTGGAAGTTGACGCCCTTGACGACGCGGCCGGCGTCGACGTCGAGGCAGGGGATGACGCGGACGGCGAGGCTCACCGGCGGGCCTCCTCGCGCACCGCGGCGAGGGCGTCGGTCAGGGTGAACGCGCCCTCGTAGAGCGCGGTGCCCATGATGGCGCCCTCGACGCCCTCGGGCACCAGGCCGGCGATGGCGCGCAGGTCGTCCAGGCTGGACACGCCGCCGCTGGCCACGACGGGCTTGTCGGTCCGAGCGCACACCGAGCGCAGCAGGTCGAGGTTGGGGCCCTTGAGGGTGCCGTCCTTGTTGACGTCGGTGACGACGTAGCGGGCGCAGCCCTCGGCTTCCAGCCGGTCCAGGGTGGCGTCGAGGCTGCCGCCGTCGCGGGTCCAGCCGCGCGCGGCCAGGGTGGAGCCGCGGACGTCCAGGCCGATGGCGATGCGGTCGCCGTGCTCGGCGATGGCCTTCGCGCACCACTCCGGGTCCTCCAGCGCCGCGGTGCCGATGTTGACGCGGCGGCAGCCGGTGGCGAGGGCGGCCGTCAGCGAGTCGTCGTCCCGGATGCCGCCGGAGAGCTCCACCTGCACGTCGAGTCGGCCGGTGATGTCGGCGAGCAGCGGGCGGTTGCTTCCGCGGCCGAAGGCGGCGTCCAGGTCGACGAGGTGGATCCACTCGGCTCCGGCCTCCTGCCAGGCCAGTGCGGCCTGCAGCGGGTCGCCGTAGCGGCCGCCGGAGCCGGCCTTGCCCTGGACCAGCTGGACGGCCTGGCCGCCGGAGACGTCGACGGCCGGGAGGAGTTCGAGGGTGGTGGACATGGTCTCGCCTTCGTTTCGGGGTCGGGTGCGGCGGGCGGCGCGGGGCGCTACAGTCCGCCGACCCAGTTGGCCAGCACGCGCGCGCCGGCGTCGCCGGACTTCTCGGGGTGGAACTGGGTGGCCGACAGCGGGCCGTTCTCGACGGCGGCGACGAACGGCGCGCCGTGCGTGGCGCGGGTGACCTTCGGCGCCGCGATACGGGCGGAGGCGGGCTCCAGCTCCCAGTCGAGTACCGCGTAGGAGTGCACGAAGTAGAACCGCTCCTCGGGGCCGATCCCCGCGAAGAGCCTGCTGTCCTCGGCGATGTCGAGGGTGTTCCAGCCCATGTGCGGGACGATCGGCGCGTCCAGCCGCTCCACGGTGCCGGGCCACTCGCCGCAGCCCTCGGCCTCGACCCCGTGCTCGACGCTGCGCTCGAAGAGGATCTGCATGCCGACGCAGATGCCCAGCACCGGGCGCCCGCCGGCGAGCCGCTTGCCGATCACCCGGTCGCCGCCGACCGCCCGCAGCCCGTCCATGCAGGCGGCGAACGCACCGACGCCCGGCACCACCAGGCCGTCGGCGTCCAGTGCCGTGTGCGGGTCGGCGGTCAGCACGGTGTCGGCGCCGGCCCGCTCCAGCGCACGCTGCGCCGAGCGCAGGTTGCCCGAGCCGTAGTCGAGGAGGGCGACGCGTGGTTGCACGTCGATCGTGCCTTTCTGTCGGGTGCGGCGCGGGGGTGCGTGCGGGCGGTCTCCGGCGAGGGGCGCGCCAGGGCGGCGCGCAGCAGGACAGCGGCCGCCCGGCACGCCCTAGAAGTAGCCGAGCCGGAGCACGCCGCCGGCGACGGCGAGGGCGGCGCACGCGCCGAGAGCGGCGGCCAGCACCCGGGACCTGCCCCAGGTGGAGTAGGCCCCGCCGGCGAGCACGCCGCCGAGGGCGACGAGGGCGATGCCCCAGATGCTCTCCATCACCGCACCCCGCTGCCCGCGCCGCGGGGCGCTGCGCCTGCCGTGTCGGTCCGCACCGTGTCCTCAGTCCTTCCGTGGTTCCAGGCCTGGCTGCTCCGCGCCGGCGTGCGCGGTCCGCCCCGCCGCCCGGAGCGCTACAGGGCGCCCTTGGTGGAGGGGATGCCGGTGACGCGCGGATCCTTCTCGCAGGCCGACCGCAGCGCGCGGGCGAGCGCCTTGAACTGGCACTCCACGATGTGGTGGGCGTTGCGGCCGTAGGGCACGCGGACGTGCAGCGCGATGCGCGCCTGCGCGGTGAAGGACTCCAGGATGTGCCGCGTCATGGTGGTGTCGTAGTCGCGGCCGATGACCGGCGCCATCCCCTCGGGCTCGGAGTGCACCAGGTAGGGGCGCCCGGACACGTCGACGGTCACCTCGGCGAGCGCCTCGTCCAGCGGCACCTTGGCGTCGGCGAAGCGCCGGATCCCGGCCCGGTCCCCGAGGGCCTCGTGGAACGCAGCGCCGAGCGCGAGCGCGGTGTCCTCCATCGTGTGGTGGGAGTCGATGTGCAGGTCGCCCTCAGTGCGCACGGTGATGTCGAACAGCCCGTGCTTGGCGAGCTGGTCGAGCATGTGGTCGTAGAAGCCGACGCCGGTGGCGACGTCGGCCGTGCCGGTGCCGTCGAGGTTCACCTCGACCGACACCTTGGTCTCCTTGGTGGCGCGTTCGACGCGGCCGGTACGGGTCATGGTGGTGCTCTCCTGGTGCGCCGGGCGGCGGCTCGGGGGCGGCCCTCAGGCCGTCGCCTTGAGCAACGCCTCCCGGAATGCGGACATTTCCTCAGGGGTCCCGATGGTGGTGCGCAGCCACCGCGGCGGCCCCGACTGGCGGATCAGCACGCCCGCCTCGAGCATGCGCGCGAAGACGGCCTCGCGGTCGTCGAATTCGCCGAACAGCACGAAGTTGGCGTCGGAGTCGGCCACGGCGAAGCCGCGGGCGCGCAGCCAGTCGACGAGCGCGTCCCGCTCGCTGCGCAGCCGGTCGACGCCGCCGAGCAGCTCGCCGGCGAAGTCGAGGGCGACGCCGGCGACCGCCTGGGTGACGGCGGAAAGGTGGTAGGGCAGCCGGACCAGCTGCAGCGCCTCGACGACCGCGGGGTGCGCGGCCAGGTAGCCGACGCGGGCGCCGGCCAGCGCGAACGCCTTGGACATGGTGCGGCTGACGATGATCCGCGGATGTTCGGCCAGCAGGCTCAGCGCGCTGGGCGTGCCGGCGCGGCGGAACTCGGCGTAGGCCTCGTCCACCACGACCACGCCGGGGGCGGCCTCGGCGACCCGGGCCACCGTCTCCACCGGCAGCGCGGTACCGGTGGGGTTGTTCGGCGAGGTGAGGAAGACCACGTCGGGCTGGTGCCGCTCGACGGCGGCGACGGCAGCGCCGGGGTCGAGGGTGAAGTCGGCGCCGCGCTGCTCGGCGACCCAGGCGGTGCCGGTGACGCGGGCGATCACCGGGTGCATGGAGTAGGACGGCTCGAAGCCGAGCGCGGTGCGGCCGGGACCGCCGAAGACCTGCAGGATCTGCTGGAGGACCTCGTTGGAGCCGTTCGCGGCCCACACCCGGGAGGCGTCCAGGCCGTGCCCCAGGTACCCGGCCAGCGCGGTGCGCAGCGCGGTGGCATCGCGGTCGGGGTAGCGGTTGAGGCCGCGGGCGGTGTCGGCCACCGCCTCGGCGAGCGCGGCGGCGAGCCGGTCCGACGGCGGAAACGGGTTCTCGTTGGTGTTGAGTGCCACCGGGACGTCCAGCTGCGGCGCACCGTAGGGGTGCATCCCGCGCAGGTCGTCGCGGATGGGCAGGTCGGCGAGGCCGAAGCCGCCGTCCGCCGCGGCGCTGCCCTGGCCGGCGCCGGTCGCGCTGTCGTTCACACTGCCGTCGTTCACGCTGCTACCACTCGCACTGTCGTCGTTGTGCCGGGCGGGCTGGGGCCGGCCGCGGGTCCGGGGCTTGCGCAGGCGGCCCGGCGCCGGGCCGCCTGCCGGCGGGGTCAGGGCCGCGGGGCGGGCCGCCCGACGCGGGCGGTGACCGCCTCGCCGTGCGCCGGCAGGTCCTCGGCCTCGGCCAGCGCGACCACGTGCGGGGCCGCCTCGGCGAGCGCGCCGCGGCCGTACTCGACGACGTGCACACCGCGCAGGAAGGTCTGCACGCTGAGCCCGGAGGAATGGCAGGCGCAGCCGCCGGTGGGCAGCACGTGGTTGGAGCCGGCGAGGTAGTCGCCGAGCGAGACCGGGCTGTCGGGGCCGACGAACACGGCGCCGGCGTTGCGCACCCGCGCGGCGGTGGCCTGCGGGTCCGCCGTCATGACTTCGAGGTGCTCGGCGGCGTAGGCGTTGGCCGCCGCGAGGCCCTGCTCGAGGTCGTCGACGATGACGATGCCCGACTGCGGCCCGGCCAGAGCCTCGGCGACGCGGTCGGCGTGCTTGGTGGCGCGCACCCGCTCGGCGAGCTCGGCCTCCACTGCGTCGGCGAGTTCCGTTGAGGGGGTGATCAGGACCGAGGCGGCGACGGTGTCGTGCTCGGCCTGGCTGATCAGGTCGGCGGCGACGTGGCCGGGGTCGGCGGTACTGTCGGCCAGCACCGCGATCTCGGTGGGCCCGGCTTCGGCGTCGATGCCGATGCGCCCCTTGAGGAGCCGCTTCGCCGCCGCCACCCAGATGTTGCCCGGGCCGGTCACCATGTCGGCGCGGGGGCAGCTCTCGGTGCCGTAGGCGAACATCGCGACGGCCTGGGCGCCGCCGGCTGCGTAGACCTCGTCAACGCCGAGCAGGGCGCAGGCGGCGAGGACGGCGGGGTGCGGCAGGCCGCCGAACTCGGCCTGCGGCGGCGAGGCGACGGCGAGCGAGCGCACGCCCGCCTCCTGGGCGGGTACGGCGTTCATGACGACGCTGGACGGGTACACGGCGCGGCCGCCCGGCACGTACAGGCCGACCCGGTCGACCGGGATCCACCGCTCGGTGACGGTCCCGCCGGGCACAACCTGGGTGGTGGTGTCGGTGCGCCGCTGGTCGCGGTGGACCAGGCGGGCGCGGCGGATGGACTCCTCCAGCGCTGCGCGCACATCCGGGTCGAGCCCGGCCAGTGCGGCGGTGATCTCCTCGGCGGGCACCTTCAGCCGGGCCGGCTCGACGCCGTCGAAGCGGCGCGCCAGCTCGATGAGTGCGGCGTCGCCGTGCGTGCGCACCTGCTCGGCGATCGGGCGGACCTTCTCGACGGCGGAGTCGACGTCGGTCGCGGCGCGCGGCAGGAGGTCGCGCGGGTCGCCACTGCTGCCTCGGAGGTCGATTCGGGAGATCACGGGGCCAGTCTAGGGGCCCACGGGGCGGTCTGGGCGGCGGACGGGGCGGGGTTGGCCACACTGCGGGCGCGGGCGGCCGGGCCCCGGACGGCCGCGGCGGTGCGCCGAGGCGCCTTCGCGCCGCACCCGCCGCACGGATCGCCGCACTTTGGTATTCCTTACCTCAGAATGGTGCGGCAGGCGCCGGCCGCGCCACCCATAAACAAAGGTTTGCCTTATCGAACAAAGGAGGCCCTTAGTGAGGGAAATTGCGCTCCATTTATTCGACATCGCCTTTTTCCGGGGCTAGGGTCGGAGACATGACTTCACGAAGCAACGAGCACGGCCTTTCCAAGTTCCATCGCCTGCTGATCGACCAGATCCGGCACGAGTTCACCGCGTCGCACCAGTACGTTGCGGTCGCGGCGTGGTATGACGAGCGGCACTTCCCGCAGTTCGCGCGGATCTTCTACAGCCAGGCACTGGAAGAGCGCGACCACGCGATGATGATTACCCGGTACCTGCTGGACAAGGATGTCCCGTTCACCGTCCCGCGCCCCGACGAGATCACCGTCGAGTTCTCCTCGCCGCGCGAGCCGGTCGCCCTGGCATTGGCGCAGGAGCAGCGCGTCACGGGCCAGTTCCACACGCTGGCCCGGGTGGCCCGCGAGGAGAACGACTACACCGGCGAGCAGTTCCTCCAGTGGTTCCTGCAGGAGCAGGTCGAGGAGGAACACACCATGTCCACGATCCTCGACGTGGTCGACCGCGCGGGCGGCGGCAGCATGTTCGAGGTGGAGACCTGGCTGGCCCGCGAGATGGCGAGCGGAGGCGAGGAGGGCGGCGCCCTCTCCGCCCCGGAGACCGCCGGCCCGTCGGTGAGCTGACCCGCCGGGGCGGGCCGGGCGGCACAGCCGCGCCGACCGCCCCGCCCGTGCCGCCCGGCGGCGGCCGTGCCGAAGTCTCGGGGCCCCGGGCCCGGGTGCACTGCACTCGGGCCGGGGCCCTTCCCGTGCGCCCCCGGCCCGCCGCGCTCCGCTGCCGCGGCGGCGCCGGGCGCCGGACCGGGCCGGCCCGCAGAGGCGGCATAGTGGAGCAGCCGGGGCCGCGGCGGAGCCGTTCCGCGCGCCGCGCATGCAGCCGCGCTGGGCGGCCCCGGCCGGACGCGCAGCTGCGCCGCACGGCGGCGCACGGGAGGGACACCTGGCATGAGCGGGAAGGGCACGCCGGCGACGGCGGCAGCCGACAAGGCGGGCATCAGCTACACACTCCACCCCTACAGCGCCGACCCCGGAGCGGACTCCTACGGCCATGCCGCCGCTGACGCACTGGGCACCGCCCGCGAGCGCGTGTTCAAGACGCTGGTGGCGGAGGTCGACGGCACACTGACGGCGGCGGTGGTGCCGGTGTCCGGCACGCTGTCGCTCAAGGCGCTGGCGGCCGCCGCCGGCGGGAAGAAGGCGAGGATGGCCGACCCTGCCGCCGCCGAGCGCACGACCGGCTACGTGCGCGGCGGTATCAGCCCGCTCGGGCAGCGGCGGCGGCTGCCGACGGTCATCGACGACTCGGCTGCCGGACACGCCACGGTCTTCGTTTCGGCCGGCCGCCGCGGACTCCAGATGGAGCTCTCCCCCGCCGATCTCGCCTCCCTCACCGCGGCGCGCACCGGCCCGATCGCGGCCGAGCCGCACGGCTGAGGAGGCCGCCCGGCCGTGCCGGCAGCGGACCGCCGGGCCGTCCCGGCACAGCGCCGCAGCGCGGCAGTGGTGGGGTGCGCACCGGGCGGCTTCCGCCCGGGGGTGCACGCGGGAAGCGCACCCCCGATACCGCCCGGCCGCCGGCCCCGTGCCGCTGGCGCGCGGCGGCAGGGTGCGGGACCGATCCCGCTGCGCGCCCCACCGGTGCTGACGCGATCCGGGCGGCGCGGGCACTTCTCACGGCCCGGACCCCGCCTTACTGTGGTCTGCATCACAGGTGAATGCGGGGCGGGAGGAGCGGCCATGATCCCGGCGATCGTGTCGGCCACGGTCTCCGTGCACCTCGCGGTCGTGCTCTGCCACTTCGCCGCACGCCGTTCCTTCACCCGGGCGCGCGCCCGCGGACCGCTCCGGCCCGCGCTGGGCGCGGAGGAGCTGACCCCGTTCGAGCTCGCGATGCTCGCCGGCGGCCGGCAGCGCGTCGGCGAGGTCGCGCTCGCCGCGCTGTTCCTCGGCGGCCGGGTCGTCGCCCGCGGCGACGGCTCGGTGTCGCGGCCGGCTCCCGAGCCCGACCCGGAGAGCGCGCCTCCCCCGCTGCGTGCGCTCGCACCGATCGCGCGCGCCCTGGAGGCACGGGTCGAGCCGCGCTCGGCGGTGCCCGCCGACGACCTCGTCGCTGCGGCCGCGGGCGGCGACATGTGCACCGCGCTGCTGTGGCGGCTGCGCCGCCTGGGCCTGCACACCCCGCCGGAGCGGCTGCGCGCGGTCCGCCGGCTCCGCGCGCTCACCTGCGGAACCCTGACCGCCGCCGGCATCGCGGCGGCGCTTGCCGGCCCGGCCCTGCTGGCGCTGGGCATGCGGCCCGATGGCGGCCCCCAGGGCGCCGGCCCGGCCCTGTGCGCGGTCCTGCTGCTCACCTACCCCTTCCACCTGCACCTGGCGTGGCGGCTGCTGGGCGGCCTGCTGGGCGCGGCCGCGTGCGGCGCGGTGGCCGCCGCCGCGGCCGTCGCGGCGGCCCCGGTGCCGTATGCGGCGGCAGCCACCGCCGCGGTGCTCTACGCGTGCTGGTTCGCCGCACACACCGTCTCCGCGGCCGCCCGCGGCCGC
>NZ_BAAGXT010000080.1:0-10839 GCF_054779695.1 Nocardiopsis coralliicola | reverse complement strand
CGCGCGGCCGCGCCGGCGCGCCGCAGGGGCCGGCGGCAGGCAGCGCGCAGCAGAGCGCTGCGGCGGCGTCCGGGAGCCACCCGGGCGCCGCCGCAGCGGAGTGGCCGCCGGAACCCGCGGGTGACACGTGGTCCGCGGGGTCCGGCGGCGGTGACGGGCTGCCCGCCCCGCCCCAGCCACGAAAGCGGGGCGGGCGCCGTCGGGGAGGAGGAGCCAGCTCAGTGAGCCGCTGAGAACTGGTCCTCTTCAGTGGAGCCGGTGAGCGCCGTCGTCGACGCGTCGGGGGTGATCGCCGTGGAGATCAGGTCGAAGTAGCCGGTGCCGACCTCGCGCTGGTGGCGGGTGGCGGTGTAGCCGCGCTCCTCGGAGCCGAACTCGTCCTCCTGCAGCTCCACGTAGGCCGGCATGCCGGCCTCCGCGTAGCCCTTGGCCAGGTTGAACATCGAGTAGTTCAGGCTGTGGAAGCCGGCCAGCGTGATGAACTGGAACTTGTAGCCCATGTGGCCGAGCTCGCGCTGGAACTTGGCGATGGTGGAGTCGTCCAGGTGCCGCTTCCAGTTGAACGACGGCGAGCAGTTGTAGGCCAGCATCTGGTCCGGGTACTCGGCCTTGATCCGCTCGGCGAACTGCCGCGCCACCTCCAGGTCCGGGGTGGAGGTCTCCATCCACAGCAGGTCGGAGTGGGGCGCGTAGGCCAGGCCGCGGGCGACGCAGGCGTCCAGGCCGTTGCGGACCCGGTAGAAGCCCTCGGCGGTGCGGTCGCCGGTCAGGAACGGGCGGTCGCGCTCGTCGATGTCGCTGGTGATGAGGGTCGCCGCCTGGGCGTCGGTGCGCGCCACGACCAGCGAGGGGACGCCGGCGACGTCGGCCGCGAGGCGCGCCGCGTTCAGCGTCTTGACGTGCTGCGAGGTCGGGATGAGGACCTTGCCGCCGAGGTGGCCGCACTTCTTCTCGGAGGCGAGCTGGTCCTCCCAGTGCACGCCGGCCGCGCCGGCCGCGATCATGCCCTTCATCAGCTCGTAGGCGTTCAGCACGCCGCCGAAGCCCGCCTCGGCGTCGGCGACGATCGGCGCCAGCCAGTGCGGGGCGCTGTCGTCGCCCTCGGACCAGGTGATCTGGTCGGCGCGCTGCAGTGCGTTGTTGATCCGGCGGACCACCGAGGGCACCGAGTTGGCGGGGTAGAGGCTCTGGTCCGGGTAGGTGTGGCCGCCGAGGTTGGCGTCGGCCGCGACCTGCCAGCCGGACAGGTAGATGGCCTTCAGCCCGGCGCGGACCTGCTGGACCGCCTGGTTCCCGGTGAGCGCACCGAGCGTGTTGACGTAGTCCTCGTTCTGCAGGAGGCTCCAGAGCCGCTCGGCGCCGAGCCGCGCGAGGGTGTGCTCCTCGGTGACCGAGCCGCGCAGCCGCACGACGTCCTCGGCCGAGTAGGTGCGCTCGATGTCCTTCCACCGGGGGTCGTTGTCCCACCGGTTCTGCAGCTCTGCTGCGGCTGCCTGCTGCCGCTCGCTGATGCTCATCCGACTACCGCCTTTGCGATCCCCTGGTCCGTCGTGTCCACCCGGCTGGAGACGGTGCTGCCGCGCCCTGCGGGGAGGGTGCGGCTGCGGTGTTCCCCGCCGGTGACACTGATTCTTCGCAAAGTTCGAGGGATTTTCGAGCGGATTCCGGGTGAAGATCGTCGGTTCTTTCTCTAAGATGAAGGCATGACGTACTTTGGCACCGAAGAAATCCCGTCTTTGCCGGGTGACCTGGATCTCGTCACCTTTGGGCAGCGCCTCCGGCACCTCCGCCGGAACCGCGGGATGACTCTTGCTGACCTGGGCGAACGGGTCGGCCGGGCGCCTTCGCAGCTCTCCCTGCTGGAGAACGGCAAGCGCGAGCCGAAGCTGTCACTGCTGACCGCGCTCGCCCAGGCGCTCGGCGTCTCGGTCGAGGAGCTCCTCTCCCGCCAGCCGCCGAGCCGGCGCGCCCAGCTGGAGATCGCGCTCGAGGAGGCCCAGCGCGACCCGGTCTACGCGACCCTCGGGCTGCCCCACCTGAAGGCCGGCAAGCGGGTCCCCAACGACGTGCTGGAGCACATCGTCGGTCTGTACGAGGAGCTGAAGCGGCGCCACCTCAAGCCCACCGCCAGCCCGGAGGAGGCCCGCCGCGCCAACGCCGACCTGCGCGGCCGGATGCGCGAGCGCGGCAACTACTTCCCGCAGATCGAGGCGGCCGCGCAGGAGACGCTCGCCGCCGTCGGCTACAGCGGCGGCGCCCTCTCCCAGGGCCAGATCCTGTCGATCGTCACCCACCACGGATTCACCCTGCGCTACGTCCAGGACCTGCCCCGCTCGGTCCGCTCGGTGACCGACACCCACAACCGGCGCCTCTACCTCAAGCGCGAATCGCTCGGGATGCACAGCCCGCGCACCATCCTGCTGCAGACGCTGGGGCACTTCGTCCTGGGCCACGCCCAGCCGCGCGACTTCGCCGACTTCCTCCGCCAGCGGGTGGAGGCCAACTACTTCGCGGCCGCGGTGCTCATGCCGGAGCAGACCGCAGTGGCCTACCTGCAGGAGGCGAAGAAGGCGCGCGACCTGTCCGTGGAGGACCTGAGGGACGTCTTCTCGGTCTCCTACGAGATGGCGGCGCACCGCTTCACCAACCTGGCCAACCGCCACCTCGACCTGGTCTGCCACTTCATCCGCAACGACGAGACCGGCATCATCTACAAGGCCTACGAGAACGACGGGCTGGTCTTCCCCACCGACGAGAGCGGCGCCATCGAGGGCCAGCGCATGTGCCGCTACTGGTCCGGCCGCCAGGTGTTCGCCTCGCCGGACCGCTACTCGATCTACTACCAGTACACCGACAAGCCCAACGGCACCCACTGGTGCGTCGCCCACGTCGATCCCGGCGCCGAGCGGAACTTCGCCATCACACTGGGCGTGCCCTACAAGGAGTCGCGCTGGTTCCGCGGGCGCGAGACGACCAACCGCACCAAGTCCAACTGCCCCAGCGGCGAGTGCTGCGTCCGCCCGCCGGCCGACCTCGCCGCCCGCTGGGAGGGCCATGTCTGGCCCTCGGCCCGCGCCCACTCGCACGTGCTGTCGGCGCTCCCGTCCGGCACCTTCCCCGGCGTCGACGAGACCGACGTCTACACCTTCCTGGAGCGCCACGCCGTCGACTGACCCGCCGCCCGCGGCACACCGCTTCGCGGTAGATCGGCCGCGTCCCCGCCGTCTCGCAGTCCACCGCTTCGCGGCGGCCGGTCGCACCCCCACCGTCCGGCAGCGTCGGCCTCCGCCCCGCCCGGGCCCGCCGCGCCCCGGTGGTCTGCGCTGCCGTCGCGCTGGCGGATCCGGCCCTGCGGGGCGGAAGGGGCCTCCGTCTCCCGGGCCGGTCCAGGTGGCCCGAGCAGAAAAGAGGGGCGCCCCGCGGGGCGCCCCTCTCCGTTCCCACCAGTGGAACGTCTACTTCACCGGGAGGCCGGTGATCCGGCGGCCGATGATGAGGCGCTGGATTTCGGAGGCGCCTTCGAAGATGGTGAAGATGGTGGCGTCGCGGTGCCAGCGCTCGACCGGGTATTCGCGGGTGTAGCCGTTGCCGCCGAGGATGCGGATGGCGTCCTGGGTGACCTTGGTGGCGGTCTCCGAGGCGTGCAGCTTGCTCATGGAGCCCTCGGCGTTGGCGAAGTCCTTGTTGTTGCGGGCCATCCAGGCGGCGCGCCAGACCAGCAGGCGGGATGCGTCGATGCGGGTGGCCATGTCGGCGAGGGTGAACGCGACGCTCTGGTTCTCGGCGATCGGGCGGCCGAACTGCTCGCGCTGGACGGCGTAGTCGCGGGCGTACTCGTAGGCGGCGCGGGCGCAGCCGACCGCCATGGCGCCGACGCTCGGGCGGGACGCCTCGAAGGTCTTCATGGCGGCCTGGCCGCCGGAGCTGCGGCCCTCCCGGACGCGGGCCAGCCGGGCGTCGAGCTTCTCCTTGCCGCCGAGCAGGCAGGACCCGGGCACGCGCACGTCGTCGAGGACGACCTCGGCGGTGTGCGAGGCGCGGATGCCGTGCTTGGAGAACTTCTGGCCCTGGGAGAGGCCCGAGGTGTGCGGCGGGACGATGAAGGTGGCCTGGCCGCGCGAGCCGAGGGCGGGGTCGACCGCGGCGACGACGACGTGCACGTCGGCGATGCCTCCGTTGGTGGCCCAGGTCTTGGTGCCGTTGAGCACCCACTCGTCCTTGGCCTGGTCGTAGACGGCGCGGGTGCGGATCGAGCCGACGTCGCTGCCGGCGTCCGGCTCCGAGGAGCAGAACGCGCCGAGCTTGATGTCGTCGGCGCTGCCGAACATCTGCGGCACCCACTCGAACAGCTGCTCCTGGGTGCCGTTGCCGGCCACGGCCACCGCGGCCAGGCCGGTGCCGGTCAGGGCGAGGGCGATGCCGGGGTCGCCCCAGTAGAGCTCCTCGAACGCCATCGGGATGCCGATGCCGCTGGGCTCGAGCCACTGGTTGGCGAAGAAGTCGAGGGAGTAGAGGCCGATCTTGGCCGCTTCCTGCAGGATCGGCCAGGGCGTCTCCTCCCGCTCGTCCCACTCGGCGGCGGCGGGGCGGATCACGTCGCGCGCGAACCCGTGGACCCAGTCCCGGACCTCGCGCACGTCCTCGTTGGGCTCCAGGCTGAACGCGGGGGCAGCGGTTCCCTCGGCGGATTCCGTCATGTGCACACGTCCTTCAGTCGTCTCGGCCGGGCCGAGGGCAGGGGGCGGGCCGTGCGGCGGCCTGCGGTCCGGGGTATCCGGGCGCCGCCGCCAGGACAAGTGTTACCAAAGGTAACACGTGGCTCCGAAGCGCGGAAATGCGGCCGGACCGCCCCCGGGAGGTGCCGGCAGCAGAAGCCCGCCGCTGGTTCGGCATGGACCTCACGGGGACGTCGGCGGACAGCCGGGCAGCGGCGCCGCCGCAGTCGGTGGCGAGGGGCATGACATCTGTAACGGGTGGTGTGTGCATGCCGCACGGGAGATCGGTTACATACGGCTCTCGGCCGGCGGCGGGCGCAGTTCTAGCCTCGAAACAGGTGGCCGGAGAGCCCTTCCGGCCGCCAGGGGCGGTCGGAGCCACGGGTATACCTCTCGGCCTGATGCCGTCCCCCCGAACTGCCGGCGCGGCCCCCCGCCGTGCCGATCCCGCCGCGCCACACATTAGGGATGCAATGCCGACGAGTCAGACAGGACCTAGCAGCGGCGCTCCGACGCTGTCCCGGCCGCGGCTGCTGGCCCCCGACCTGGCGCGCGGGATGATGCTGCTGCTCATCGCGCTGGCGCACAGCCGCATGCTGCACGCGGGGGGCAACGACTACTCCGCCCCTGCCGCGGGGAGTGCGCTCGATACCGCCGTCCAATGGCTGTTGACGTCCGCCGTCGACGGGCGCGCCGCCCCGCTGTTCGGGATGCTCTTCGGATACGGCCTGGTCCAGATGGTCCGGCGCTTCTCGGGGCCCGGCGGCGACGGCCGTGCCCGGCAGCTGGTGCGCCGCCGGGGCGCCTGGCTGGTCGTGTTCGGTATCGCGCACATCGTGCTGCTCTACAGCGGCGATGTCATCGCCGCCTACGGGATGTTCGCGCTGCTGTTCGCCGGCGCGGTGTTCTGGCCGGACCGGCGGCTCTGGTGGGTCGCCGCGGTCAGCCTGGTGCTGGGCGCCCTGGCCGTCGGCGCCGTGCAGCTGGGCGCGCAGTCCGCAGTGGGGCTGCCGGTGGGGGCGACGCTTCTGGACAGCGCCCTGATCCGGGCATCGGGTATCCCGGTGCTGCCGGTCGCCGCCCTGCTCATGGCGGCCCCGGTGCTTCTCGGGGTCCTGCTCGGCCGCTGGCGCATCCTGGAGGAGCCCGAGCGCTATGCCGCGCTGCTGCGCCGAACGGTCCTGCTGGGTTTCGCCATCGCCGTGCTGGGCGCGCAGCCCGTTGCGCTCCAGGCCGTCGGCGTGTGGTCGCCCGCGACCACGGCGGGTGGGCTGGCGGCGTCGGCGGTGTTCAGCGTGACCGGGATGGCCGGAGGGCTCGCCTACGCGGCCGCCATCACCCTGGTCGCCGCCCGCCTCCGCGAGCCGTACGGGCCGGTGACGACCGCGCTGGCCGCCTGCGGGCAGCGTTCGATGACCTTCTACATCGCCCAGTCGCCGGTCTGGTTCGTGCTGATCGAGCCCTCGCTGCTCGGCCTGGGCGGGCAGTTGAGCGCCGCGGCCGCCGCCGGGATCGCCGCCCTCACCTGGGCGGCCACGGTCGCCGTCGCCGCCGTGCTGCACCGGGCAGGGCTCCGCGGCCCGTTCGAAGCGCTGCTGCGGCGCCTGGTCTACGGGAACCGCCGGCCGTGACCGCGCGGGTCAGGAGGCGCTGCCGCGCCGCCCTGCATCAGCTGCTCAGCGGGGTGACCGTGCCGGCGGCGCCGTCCACCCGCACCCGGTCGCCGGTGGACAGCCGCGCGGTGGCGTCGCCGCACCCGACCACGGCGGGGATGCGCAGCTCGCGGGCGACGATGGCGGCGTGCGAGAGCGGGGCGCCGACGTCGGTCACGACGGCGGCCGCACGCGGGAACAGCGGCGTCCAGCCGACGTTGGTCGCCGGCGCCACCAGCACCTCGCCGGTGCGCAGCTCCTCGGCGGCGGCCGCCGTCAGCGCCACCCGGACCCGCCCCTCGACCACTCCGGCGGCGCCCGGAAGGCCGGTGACCTCGGCGTCGGGCGGGCCTGCCGCCTCCGCCTGCGGCGCCGACGCGTCGAACAGGTCGGTGCGCCGGTGCGGGTCGGCCGCCCACGCGTGCGGGTCGAACGCGCCGCGGATCAGCCGCGGGAAGACCGGCAGGGCGCTGTAGGAGGCGTGCGCCGCGCGCCGCGCCGGCACCCGCTCCAGGACGGCGCGGTCGCCGCGGAGCAGCGCCGCGGTCTCGTCGGCGTGCAGGAAGAACACGTCGTCGCCGGCGCCGGACAGCTCGCCGGCGCGCAGCAGGTAGGCGCGGACGGTACCCATCCCGCGCACCCATTCCGAACGGGCCGCCTCCCGTCCCCGGAACGACCCCGCCGCGCCGGCCATCCTGCGCTGCAGCCGCCGCGCGTCGGCCGGACGCCGTGCGGCGAACCGGGCGAGGGCCTCCTGCTGCTCCCGGTGTGCCTGCTCCACCAGAGTGTCGGCCGGGACCGGCGCGGAGCGGGCGCCCTCGGCGATCCGGTCGATCCACGCCGGGTCCTCGTCCGGGCGCGGCGCAGACAGCTCGAACTCGTCGGGGGAGCGGTGGCCCCAGTTGCGGGCGTAGGCGGCGGGGCCGATCTCGCCGCGGGCCAGCTGCGCGGCGCCCACCACCGGGCCGAGGCTGGCCAGCGGGCCGCCCTGGGAACCCGAAGAGCCCAGCAGCGCGGCGATATCGGCGTCCGGCACCCCGCGCCGCTCCAGCCAGGGGCGGAGGCTGAACATGCCCAGCCCGCCGCGGCGCATCCCGGCCCAGACGAGCATCCCGACCTCGTCGATGAGGGGGATGACCGCCGTATCGCCGACCTCGGCCAGTGCGGCCGCGCCGGGGGCGGCGGCGATCCGCCCGCGGACCGCGCCACACAGCTCGGGCACCGCGGCCAAGCGCGCGTGGGTGCGGCGCAGGAACGTCAGCCGGTGCGGCAGGCCCGGCAGGACGGTGGCGGCTATCGCGCGGGCGATCTGCGCTTTCGACGGTACAGACGGCGGCACCTCCACCCCGTCCGGGATCGCGCCGTAGACCTGGTCGAGTGCGCCCTGCGCCGGGCCGATGCCGAACGCCGCCGTCAGCGAGTAGTTGACGTACCAGCGCCCGCCGATGCTGCCGTGCATCGGCGGGCCGGGCAGGTCCGACACGGGCATGACGGCCGTCAGCCACATCCGCAGGAACGACCAGGAGGCCGGGGTCAGCACGCCCGGAGCGGCCTCGCCGACATTGGTCGAGGTCCACAGCTGGTCGGCGAGGAGCGAGTCGTTCCAGACCTCGGGCTCCGCGCCCGCACCGCCCCCGGTCGCCGGCGCGGTGGCGCTGAGGGCGGAGCCCTGCGCGGCCCCGTGCGCCCTGCTGCTGAGGGAGCTGTTCCCGGTGCTGCCGCCGAAGCCGTCCGCGGCAGACGGACCGGCTGCGGTGACCGGGCGCGCCTGCAGGATGGACAGCGCACCGCCGGCGCGTGCCCACTCGATGTCCATCGCCGTGCCGTACAGCTCCTCGATCCGGACCGCGGTGCGGGCGATCTCGGCCGCTTCGGCGTCGCCGAGCACCGGCGCCCGCCGCTTCTGTGCCGGAACCGGGACCTCGGCGGTGCCGCCGTCGGTGCGCACCGTCATCACCGCCTTGTCGCCGGTGGTGCGCACGGCGACCGCGCCGGTGCGCCGGTCGACGGCGAGCGAGTCCGGCGTGACCTGCCCGCCGACGAGGGACTCGCCCAGCCCCCAGGCCGCGTCGATGCTGATCCGCTCGGCCGCTCCGGTCACCGGGTCGCGGGTGAAGGCCACCCCGGCGGCGTCGGCGTCGACGAGGAGCTGCACCACCGCGGCGAGCGCCACCGCGCCCCCCGTATCGGCGACGCCGTTGCGCCGCCGGTAGGCGATGGCGCGGGCGCCCCACAGCGACGCCCAGCACGTCCGCAGCGCGGCCAGGACCCCCTCCGCGCCGCGCACGCCCAGCACCGTCTCCTGCTGCCCGGCGAACGACAGGTCGGGAAGGTCCTCGGCGGTGGCCGATGAGCGCACCGCAACTGCCGGCGGACCGGGGTCTGCACCCTCTCCGGCAGCGGAGCGCGCCAGCTCGGCGCAGGCCGCGCGGATCGCCGCAGCCACGTCGGACGGCATCGGCGCCGCCGCGATCGCCGCGCCGATCTGCGCGGCGGCCTCCTCGGCGGACTCCCGCTGCAGCGCCTCAGCCAGGACGCCCTCCAGCTTCGCCGCCTCGGCGAAGCGCCGGTAGCCGGCCGTCGTCACGTGGAAGCCGCCCGGAACCGCGATCCCGGCGCGGGCCAGGCGGGCGAGCGACGCGCCCTTCCCGCCCGCCGTCTCCAGTACGGCCCCTTCGGAGTCCAAGGCAAGGACCAGTGCGGTCATCGGTTCCGCCTTTCGCGGGCGGGGGCGCCGCCGGCGCCGCCCGGGGTGGCTGCGGAGTCTGCGGCGCCGCTCCCGGCACCGGTTGCGCCGGCGGCGCCGGACACGGGGAAGGACAGGGCGAGCCGGTCGCGCGCGTGTGCGGTGAAGCGGTCCAGATGCGCCAGTGTGATGCGGCCGGTCTGCGCCGCGTCCGGCGGCCGCGCGGCGCCGTCCGGCGCGAGCACCCGGTCCAGCGCGTCGGTCAGGAGCGCTGCGCGGTGCAGCGCCTCCGCGGAGTCGTCCGGCTCGGCGGGGCCGCCGGACGCGGGGCGGTCCGGCGGGCGGTGCAGGCCGGGGAAGAGGAAGCCGGCCAACAGCGAGTGCACGGCCTCGGCGAGGTCGGCCGCGGGGCGATCGGTGCGCACCAGACCGTGCGCCTGCAGGTCAGCGCAGTACGCCGAGGCGTCGATCCGCGGCGCCTGCGCCGCCATCGCCCGCCACTTCTCGCTGAGCAGCCCGCGCACGGCCGGCGAGCCCCACGGGTCCAGCGAGCCGAGCAGCAGCGGCGACCGGTGCAGCGCCAGCAGCAGCTCCCCGTACAGGGCGCCCGGAGTCGCCGGCGCACCGGCCGCCGCGATCCGGTCGCGCACCGCCTGGAGCATGGCGAGGCGCTCGCGGCGCAGCAGCGCCCGGTAGAGCTCGTCCCGGTTCGGCCAGTGCAGGTAGAGCGTGCTCTTGGCGACGCCGGAAGCGCGCACCACGTCGTTGAGCGTCGTCTTGTCGATGCCGATGCGCCCGATCAGCTCCGCCGCCGCGTCCAGGATGCGGCCGGCCCGCTCGGCCCTGCGGTCCTGCTCCCTGTGCACTGCCACCCCGCCCTTCCGGACTGTTCTCGTGACCATTTGAGCCCATCTGGTCAATGTTGTAAAGGTGCTGGCCGGGTGCGGACGCCCAGCGCGGCGGGTGCACCCGATCGCACCGGTTCGGGTCGCCCGCCGCTGGCGCGGGTCTCCGCGGTCCCAGCGGTTCCCGCTCCCCGGGGCGCCGCTGCGTGTACGGTGCCGCTCGTGTCCCCTCAGGACGTCCCACCTCAGTCCCGGCGCCTTCTGGACCTGGCCGACCAGACCCTGGCGCGGATCGACCCCGACGACTCCGCCGAGGCGCACGGAGCGGAGCCCGGTGGAGCGGCGCGCCCAGCGCCGCAGCCCGGGGGACCCGTCCCCCACGGTCGGCCGCCGGAGCCCTGGACGCCGGGCCGGGGCAACGGCTCCAGCGGTCTTCCGCGCCCCGGAGGGCCCCCGGTGCCCCCGCTCTCCCCCGTTCAGGAGGCGCTGCGGAGCGTCGCCGCGTCGCTCCGGGGCAGCCGCCGGCGCTACGCCGCGCGCCCCGGCTCCCGGGAGGACGCCGACGCCCTGCTGCGGGACATCGTCGACGCCCAGAACCGCTGGACCGCCCTCCTCGAAGAGGAGCAGCGCCGCCAGGCGGTCCGGGCGCGGGAGGCGGAGGCGGCCGCGCAGCGCTCCCACCGGGTCGCTGTGCTGAGCATCCTCGTCGCTGCCGCCTCGCTGGCCCTGGCCGGCCTGGAGTTCCTCCTCAAGCTGCTCGGCATGGGGCTCTGAAGCGCACCGTTCGGACTCTTCCCCACCGGTGCCGCCGGCCTGCTGCGGGCCCGGTGGGCCCGGCCCCCGCGGGGTCCGGGCCGAAGAGCTCCGGGCAGAGCTCGCGCGCGCTGGAGCCGGCCGGTGCGGGGCGCGCCGCGCCGGGCCGCCCAGCCGGCGGCGGCCGG
>NZ_BAAGXT010000079.1:0-13218 GCF_054779695.1 Nocardiopsis coralliicola | reverse complement strand
GGCGCGCCTGCGGCCGCCGCCGTCCCTGCGGCGAGCGCCGCGAAGACCGCGCCGCGTCTGCGGGAGGGCCGGTACAGCGCTTGCTCAAGGCGGCCGGCCGCCGCGCCGAACAGCGCGACCGGGTGTCCGCGCTGCGGGTCGGGGACTAGCCGGTCCAGGACGGCGCCGGCCGCCAGTCCGGCGGCGCGCGCGGCGGGGCCGGACGCAGGGGCGGCAGGGGCGGTGCTGATGCGCGAACGGCGGGGCATGCCGCCACGGTAGCGCCCGCCGCTGCAGGTCAGGACATCGGCATGGGCCGGTAAACGCAGTTTGCCCGCGGAATCTGAGAGCATGACCCGGGGTGTCCGGCGCCCTCCCCTCTGCGCGCAGTGGCCGCGGGAGAGGAGGGGAGTGGCATGCTGGCGGTGTTCGCCCTGCTGTCGGCCGTCGCCGACGGCGTCTACTGGCTGTTCTGAGCCCCGTTCCGCGGAGCGGCAGGCTCCCGGCGGCGGCCCCGGCGCGCCCGGACCGCCGCCCTCCCGCGGCGACACACCCGGGCGCGACACCCGCGCGCGGCGCCACGCCAGCGGTTAATCAGCGGTAACGTGTTGGCGGTCGGCGATACCCGTCGGTTTGGTGGTGCGCGTGGGGGTAGGGGACGCACCTCCGATTCCGGCCGGATGTGCTTTTTTGCCCGACCTTGGGACGCATCGCCCGAATACCGTAAGATGTCGCCTCAAGCCGCTCCGAGGCCCCCGCCCCACCCCCGCCACAACTCAACCCGGCACCCGTAGCTCAGTGGATAGAGCATCGGACTTCTAATCCGACGGCCGCAGGTTCGAATCCTGCCGGGTGCGCCATCCCGGCTCGCGATTGCCGACGTGCGGTGCCGTCTGAACCGGTCGCAGCGCCCTCAGGTGAGCAGGGACCGGGCCTCGGCGATGGCGTCGAGGTCGGCGCGGTAGTCGGGGCCGCCGAGGGCCAGGCCGAAGCTGGTGACGCCGGCTTCGGTGTAGGCGGCGATGCGCTCGGCGACTTCGGCGGGACTTCCGGTGAGGGTGACGCCGGCGACCTCCTCGGCGGACATCTGCGCGAACCCGCCCAGGGTGGCGAACAGGGCGTCGCGCGCGGCGCGGGTGGCGGCCTTGCCCACCAGGGCGTGCGCGCCGAGGTGGATCTCGGGCACGGGCCGGCCCAGTTCTGCGGCGAACGCGGCCAGGCGGTCGGCGGCGGCAGCGACCTGCGCGGGCGAGAGAAACGACGGCGCCCAGCCCTGTCCGAAGGCTGCGGCGCGGCGGAGCGGGGCGTCGCCGTCTCCGCCGCCGATGAGGATCGGCGGCACGGGTGCGCCCGGAGCCAGGGTGACCTCGGTGGGCCCGTCCCGTCCGGGGACTGCTGCGGGTTCGCCCCGGATCAGCGGCGGCAGGAGCGCGAGCGCGCGGTCCGCGAGCTTTCCCCGGTGGGTGGCGGGTGCCCCCACCGCCTTCCAGAAGGGTGACCCGGGCGCACCGCCGAGCCCCGTGCCGAGCCGGATGCGGTGGCCGGACAGGTGCTGCAGCGTCTGGACCTGGGCGGCGAGCAGGGCGAGGGGACGGACAGGCAGCGCGATCACGCCGAACTCCAGGCCGATGCGCCGGGTGGCTCCGGCAGCGGCGGCGAGGACGGCGGTGCCCTCCAGCGCGGGCGTTCCGTCGCCCACGATGAAGTCGGGCGCGCTGACGGCGTCGATCCCCGCCTCCTCGGCGGCCCGGGCGGCGTCGGCCACGCCGATTCCGCCCGGGCGCAGGTCCTCTTCCAGGGTGGGCAGGTTGACGCTGATTGCAGGCGGCACCACGGGCTCCTTCCGGTTCACGCCCCACTCTGGAACTTGGAGTTAAGTCCATGTCAACCCGGCAGGTCGGACCGGTGGCACGGGTTGTCCACAGGTTCGCGGACCGGGGGTGCCGGCGGGCGGCGCGGTGCTTAGCGTTGAGGCGATGGCGGACGGTCGTGGTCAGGGCGCAGCGGGCGCCCGGCGCGGGCGGGCGGTTGCCCCGTGCCGCGCGTGCGAGGGACGACGCCGCCGGTCCTGCCCGAACGCCGAAAGGGGACCCCATGGGGCCCGCGGAAACGCACACCGTCGTCCTCGAACTCGACCCCGCCACCTACGGCGAGCTCGCCGCAGCGGCGGGCGACCGCACCGTCACCACCTACCTGTACGGCCTGGCCGGGCGCTATGCCCGGTGGAACGAGATGCGGGACTGGCTCGTGCACCTGGAGGACTGCTACGGCCCGCTCCCGGCCGACGCCCTGGAGCGCCTGCACCGCCGCATGCTCGGACTGCGCCCCGTCGCTGAGCGGAGCAGGGGCCTCAGCGTGGCCTTCACCGAGGAGGAGTTCGCCGCTCTGGACGAGGCCGCCGACGGCCGCACGCTCGCCGCGTTCGTCCGCGACACGGTCCTCGACCGCATCACCTCGGGCGAAAAGGAGAGGACCGCCGACCCCGCCGGCGCTGACGGTGCCGCCCGTGCCGCGGACAGTGCGGGCGCGGCACGCTCGCCCGGAGCGTCGCGGGTCGGCTGAGCAGGCCTCGGCGCAGCCGAGCGGTGAGACCCGGGCCCGCGCCGCGCACGCGGCGGGGGCCCGGTGGCGGTGGTGAACGAGGCCGAAAGCGGCGGTTGGCGGCCGTGCGCAGCGGAGGTGCGGGTGCGCGGTCTGCCGGCCGGGGCGGTGATGGCAGCCGGTGCCGCGGGGCTGCCGGCCGCCGCGGCGAGACCGGCCCGGCAGGCGGCGCTCTCACCGGTGCGCGGACGCTGGTGCCGGTGGGGGCCGGTATGCAGTCAGCGGTAGAGCGTCTGCGGTGCTTACGCCCCCGCCCTCCCGCTGCGCGGGGGTCCGCAGCGGGAGGGCGGGGCCGCAGGACTCGGCCGCGCCGACCGGCAGGGCGGCTGTCCTGGCGCCGGAGCCCGCTGCACCCGCGCCCGCGTGGTGCCGAACTGCTCCGGGGCTGCAGCACTGGGACTCACGCCGTGGTGCGGTGCCGCACCGGTGAGCCCGGCGGCGCGGGCCGTGCGAGCGGGCCGGCGGGACTCCGCCCGGTGCCGATCCGCGGGCGGCTGTACACGAGTGGCCACCCGTGCGTTGGGGCGGGTGCGTTCGGCCGCGCGGTGATGGCGCCCCTGCGGCCGGTGGAGAGCGGAGGCTGCCCGGCCGGCGGCGGGCGCCGGATGATGGCGGCACCGGCCGTGCGCCCGCCGGTCAGAGACGGCAGCGGGCTGCGGGTGCGGCCGGCGCAGGTGCTGATGTGCCGACCGGTCAGCTCCACGGCGGTGCCGGTCGCCGGCCGCCATGGCCGACCCGGCCGGCGGGTGCACCGGACGGGTAGGGCGCGCCTCAGCTGGACAGGGTCAGCTGGACAGGGAACGGGCGTAGTTCACCTGGCGCATGACTTCGTGGACGGTCTGCGGGCCCCGGGCGGGGATCACCGCGGCGTAGTAGGCGCTGCCGTTGTGCACCGTGACCTGGATGGTGCCCGTCGTCTTCTTCTCCTTCATGAGGAGGAACAGGAGGCCGAGCAGGCCGATCAGGCAGAGCCAGATGAACAGGGCGACCGAGGCGATGGCGAGGATGACGCCGACGGTGGAGACGCGCTCCTCCACTCGCGTCATGTCTGCGACGTCCCATGTTGCGCCCTTGATCGGGAATCGGCCGGAGGGGACGATCACCTCGGTCTGGGTCAGCGCGATGTCGCCGATGTAGGTCAGCACCTGCGACGACGGGTCAGGTTGTGCGGGCACCGCCGCCGCCGACTCCCAGCCGCCGGACTGGGCAGGAACGATCTCGCCCGGCGAGTGCTGAGGAAACCCGGGCGACGAGGGCGGGGTCTGCGGGTCGCTCTGGCGCCAGGGCTCACCATGCCCGGGCTGCTGGGGGAAGTCTGCCATGGGGCGATCCTCTCAGAACCGGTTCGGTACCGGAGTGGGTTCCGGGCCGGGCGCTGCGGGGGCTGCGAAGCCTGTTGTGCTGATCGTGTGCCTGCGCGGTGGCCGGCCCGCTCAGCCCATGGCCGAATCCGGACATCCTCCTTGCGCGTGCCGGAAAGAGCCCTTCGCCCTGGGTGGCCCGGGGGTTGCGGGGCGTGCGGGGCGTGCGGGGCGCGGCGGGAGCGCGGGACCGGTGCACCAAGCGAACGTGAAAGTCTTTCGCGAAAGCAGGGGTTCTGCGTAGTGTGCCGATGACCCGTCGTGCACGACCAGGACAGTTCCGCTCCGCCTTCCGAGTCATTCCACCTCTCTCCTCTGCCCCCGCCCGCTGAACGAGGTGTGCCCCCCATGGCTTTGCCCCCCAACCCCCTGCCTTCCCGCAGCGCGCGGCGGCCCGCACTGCCGCGGCCGCGCCCGCTGCTGCGCCGCGCAGCGGCAGCCCTCGTCGCGGTCGTCTGCGCCGCGCCGCTGGCCGCAGCGGTGCCCGCAGCCGCCGACGACGGCCCCGATATCGACGCCATCATGGCCGCGGTCGAGGACCACTGCGGCGAGGACGGCTGCTACGACATCCTGCCGCCCGGCCAGAGCGGAGATGCGACGCTCGTCGAGATCCTCGGCAACCAGTTGTTCGGCACCCGGCCGGCGCACTCCTCCGATCAGCTGGACATGTACGACAACCTCAACCACGAGTACGAGGAGCTCGACGACGCCAGGCTCGGCGAGTACTTCCAGGATGCCTCGTTCGGCTCGCCCGACGGCGACCCGTACAGCCCGCGCGACGATGTCGCCATCATCCGCGACGAGGGCTACGGCGTCCCGCACATCTACGGCGAGACCCGCTCCGGGACCATGTTCGGCGCCGGCTTCGCGGTCGCGGAGGACCGGCTCTTCGTGATGGACGTGCTGCGCAACCTCGGCCGCGGCCAGGTCACGCCGTTCGCCGGAGGCGCCGAGGGCAACCGCGCGTTCGAGCAGATGCTGTGGAGCACCGCGCCCTACACCGAGGAGGACAAGCAGGCCCAGATCGACCGCGTCGCCGCCTCCGGCGAGCGCGGCGCGCAGGCCCTGGAGGACGTCGGCTCCTACATCGACGGCATCAACGCCTACATCGACCAGGCCGAGTCGGACCGCGACTACCCGGGCGAGTACGTCCTCACCGGCCACAAGGACGCCGTCACCCAGGAAGGCGAGATCGAGAAGTTCACGCCGACCGACGTCGTCGGCATCGCCTCGCTGGTCGGCGCCCTCTTCGGCGGCGGTGGCGGCGGGGAGGTGCAGTCGGCCGTCGTCAAGCTCGCCTTCCAGAACCAGTACGGCGAAGACGAGGGCGCCGAACTCTGGGACGCCTGGCGCACCGAGAACGACCCGGAAGCGACCGTCACGGTCGACGGCGAGTTCCCCTACAGCGCCAGCCCCGACGATGCCGACGGCGTCGCCATGCCCGACGCCGGCTCGGTCGAGCCCTACGACATCGTCCACGACGAGCAGGGTTCCGCCTCCGGCGGCGACGGCTCCGACGCCGCCGCGCAGGTGTCGGAGGAGAGCACCACCGAGGACGACAGAACGCTCGGCGACCTGGGCGAGGACGACCGCGCCGCGCTGGAGGAGAGCGCCGAGAGCGGCGACCTCGAAGCGGCCGAGGGCATCTTCAACGACGGTGTCCTGCCCGCCAACCTGGCCGAGCCGCGCGGCATGTCCAACGCGCTGCTGGTCTCCGGCGAGCACACCGCCAGCGGCAACCCGGTCTCCGTGATGGGGCCGCAGACCGGCTACTTCTCGCCGCAGCTGCTCATGACGCAGGAGCTGCAGGGCCCGGGCATCAGCGCGCGCGGCGCGTCCTTCCCCGGCACCAGCTTCTACGTCCAGATGGGACACGGCGCCGACTACGCCTGGAGCGCCACCTCGGCCGGCCAGGACATCACCGACACCTTCGCCGTGGACCTGTGCGAGCCGGACGGCTCGGCGCCGGACACCTCGTCGCGCGGCTACGTCGGCACCGACGGCTCCTGCACCGCCTTCGAGGAGCTCACCGTGGAGAACGCCTGGGAGCCGACGGTCGCCGACCAGACGCCTGCGGGCTCCTACCGGCTGACCTCGCTGCGGTCGGAGTTCGGTCTCGTCGAGTCGTTCGCGACCGTCGGCGGCGACCCGGTCGCCTACGTCGCCCGGCGCTCGACCTACCAGCGCGAAGTCGACTCCATCATCGGCTTCCAGCAGTTCAACGAGCCGGACACGATCACCTCGCCGGAGGCGTTCCAGGACGCGGCCGCCGACATCGGCTACGCCTTCAACTGGCACTACGCCGACTCCGAGACCATCGCCTTCCAGAACTCCGGCGCCAACCCGGTCCGCACCCCCGGAACCGACCCCAACCTGCCCATCGCCGCCGGCTCGGACGCCGGCTGGGCCGGCTGGGACCCGGCCGACAACGGCGCCGACTACACGCCGGCCGCCGAGCACCCCAACACCGTCGGCCAGGACTACCTCGTCAACTGGAACAACAAGGTCGCGCGCGGCTACTCCAGCGACTGGGGCAACGGCTCGGTGCACCGCGGAGACCTGCTCGACGGCCGTGTGGCCGCGCTGATCGACGACGGGCACGCCTTCACCAAGTCCTCCCTGACCCAGGTGATGGCGGAGGCCGGCCACACCGACCTGCGCGGCGAGCAGGTGCTCCCGGTGCTGCTGGACGCGCTGGCCGATGCCGACACCGGCGATCCGGCCGTCGCCGCGGCGGTCGAGAAGCTGACCGCCTGGCAGGAGGACGGCGCGCCGCGCCGGGAGGCCGAACGCGGCGACGGCGAATACGCCCACGCCGACGCGGTCCGGATCATGGACGCCTGGTGGCCGCTGCTGGTGTCGGCGCAGTTCGAGCCCGGCCTGGGCGAGGACCTGTTCACCGAGGTGACGCGCTCCGTCGGGATCGACGAGACGCCGTACGGCGACGGCGAGCACAAGGGCTCCGCCTTCCAATACGGCTGGTACTCCTACGTCGACAAGGACCTGCGGTCGGTGTTCGGCGAGGAGGTCGAGGGCGGCTTGGGCGAGCAGTACTGCGGCGGCGGCGACGCCGGCGAGTGCCGCACGCTGCTGGTGGACACGCTCACCGAGGCCGCGGCAACGCCGGCCGAGGACGTCTACCCCGGCGGCGACCAGCTCGCCGGCGACACGGTGGAGCACCAGCCGCTCGGCGGCATCAACATGTGGCCCATCGCCTGGCAGAACCGGCCGACCTACCAGCAGGTCACCGAGTTCTCCAGCGGTCGCTGACCGGCCCCGCCGGCCCTCGGTGGCAGGGCCGGCGGGGACCGCGGCATCCGCCCGCAGGCCGGGCCGATGCGCGGTGCGGGGCCGTGCCCCGGTGCCGGCGGGAGCTGCGCCCGTCGGCACCGCGGCACGGCCCCGCACTGCCGCGTCCGCCGGGAAGCCCCGCCCGCGGCCGTTCGGCACGGGTCAATGCTGCAGGGCGGAACACGCCGGCGGCCTCGCGGCGACTCCGGCGCACCGGTTCGGCGCGCTGCGGAAGGGGGCGGGCGCACCGGACGGCAGCACTGGACGGCGGCGGCAGGCGTGCCCGGCTGCCGATGCCCAGCGCACCGCGCCACCGAGGTGCGGACGGGACTGGCGGGGCGGCGCGCTTCCGTTCGGCCGGCAGCCGGCGCGGATCCGGGCGTGATCGGATTGCCGCCCGGCGCCCGTGTAGCAGCGGAGACCGGACGGGTAGGTTGAGGGTACCCGCAGGACGGGAGGCCCTACATGCCGCTCTGGATCCTCTGGATCGTCGCCGCCGTAGTCCTCGGAATCGCCGAGGCGCTGACCCTCACGCTGTCGCTGGGCCTGCTGGCCGGCGCCGCCATCGCCGCCGCCATCACGGGTGCGCTCGGGTTCGGCGTCGCCGCCCAGGTGCTCGCCTTCGTCGCCACCTCCGCCGCCGGCCTGCTGGTCGTGCGGCCGATCGCCCGCCGCCACTTGCAGCAGCCCCCGCTGCTGGCCTCGGGGACCGCGGCGCTGGTCGGCAAGTCCGGCGTGGTGCTGGAGGAGGTCACCGGCGAGCAGGGCCGGATCAAGCTCTCCGGCGAGGAGTGGTCGGCCCGCGCCATCGACGAGGACCAGACCATCCCCGCGGGCGTGCACGTCGACGTCGTCGAGATCGACGGCGCCACCGCAGTCGTCTACCCGCGGGAGGCGCTGCCGTGACCCGACCCGCCGACTACACGCCTGGCGCCGCCGGCGCCGCACCGTCCGCGCCCCCGGCAGCAGCCGCTTTGACCGCCGCACCGACAGCAGCCCAACCGACCGCAGGGCAGGCTTCCCATGGGTGAGATCATCTTCATCGTTCTGGCAGTGATCGTGGCGCTGCTCGCGATCTCCACGGTCCGCATCGTCCCGCAGGCGCGCGCCTACAACATCGAGCGGTTCGGCCGCTACCAGCGCACCCTGCAGCCCGGCCTGAACTTCATCATCCCGCTGGTCGACCGGGTCAACACCAAGTTCGACCTGCGCGAGCAGGTGTTCTCCTCCCGTCCGCAGCCGGTGATCACCGAGGACAACCTGGTCGTCAACATCGACACGGTGCTCTACTACCAGATCACCGACCCGCGCGCCGCGGCCTACGAGGTCGCCAACTACCTGCAGGCAATAGACCAGCTCACGGTCACCACGCTGCGCAACGTCATCGGCGGGATGGACCTGGAGCGCACCCTCACCTCGCGCGAGGAGATCAACACCCGGCTGCGCGGCGTGCTCGACGACGCCACCGGCAAGTGGGGGATCCGCGCCAACCGGGTGGAGATCAAGGCGATCGACCCGCCGCCCTCCATCAAGGAGGCCATGGAGAAGCAGATGCGGGCCGAGCGCGACAAGCGCGCCGTGGTCCTGCACGCGGAAGGCGAGCGGCAGTCGCGCATCCTCACCGCGGAGGGCGCACGCCAGCAGGCGATCCTGGAGGCCCAGGGCGACCAGCAGGCGCGGATCCTGCGCGCCGACGGTGAGGCCCAGGCCGTGGAGCGCGTCTTCCAGGCGGTGCACGAGAACAACGCCGACCCCAAGCTGCTCGCCTACAAGTACCTGGAGACGCTGCCGTCGCTGGCCAACGGCGAGGGCAACACCTTCTGGGTCATCCCGGGCGAGCTCACCTCCGCCGTGCAGAACGTGACCCGCGCGTTCTCCGGCGAGGACGGCGGCAGCGCTTCCGGCCCGCCGCCGGAGACCGCCGCCGGGCAGGCGCTGGGCGAGCACCACGGCACCGAGGCCGCCGAGCACGTGCGGTCGGCGGCGGAGGAGGCGGCGGACAGCGCCGCGGAGGCGGTGGAGAGCGCGCGCCAGGCGGCCGCGGCAGCAGCGGCCGGCGGCCCCAGCTCCGCCAAGCGCACCGCCCCGACCACCACCGCAACCGACACCACGGACGCGGCCGGCGCTTCCGGGACGGGCGAGGGCTCCGCGGTGCCCGGCCCGTCCCGGCCGACCGACGAAGGGTGACCGGCACCGTCCCGCCGGTGCGGAGGGCAGGGCCGGGGGTGCGGCGCCCCGGCTATCCGGTCCGGCCCAGGTAGGTGTCCAGCAGGTCGGCGTCGGCGCGCAGCCGCGCCGCTGTCTCCGGATGGCCGGAGTCCGCATAGGAGTCGGCAGCCGAGCGGTGCTCGGCGATCTCGGCGGTGAGGACGGCGCGCTCGTCCGCCGCCGTCAGGGTGCGGCGGGCGGTGTCGGCCGCCCCGACGCCGACGGCTGCGCCCGCGACGTGCTCGCTGACCGCCGCGGCGGGCCCGCCGTCGGCGGCCGGCACCGCCTCGGCGTTCTCGATCGCCGCCAGCGCTGACCGGATGGCGGCCGCCGCTGCGCGGTCCCGCCCTTTCAGCGCCGCCTTGAGCCCGGCCCGCAAGTCGTCCCGGAGAGAGTCCATGGCCGGGACATTAGCGCCGGCCCGCGCCGGTCAGCGAGCGGTTTTCGGCCGGCCGGCAGCGCTCCATGGGCGGATTCGGCCGATTCTGTCTAGGCTGGCCGCTCCGGACCGGCGCGGGCCCAGAGCGGTGCCCCGGCGCGGCCGGAGAGAGGACGCCCATGAGCACGGAAGCAGCGGAGGCCGGGGCGGCCGGGCCGCCGCCCGAGACCGCTCCGAACGAGACGGCCGTTCCCCTGCTGTTCGCCCCCGACCCCGACGCAGTGGTCGACTTCTACACGGCGCTGGGCTTCACCGTCACCGACGACATGCGCAAGCCCTACCTCTACCTCGCCCTCGCCTACAGCGGGTTCGGGATCCACTTCACCGGGCCGCCGGACGGCCTCGACCCCGTGCGGAGTGGCGGGGCGAGCTGCCTCGTCATGGTCGATGCGGTCGCGCCCTACCACGCGGCGTTCGCGGCCGGCCTCAAAGCCCGGTACGGGAAGGTGCCGCGCTCGGGCCACGGCCGCATCACCCGGCTGCGGCCCGGGGCGAGCCGGTTCACGGTGATGGATCCGTGCGGCAATTCCATCATCGTGATCCAGCGGGACGAGCCCGAGCGGATCGACTACGGGGGATCGCGCTCCCTCAGCGGGCTGCAGCGCGTCCTGGACAACGCTCGCAACCTGCGTGATTTCAAGACTGATGACCGGGCTGCCTTCCGCGCCCTGGAGTCGGGCCTGCGCCGCAAGACCGAGGGGGCCGCGCCGATCGACGTGGCGCGCGCCTTGGCCGCGCAGCTGGAGCTGGCGCCCGGGCTGGGCGAGCAGCAGCGCATCCCCGAGATCGCGGCCGCACTGCGCGCGGTCGGCCTGACCGCTGAGGAACGGCGGACGGTGGTCGGCGAGCTCGCCACCGAGCACGCCGACTGGGCGGCGTGGCTGGCCGCCGTCGAGGCCGAAGCGGCGGAGTAGCCGCTGCGGGACCGGCGGACGCCGCGGGCTCCCCACCTTTCGCGGTGAGGAGCGGGGAGCCCGAACCGGGCGCCGCTGGCGCGTGTGTGGTGGGTGGCGTCCGTCGCGTAGCAGGGCAGGTGTCCGCCCACCACACAAGCCCTAGGCGCGGGTGTCGATGACGAGCTTGCCGGTGGTGCCGCGGCCGGCCAGGTCGGTGTGGGCCTTCGGGGCGTCGGCGAGGGCGTACCGGCCGCCGATGCGCACGGTGAGGTCGCCTGCGGCCACCAGTCCGAGGACGGCGCCCGCGCGGGCCGTCAGCTCGGCGCGGTCGGCGGTGTAGTGGGCCAGCGACGGCCGGGTCAGGAAGATGCCGCCCGCACTGTTGAGCCGCTGCGGATCGAACGGCGGCACCGCTCCGCTGGACTGGCCGAACAGCACCAGCATGCCGCGCCGGCGCAGCGCGGCCAGCGACGCGTCGAAGGTGCTCGCGCCCACGCCGTCGTAGACCGCCGCGGCGCCCTCGCTGCCGGTCAGCTCGCGCACCGACGCGGCGATGTCGGCGCCCGGCTCGGTGTAGCGGATGATCTCGTCCGCGCCGGCCTCGCGTGCCAGCTGCTCCTTCGCGTCGGTCGAGACGGTCCCGATCACCCGGCCGCCGCGCTTCTTCACCAGCTGCGTGATGAGCATGCCGGTCCCGCCCGCGGCGGCGTGCACGAGCACCGTGTCGCCCTCCTGGACGGGGTAGGTGTCGTGCGTCAGGTAGTGGGCGGTCATGCCCTGCAGGAGCACCGCCGCGGCCTGCTCCGCGGCGACGCCGTCCGGCAGCGGGATGATGCGCTCGCCCGGCACGGCCGCCTTCTCCGCGTAGCCGCCCGGCACGTTGGTCCACCCCACGCGGTCGCCCGGCTGCACCCCGGTGACGCCCTCGCCGACCGCGGAGACCGTGCCCGCGGCCTCCACACCCGGGGTGAGCGGCATCGGCAGGGTGTAGACGCCGGAGCGCTGGTAGATGTCGATGAAGTTGACGCCGGCCGCCTCGACATCGACGGTGACCTGGCCCGGGCCGGGCTCGGGGTCGGCGAGGTCGGCGAGGCGCATGTCCTCGGCCGCGCCGGGCTGGGCGATGCTGATCGCGCGCATGGGGATGCGTCCTTTCTCCGAGACCGCGGCGCAGTCCCGATGGTCCTGCGCCGCGTGCGAGTGCAGCCGGGCGCCGCCCCGCGCCGCCGCGTCCGCCGCGGACGGGCGGCACACCGGGCCGCACCGGGCCCGGCGGCGGCGCTGCGGCAGTGCGGTGGCCGCACCGCCTCCGGGGCGCCCGGCGGTGTGCGGCTTCTGATCATGCCGCGCCGCGGCCCGCCGGCTGCGGGCGGGGCCCGCGTCAGGCCGCGTCGTCGTCCTTCTCCTCCGAAGGCGCGGTCTCGGCGAGCCGGTAGTCGTCGAAGAGGGCGACGGCGTCGCCGCCGCTCCCGCCCGTGCCGCGGTGCAGCAGCAGCCCGGTGCCGCGTCCCGGGATGGGCTGGTTGTCGACGGCCTCGCCGGCGAAGTCGCCGTTGACCCAGGCGCGAACCGTGACCGTGCCGTCCTCGACGTCGGCGTCGGGGTCGGGCAGCTCACGGTCGCAGGTGATCTGCAGGCGGTTGGCGGCATCGCCGCCCTCGAAGCCGGACACGTCGCCGGTCTTGAAGAGGGTGCCGGAGCCGTCGGAGCCGTCGTTGCGGCGGATCACCAGCTCCTTGCCGTCCTTGCGGACGGTGATCTCGTACTGGCGGTAGTCCTCTTCGTAGTCGTCATCGTCGGCGTCGTAGCCGAAGCAGTACATGCCGGCCTGGGCGTAGTCCGCGCCGGACTCCCACTGCAGGCTCGACTCCATGCTCAGGTGGACCGGGTGCTGCTTGCTGTACGGCGACGACAGGCGGCGCTGCTGATCGTCCTCGTAGGCGCCGAGCGCGAGCTGCTGCTGGGAGTGGCCGTACTCGTCGCCCTCTTCGAACTCGGCGTCGTAGGAGTCGGTCCACTCGGTCTCGCCGGAGTCGAAGTCCTCTTCGTAGACGACGGTGCCGTCCTCGGGGAAGGACGGGTCCATCGCGAAGAAGACGCCGGTGCCGGCAGCGGCCACCAGCGCGGTGCCGACGGCCGCGGCCGCCAGCACCTTCGCCTTCGTCCGGGAGCGGCCGCCGCCGGACGCGGCCGGGCCGGCCGGGGAGGCGCCGGGCGGCCCGGCCCCGGGCGGAACACCGGGGCCACCGGGAGCACCGGGTCCGCCAGGGACGCCGGGGGCGCCGTAGGCGGCCGCCTGCCCGTGCGGCGGGGACTGGGCGCCGGGGCCGAAGCCCGGCTGCGGCCCGCTCGGCGGCAGGCCGGGACCGTAGCCCGGCGGGTAGGCGGCGGTGGGCGGCTGGCCGCCCGTCGGCGGCCCCTGCGGGGGCGGGCCCTGCGGTGC
>NZ_BAAGXT010000078.1:0-13494 GCF_054779695.1 Nocardiopsis coralliicola | reverse complement strand
GTCGGCGGCGCTCGGCCGCGGGCCGGCCCGGCTCGCCCGGCGGCTCGCCGCCGAGCACCCCGCCGTCGCCGCGCTCGGCACTGCCACCGCGGCGGCTCCGGGCACCCGCCCGTTCCGCCCGGTCGTGCTCGGCGCGCTCGGCGCCGCCTTCGGCATGACCGCGGAGCAGACCGCCCGCGCTGCCCTCTACGACGACGCGCAGACGGTCACCGCCGCCGCGCTCAAGCTGCGCCCCGGCGACCCGGTCGCCGCCGTCGCCTGGATCGTGGCGGCCGCCCCGGACATCGAGGCCGCCGTCCGCCGAGCGGCCGCGACCACCGCCCCCCGCGACATCCCCGCGCCCGCCGCACCGGTGACCGACCGGTGGGCCGAGGCGCACGCCCGATCGACAAGGAGGCTCTTCGTTGCCTGAGACCACCACCGCGAACATCCCCGCGAGCACCCCCGCCGGAGTCCCGGCGCGCCGCACCCTCCGGCTCGGCGTGGCCGGCCCGGTGGGCACCGGTAAGAGCTCGCTCATCGCCACGCTCTGCCGCGCCCTCGCCGGCGAATTGGAGATCGGCGTCGTCACCAACGACATCTACACCGACGAGGACGCCCGCTACCTCCGCTCCGCCGGAGTGCTGGCCGCCGAGCGCATCCGCGCCGTGGAGACCGGCGCCTGCCCGCACACCGCCATCCGCGACGACATCACCGCCAACCTGGACGCCGTCGAGGACATGGAGTCCGACTTCGCGCCGCTCGACCTGGTCCTGGTGGAGAGCGGCGGCGACAACCTCACCGCCACCTTCAGCCCGGCCCTGATCGACGCCCAGCTCTTCTGCCTGGACGTCGCCGGCGGCGGCGACGTCGCCCGCAAGGGCGGCCCCGGCATCGGCCGCGCCGACCTGCTCATCGTCAACAAGTCCGACCTTGCACCGCACGTCGGCGTCGACGTCGCCGCGATGGTCGCCGACGCGGAGAAGGCCCGCGACGGGCGGCCCGTCCTCGCCCTCTCCCGGCAGGACGCCGACTCCGTCGAACGCCTCTGCGCCTGGGTCCGCACCATCCTGAGCGCGCACCGCGCGGGCGACCACACGCCGCAGGACCCCGGCCCGATGGCGCCGCACAGCCACGCCGGCGAAGAGCACACCCACGAGCACGGGCAGGGGCACGCCCACGGCCACCGGCGCGCCTCCGCGGGCAACCGGAACTGATGGCACCGCCCACCCGCCCGGCAGCAGGCCCGGCGCCGGCAGCGCCGGGCGCCGCACCGGACAGCGCGCAGCCGCCCGCCGCGCCCTCCTCCGCGCGCGCCCCGGGCACAGGGCCGCCCGCGCGCCGCCGGGACGCCGGCCCCCTCCTGCGGGGCGGGTCTTCGCCCGCAGTGATCGCCGTGCGCAGGGCGGGCGGGCGGACCGTGCCGGACGCGCTGGAGACGGGCGCGTTCCTGCGCCCGGTGCTGATGCGCCGCCCCGGCCCGGCGCTGCGCATCGCGCTGGCGGCGGTCCGCGCACTGCTCTGCGCCGGCGACGACGTCCGGCTGCGCGTCGAGGTCGGCCCCGGTGCGGAGCTCGAACTAGTCGACCCGAACGGCACGGTCGCCTACAACGCGCGCGGCGGCAGCGCCAGCTGGAGCGCTGACGTGCGGATCGACGAGGGCGGACGCATGTCCTGGACCGAGCCCGCCTTCGTGGTGGCGGACGGGGCCGACGCGGTGCGCACCGTCGCGGCCGACCTCGCGGACGGGGCCGAGCTGCTGTGGCGGGAGACCTGCGTGCTCGGCCGCACCGGTGAGCGGGGCGGCGCGCTGCACTCCGCCACCCGGGTCTCCTACGCCGGCGCCGAACTCCTCGCCGAGGACCTCGACCTGCGCGACCCCGCGCTCCGCGGCCTTCCGGGCATCCTCGGCGGAGCCCGCGCCATCGGCCAGGTCGGGCTGTTCGGCCGCCGCCCGGCGGCCCCGGACGCCCCGGGCGGCATCGGCGGCCCCGACCGGCTCGACCTGGCCGGCCCCGGCGCGCTGTGGCGATGGACGGGCGAGCGGCCCTTCGCGGCCGAGCGCGCCCTCGACCCTGTCTGGCGTGCCTGGGGAGGCCACGCCTGACCCGCCGCGGAGTGCGGGCCCGGAGGCCTGCCGCAGGTGGCGGCGGGCGCCGCGGAACCACTCCGGCTCCGCGGCCGAGCCCGGCATGGGCTGCACCATCGCGAGCGCGGTCGGCCCGTGCATCGCTGAAGCTGCACAGCGGTGCCCGCCGCCGGACGCCAGGGCGCGGGGTGCGGTGATGCCGCGAATAGCCCGCCGGCCGTCACGCCCCGACGCTGGGGCCCTCCGCTTAGAGCGCGCCCAGAGCGAGGCCGGCCGTGAGCAGGACACCGAAGGCCATCTGCAGCCGGCCGGTCTCGCCGAGGCCGAGGATGAGGTCGCGGCCCTCCTGGCCGGTGCGGACCCGGCGGAGCGGTGAGACCGCCAGCGGAGCGGCGAGCAAGACGAGGGCCGCCCACAGGTTCGCCGCCGCGGCGGTCAGCGCGATCGCGAACGCCCCGACGATGCACACCTGGTACAGCAGCCGGGTGCGCGGCTCGCCCAGCCGGACGGCCAGGGTGACCTTGTCGCTGTCGGGGTCGGTGTGGATGTCGCGGAGGTTGTTGATGACCAGAACCGAGCAGGAGAGCAGCCCGATCGGCACGGCCGCCGCCCAGCCGGTCCACGGGACAGACCCCACCTGCACGAAGACCGTGCCCGCCACGGCGACCAGGCCGAAGAAGACGAAGACGGCGACCTCGCCGAGCCCCCGGTAGCCGTAGGGGGTCCGGCCGCCGGTGTAGAACCAGCCGGCGGCGATCGCGGCTGCGCCGATCAGCAGCAGCCACCACGACGACGTCGTGACGAGGACCAGGCCGGCCACGGCCGCGGCGGCGAAGCTGAGCCACGCGGCAGCCAGGACCTGCCTCGGCGGTGCGGTACCGGTGCCGGTCAGCCGCATCGGCCCGACGCGGGCCTCGGTGTCGGTGCCCCGCACACCGTCGCTGTAGTCGTTGGCGTAGTTGACGCCGATCTGCAGCGCGAGCGACACCACCAGCGCGAGCACGGCCTTCCACGCCACGGCGGAGCCGGCTCCCACGGCCACCCCGGTGCCGACGGCGACCGGGACGATCGAGTTCGGCAGTGTCCGGGGCCGTGCCCCGGCGACCCATTCGCTCAGCGTGGCCACGCCTGCGCCATCCTTTCCACCGGCTCCCGCGCGCGGCACCTTCCGCCGCTGCGGCGCCGTCCAGCTGCGGTGCCGGTCAACGGTATCCCTGTTCGCGCCGCCTCCGGCACGCGCCGAGCGCGGCGGAGGCGTCCGGCCCCGCCGGCGGCACAGGCCGCGGAGGAGGCGGATTCAGCCGCCGATGGCCGCATGCAGGCGCACCATGGGCACGAGCGCGCCGGCGTCGACCTCGCGCCGGGCGCCGTCGGTCCGCCAGCCGGCCGCCTCGGCCAGCCCGCGCAGCGGGTCGCCCTGCGCGCCGGTCCACACGTGGACGGTGTGGAAGCCGTCGTCGACGAGGTGGTCGGCGGCCGCGTTGAGCAGCCGCTCGCCGTGCCCGCGGTCCGCCAGCCCCGGATCGACGTGCAGCGCGTAGATCTCGGCGTCGGTGGCCGGCCAGAGGTCGGGGTCCTGGGCGGGGCCCAGCGCGCAGAAGCCCGCGGCGATGCGGTGCGGCGCCGCCGCGCCGTCCGGATCCGCGGAGTCGGCCACGTCGGCGGCGATGAGCAGCCGGTGCCGCGAGGTGGGCGGACGCGTGATCGCGGCGCTCCACTGCTCCCGGAAGCGCTCGCCGGCCTCGGCGCCGGTGATCTCGGCGAGGACGGGCTGCGCCACCCGGTCGCCGTACACGGCGCGCCACGCGGCGACCTGGATGCGCACGACGTCGCCGACGTCGGCGGTGCGGGCTGCGCGGACGAATCGATCAGCGGCCATGCCGCCATCGTTGCAGTCCCCGCCCAGACGAGCGAACCCGCGGTGCGCGGCAGCCTGGCGCCGGCCGAGTGGCACGCGGGGCGGACGGCGGCTCCCGCGGACCGCGGGAGCCGCCGGGCTCGCGGGGCCCTGCCCGGAAGGGGCATCCCCGAGGGCCAGGTCGGGGAGCGGGGCGAATCACCCGGTTTCCTCCCCTCCGCAGACGACGGGAGGCCGCTCGGCGTGGCACCATCGACGCGTGAGCATCATCATCCGCATCCTCGTGAACGCACTCGCCCTCGCGGCGGCGGCCTATCTGATCGACGGGATCCAGATCGCACCCGGCGACCCGGTGGGCGAGCAGATCTTGACCTACACGGTCATCGCGGCCCTGTTCGGCGTCGTCAACGCGGTCATCAAGCCGATCGTGAAGACCGTCGGCTGCGCCTTCTACGTCCTGACGCTCGGCCTGATCGCGCTCGTCGTCAACGCCCTGCTGCTCATGCTCACCGCCTGGGCCGCCGGGGTGTTCGGCTTCGACTTCGTGATCGCCGACTTCTGGCCCTCTGCGGTGCTCGGCGCCCTGGTCATCACCATCGTCAGCTGGCTGCTCAGCTGGCTGCTCCCCGACAACGACGACGACTGACCGGGCCGCCGGCGCCGCCGGCACCCGGCCCGCTGCCCGGTCCGCCCGTGCAGCGTCCGCCCCGAGGGGGAGTCCGCACCGCGGACTCCCCCTCGCGCATTCCCGGCGGGCCCTCCTCCCTCCCCGCCTCCCGGACCGGGGGAGAGCGCCGCGAGCGTGCGCCGGGACACCGCGCAGCAGAGCGGTCGCCACCCAGCACGCGCTAGGAGAGGAAGGTGATGCACAGCGACGCGACGACGATGCCGTACATCATCACCACCGCGCTGTAGCCCAGCACCTTCCCGGCTGGCAGCCGGGTAAGCGCCAGCAGCGGCAGCGCCCAGAACGGCTGGAGGCCGTTGGTGAGCTGGTCGCCCATTGCCACCGCCATCACGCCGACGCCCGGATCGATGCCCAGCGCCTCGGTCGCGTTGATGACGATCGGCCCCTGCACCGCCCACTGCCCGCCGCCGGAGGGCACCGCGAGGTTCACCAGGCAGGCGCTGATCAGCGCCCAGAAGGGATAGGTGGTCTCGGTGGAGAAGGACACGAACCAGTTGGAGATGACCTCCAGCAGGCCCGAGTGCTCCATGATCCCCATGATCCCGGCGTAGAAGGGGAACTGGACGATGACCGACGCCGCGCTCTTCGCCCCGTCGGCCGCTGCCGCCGAGTACCCCGCCAGCGTTCCGTGCAGCCCCAGTCCGGCGATGAGGAAGACGAAGTTGAGCAGGTTGAGGTCCATCCCGACGATCCCGGAGCGCAGCAGCTCCGGTACCGCGTAGACCAGGCCCGCCAGTACCGCCACACCGACCAGGAGCCGGCTGTGCATGAGCCGCTGGGCCGGCGGCAGCGCCGCGCGCGCGGCGCGCGTCAGGACCGCTCCGCCGCCGGAACCGCCGTCTTCGGTGCCCTCCTCGGACCCGCCGATCTCCTCGGTGTCCTCGCCGCGCGGATGCATGCTCATCAGCAGCAGCGGCGCGCCGATCACCATCGCCGCCAGGAAGGCCAGGTTGAACGGCTGGAAGATGGTCTCGCTGAGCGGAATGATGCCGATCTGGTCTTCGAGGAAGTGCCCCGGCGTGTTCACCAGCAGCGGTGAGGACCCGGACAGTCCGCTGTGCCACACCATCAGGCCCGTGTAGCCGGCCGCGGCGAGGAGGGGGAAGTGCACGCGGATGCCGCGTTCCCGGCAGGAGCGGGCGACCCGCAGGGCGAGCATCGCGCCGGCGATGAGCCCGAGGCCCCAGTGCACCATGCCGAGCAGTGCGGCGCCGAGCGTGGTGAGCGCGGTCGCCGACAGCGGACCGCGGGGCAGCCGGGCGACCCACGCGATCGCCCGCTCCGCCGGCGGCGACGATGCCAGGGCATACCCGGTGACCAGCACCAGTGTCATCTGCATTGCGAACTCGAGCAGGCCCCAGAAGCCCGCGTACCAGTCGCCGACCAGCTGGATCGGGCCGTGGTCGGTGAGCGCCAGGCCCATTCCGAAGACGACCGCGGTCAGGGCGATGGCGAACACGAAGGCGTCCGGGATCCAGCGGGTGCTGAACCCTGCGAGCGCGGTTCCGAATCTGCGCATGGGGGGTGTTCCTGTCTGATGATCTGCCGGTGGGGGGACCCGGTGCCGCGCCGGCCCGGCCCGCGGGTGCGGACCGCGGCCGGCGCCGTGCGCTGCGCACTCCCGGACCGGCCCGGTGCGGTTCGGGATGGTGGGGAAAGACGCGCCGAGTGTGTAACGCGTCTCACGTCCAGGTCAAGGGAGGGCCGCCGGCGATCGCGCCCGCGCGGGGCGGCGGGTCGGTGCGCGCGGCTCGGCAGGGGCCGCATACGCCCGTGGAACGGCCGCTGCGCCGTGCTCGCAGCCGGACGGGGAGCGGCGGCGGCGCCCTGCGCCGGGGCCCTGCCGCTCCCGCCGCGCCGCCGCGGCGCGGCGGCGCGGGAGCCAATTCGCTCGGCGCAGCGGTGCCGTGGCGGCACCAAGGCGCCGATCGCGGTACGTTTTGCATCATGGGAGCCAGCACTTCGCCGAACGCGCCCTTCGGCCAGATGTTGACCGCGATGGTCACTCCGATGGAGGAGAACGGCGACGTCGACTACGACGGCGCCGCCCGCCTCGCTTCGTACCTGGTCGACGAGCAGCGCAACGACGGCCTGATCGTCAGCGGGACCACCGGTGAGTCGCCTACGACCAGTGACGCCGAGAAAGACCGGCTGCTGCGCGCCGTGCTCGAGGCGGTCGGCGACCGCGCCACCGTCGTCGCCGGCGTCGGGACCAACGACACCCGCCACAGCATCGAGCTGGCTGAGGCCGCGGAGCGCGCCGGAGCGCACGGCGTGCTCACCGTGACCCCCTACTACAACAAGCCGCCCCAGGAGGGGCTGCTCCGGCACTTCACGGCCATCGCGGACGCCACCGAGCTCCCGATGATGCTGTACGACATCCCCGGCCGCACCGGCGCTCCGATCGCCTCGGAGACGCTGGTCCGCTTGGCTGAGCACCCCCGCATCCTCGCCAACAAGGACGCCAAGGACGACATCGGCGCCAGTTCCTGGGTGATGGAGCGCACCGGGCTCGCCTATTACTGCGGAACCGACATGCTCAACCTGCCGCTGCTCTCGGTCGGCGCCGCCGGCTTCGTCAGCGTGGTGGGCCACATCGTCGGTTCCGACCTGCACGACATGATCGACGCCTACACCAGCGGCGACGTGGACCACGCACTGGCCATCCACCGGCGCCTCACGCCCGTCTACACCGGCATCTTCCGAACGCAGGGGGTCATCACCGTCAAGGCGGTGCTGAACATGTTCGGGCTGCCGGGCGGACCGGTGCGCACGCCGCTGGCCGACGCTTCCACTGAGCTGCAGGCGCTGCTGCGCGAGGACCTGGCCGCGGCCGGTGTGAAGGGCCCCATCGGGCTCGCACCGCACCAGGCGGTCCCCGCCAGCGCCGTGGGCGTCGAACGCCTCACGGAAGGATCTGCATGAGCCACCCGCACCCCGAACTCGGGCCGCCGCCGCCCCTCGCCGAGGACGCGCTGAGGATCGTCGCCCTCGGCGGACTCGGTGAGATCGGCCGCAACATGACGGTCTTCGAGTACCGGGGCCGCCTTCTCATCATCGACTGCGGCGTGCTGTTCCCGGAGGAGGAGCAGCCCGGCGTCGACCTCATCCTGCCCGACTTCGACTACATCCGGGACCGCCTGGACGACGTCGAGGCGCTGGTTCTCACGCACGGCCACGAGGACCACATCGGCGCCGTGCCGTTCCTGCTGCGCGAGCGCGCCGACATCCCGCTGGTCGGGTCGCGGCTGACGCTGTCGCTGCTGACGGCCAAGCTGGGCGAGCACCGGATCAAGCCGGTCACGCACCAGGTCGAGGAGGGCGACCGGGAGTCGTTCGGCCCGTTCGACCTGGAGTTCTTCGCGGTCAACCACTCCATCCCGGATGCGCTCGCCGTCGGCGTGCGCACGCCCGCCGGCACGCTGCTGCACACCGGCGACTTCAAGATGGACCAGCTGCCGATGGACGGCCGGCTGACCGACCTCGGCGGTTTCGCCCGCTTCGGCGACGAGGGCGTCGACATCCTGCTGTCGGACTCCACCAACGCCGAGGTGCCGGGCTTCGTCACCAGCGAGCGGGACATCGCCCCGGTCATCGACAGCGTCTTCGACCAGGCCGGCCAGCGCATCATCGTGGCCTGCTTCGCCTCGCACATCCACCGCGTGCAGCAGGTCCTGGACTCCGCGCAGTCGCACGGCCGCAAGGTCGCGTTCGTGGGCCGGTCCATGGTGCGCAACATGAACATCGCGCGCGACCTGGGCTACCTGTCGGTGCCCGACGACCTCATCGTCGACGTGAAGAACATCGACGACCTTCCGCCGGACGGCCTGGTCATCGTCTCCACCGGTTCCCAGGGCGAGCCCATGTCGGCGCTCACCCGGATGGCCAACCGGGACCACCAGATCCGGATCGAGGAGGGCGACACCGTGCTGCTCGCCTCCTCGCTGATCCCCGGCAACGAGAACTCGGTCAACCGGGTGATCAACGGCCTCACCCGCTGGGGCGCCAAGATCATCCACAAGGGCAACGCGCTGGTGCACGTCTCCGGGCACGCCTCGGCCGGCGAGCTCATGTACGTGCTCAACATGGTGAAGCCGCGCAACCTGATGCCGGTGCACGGCGAGTGGCGGCACATGCGCGCCCACGCCGGCATCGCCCAGCGCGTCGGCATGTCCGACGAGAACATCGTGATCGCCGAGGACGGCGTCGTCGTGGACCTGCACGACCACAAGGCGCGCGTCACCGGCGCGGTTCCGGCGGGCTACGTCTATGTCGACGGCACCTCGGTGGGCGACGTGACCGAGTCGGCGCTGAAGGACCGCCGCATCCTCGGCGAGGAGGGCTTCATCTCGGTCGTCGTGGCGGTGGACTCCACCTCCGGCAAGATCGTCGGCGAGCCGGAGATCCACACCCGCGGCTCCGGCATCGACGCCGACGCCTACGACGCGGTGCTTCCGCGCATCTCCGATGCGCTGGAGAAGGCCGCCGCCGACGGCGTCACCGACCCGACGCAGCTGCGCCAGCTGGTGCGCCGCAACATCGGCCGGTGGGTCAACGAGTCCTACCGGCGCCGCCCGATGATCGTCCCGGTCATCGTCGAGGTTTAGCCGCACCTGCGTGCGGGGCCGCGGCGCCGGGGGCGCCGGGCTCCGCAGCGCTTCCGCGGCCGGGTCAGACAGCACTCTGCCGCCCCGGGCACCCGCCCGGGGCGGCGGCGCCGTGCGGTGGCATCCGGGGCCAGCAGGCCGACGGTGCAGCTGAGGCGCACGGGGCGGCCGGTGCTGCCCGGGCGCAAGCGCGCGGCCCGAGGCAGCGCGCGGCGGACCGCGGGGCTGCGGCGCTGCGTCCCGCGGGTGTGGCGCGGCACACCGCGCGCGGGGTGCGACACGCCGGATTGCCAGGCGGCAGGGCCCGCCGTTCCTTAGTAGGCTGCGCACCATGGCCACGCGTGCGCCCGGTTCCCCCCAAGCGAATGGCTCCCGGCGATCCGGGGGCGCTGGCGGCGGCTCCAAGAAGAGTTCCCCCGCGAAGTCCGGTGCCGCGCGCGCCGGCTCCTCGGCATCGCGCAAGCGCGCGCCCGCAAAGAAGGCGCCGCCGCCCCAGGGGCCGGTCGCGATGGGCGTGCTCGGTCTGGGCCGCGTCCTCATGTTCTGCTGGCGCATGCTCGCCCACACCGTCGGCGGCATCGCGCGCGCCCTCGGCCGCAGCGCCCGCGACCTCGACCCCGACCTGCGCCGCGACGGCCTGGGCCTGGTACTCCTCGCGGCCGGGCTGCTCATCGCCGCCGCAGTGTGGTGGGAGACCGCGGGCCCCGTTCCGGAGGTGACACGCACCGTCGTCGTCGGCGCGTTCGGCACCTTCTCGCCGGTCCTGCCGCTGCTGTTCCTGCCCTTCGCCTGGCGCCTGATGCGCACCCCCGGATCGGAGCACACCGACGCCGGCCGGCTGGTGATCGGCGCCGGCGCCCTGCTCGTCGGCCTGCTCGGGCTGATCCACATCGGGCACGGCATCCCGTGGCCGTCGGACGGCCTGGAGGGCGTGCAGCGCGCCGGCGGCATGATCGGCTTCGCCGCCTCCGGGCCGCTCAGCGCCCTCATCACCCCGTGGGTCACGGGCGTGCTGCTGACCATGCTCATGGTCTTCGGGCTGCTCGTGGTCACCGCGACGCCGGTGCACCGCATCCCGGCCCGGGTGCGGCAGCTGCTCGGCCCGATGATGGAGCCCGACCGCGGGCCCGACTCCGGCCTGGGCATCCTCGACGAAGAGCAGCCCAAGAAGCGCCGCACCAAGCCGAAGGCCGGCCGGTCCGCCGCCCCCGAGGAGCCGGTCGGCGGCGAGAACGAGCGGCCCTACGACACGCCGGTCGTCGACACGGTCCCCGATACCGCCGCGAAGACCCCGGCCGCTCCGCCGGAGCCGACGCCCGCGCCGGCCTCCGCCGAGCAGCTGTCCATCCCCTCCCGCGTCATCGAGGGCGACTACGAGCTGCCGCCGCCCGCCTCGCTCAAGCCGGGCTCGCCGCCCAAACCGCGCACCAAGGCCAACGACACCGTGGTCGAGGCGCTCACCGGAGTGCTGGACCAGTTCAGCATCGACGCCGAGGTCACCGGATTCACCCGCGGCCCCACGGTCACCCGCTACGAGATCGAGCTGGGGCCCGCGGTCAAGGTCGAGAAGGTCACCGCGCTCACCAAGAACATCGCGCTCGCGGTGAAGAGCGCGGACGTGCGGATCCAGTCGCCGATCCCGGGCAAGTCCGCGATCGGCGTGGAGATCCCCAACGTCGACAAGGACATCGTCAGCCTGGGCGACGTCATGCGGTCGGCGGCCGCCACCAGCGACGACCACCCGATGCTGGTGGGCCTCGGCAAGGACGTCGAGGGCTCCAACGTCGTCGCCAACCTGGCGAAGATGCCGCACGTGCTCGTCGCGGGGGCCACCGGCGCCGGTAAGTCGACCTGCATCAACGGGCTCATCTCGTCGATCATGCTGCGGGCCACGCCGGACGAGGTGCGGCTCATCCTGGTCGACCCCAAGCGGGTCGAGCTCACCATGTACGAGGGCATCCCGCACCTCATCACGCCCATCATCACCAGCCCGAAGAAGGCGGCCGAGGCGCTGCAGTGGGTGGTCGGCGAGATGGACCGGCGCTACGACGATCTGGCGGCCTCCGGCTACCGGCACGTCGACGACTTCAACGCCGCGGTGCGCAAGGGGGCCCTGACCGCTCCGCCCGGCAGCGAGCGCGCCTACGAGCCCTACCCCTACCTGCTGGTGATCGTCGACGAGCTCGCCGACCTGATGATGGTCGCCCCGCGCGACGTCGAGGACTCGGTCGTGCGCATCACCCAGTTGGCCCGCGCCGCGGGCATCCACCTGGTGCTCGCCACCCAGCGCCCCAGCGTCGACGTCGTCACCGGCCTGATCAAGGCCAACGTGCCGTCCCGGCTGGCGTTCGCCACCTCCAGCCTCTCCGACAGCAGGGTGATCCTCGACCAGCCCGGTGCGGAGAAGCTCGTCGGCAAGGGCGATGCGCTCTTCCTGCCGATGGGCGCGGGCAAGCCCATCCGCCTGCAGAACGCGTGGGTGTCGGAGAAGGAGATCCGCACCGTCGTCGAGCACTGCAAGAAGCAGGCTGAGCCGTCCTACCGCGAGGACGTCGGCGCCGCGGCGGCGAAGAAGAAGGAGATCGACGAGGAGGTCGGCGACGACCTCGACCTGCTCATGCAGGCGATCGAGCTGGTGGTCACCACCCAGTTCGGTTCGACGTCGATGCTGCAGCGCAAGCTCCGGGTCGGCTTCGCCAAGGCGGGCCGCCTGATGGACCTGATGGAGAGCCGCGGCGTGGTGGGCCCCAGCGAGGGCTCCAAGGCGCGCGACGTCCTCCTCAAGCCCGACGACCTGCCGGGTGCCCTCGCCGAGCTCAAGGCGGGCTGAGCAGCGCCGGCCGGAGCCCGCGGAACCCCCGGCGGTTCCGGCGCGCCGGCGGCGATACCGTCCCGGCCCGGATCCCCCTCCCCGAGCACGCTCCCCGCGCCCGCAGCCCCGCTGCCGCGGGGAACCGCCGCGCCGCGCCGCACCTCCAGCCGGCGGCGTGCGGGGGTCCGCAGTGACCGGCTCGGGTGCGTTGACGCGATTTTAACCCGTTGACCTGGTGTGTCAGCACTCGATCACAGAAAGTGAGGGGCAGAGTAAGAGCGAGGACAAGCGGAGTGGGTGGAGGCACCGGCCATGAGCACGATCGGACAGATCCTGACCGCGGCCCGGGATCGGGCCGGCTACACCATCGCCGAGCTGAGTTCGCGGACCTGCATCAGGGAGTCGGTGCTCAGCGGCATGGAGCGCGACGACTTCGCCCCCTGCGGCGCCGACTTCTACGCGCGCGGCCACATCAAGGCCGTCTGCCGCGAACTCGCCGTCGACCCCGCCGAACTGCTCCACCGCTACGAAGAGGAGCACGCCCGCGTTCCGCAGCAGGCCTCAGCCTCCGACGACGCCGAGCAGACGGTGGCCGCCGCCCGCGCCGGACTGGACGGACGCGCCGAAGAGCAGCGGCGCGGCCTGTTCGCACCGCTGCGCGATGCGGTCGCCGACGCGCTCCACCCGCACGGCGACCGCAGCCGCACCGACGGTCCGCCTGCCGGGGAGCAGGGGGAGGAGGCCGGCGCAGCTCAGCCGGCCGATGGCGGCGCCAGCCCCACCGCCTCCGCCGGTTCCTGCGCCGCCGTCGCGGCGGACAGCCCCGCTGAGGGCGGTACTCCGGCCGTTCCCGCTCAGTCCGCTCCGGACGGCGGCCGCGGTGCGCCGCAGGACAGCGACCCGGGCAGCGCCGGCGGTTCCAGCCCGCGCGGCCCGAGCGCCGGCGCCGCCGGCGGAGCACTTCCGGGCGGCCCGCTGGGCGGATACGGCTCCGGAGCATCCCCGGTCAGCTTCGGCGCGACCGGCGCGACCGGCACTGTCGGGGCTGCCGGGGCGCCGGGTGGTTCGCACCCGCTCGGCGCCGAGCCCGGCCCGCGTGCCGACGGGCGCGCCCCCGACGACTGGCGCGACGCCGCCCGCGGTCCCGAGGCGCGGCCCAGCGGCGCAGTCCAGGGCGAGCACGCGCTGCGCGACCTCTTCGCCGGCGCCGGCTGGGCGGCCGATCCCGCAGGCGGCACCGGCGCCGCGAACGCCGGCAGCGTAGGCGGCACCGGCGCGGCGGACGCGGCCGACTCCGACACGGTGGACTTGACGGGCCGTGCGGACACGCTCGACCTGTCCGACGCCCTGGACCCGGCCGCGGCAGAGGACCCGGGCGGCGCGACTGCCGCCGCGGGCACGGGCCGCACCCGTCCGTCCGGCGGCCGGGAGGCCCGCGCCGGACGGCGGCCGGCCGACCGG
>NZ_BAAGXT010000077.1:0-13869 GCF_054779695.1 Nocardiopsis coralliicola | reverse complement strand
GGGCCGGGTGGCCGCCCCGCCGCGAGCTCGGTGGCGAAGGCGCGGCAGACCAGCACGGCCGGCCGCCGCCGGCGCGCGGGCCGCCGGCCGGAGATCCGGTCGACGGCTGCGGCGATCCGCAGCGGCGCCGCGCGGACGGCCGCAGCCCCGGTGGAACCCGCCTTCGGCCCGAGCGCCCGGCTCAACCGCATCCCGCCGGTGCCCGGCACCAACCCGCAGCTGACAGCCCCGAGAACGCCGCCGGCCACCAGCACGGCCGCGACCGCGCCGGTCACCTCCGCCGCCCCGGGCGAACGCCGTACCCGGAGCGGCGGAGCTGCCGCCCGCCCCGAGCGGTTGCCGCGGCGCGGTCGCACCCGGCACCGGGCGTTCCCGCGATGCAGCGGCGCTGACGCAGGGTGCGGGCCGCCGCGCAGGAGCAGCCGGCACGGAGCCCCGGGAAGGTGCAGGGAGCACAGCGGCCACGGGTCGCTCCGGCGGGGGGCCGGGCGGCTCCCCGCCGGCCCTGTGCCCGGAAGCACGCGGGCGGCGGGCGCTCCCGGTCCGCTTGCGTTCCGAGCGCCGTCTGCGCCCTGGTGCGGCGGCGGACGCGAACTGCGCGGCCCGGGCGCGGCCCGGCGTGCAGCGGCGCCGGAGGCCGGGGCTCAGTCATGGGGGATCTCCGGGGGAGCGGCGCCAGACGGGCGTGATCCGTTCGGCGAGGGCCGGGGAAGCAGGCCCCTCCTCGACGGGACCTGTCGCGGGGAAGGCGACCGCGGGGACGGCTTCGGTGAGGCCGGCGGGAGTGCGGGCGATGACCGAGACATCGGCCAGGCGGCGGTGGCCGTCGGCGCCGCGCACCATGTGCAGCGCGACCGCGCGCGTCGCCGCGAGCTGGCTGTGCGCCGCCTCCCGGCTGAGCCCCGCCGCGCAGGCGAGGGCCTCGATCCGGGCCGGCAATTCGGCGGCGGCGTTGGCGTGCACCGTGCCCGCGCCGCCGTCGTGGCCGGTGTTGAGCGCAAGGAGCAGCCCGACCACCTCCGGCCCCCGCACCTCGCCTACGACCAACCGGTCGGGGCGCATCCGCAGCGCCTGGCGCACCAGCTGGTCCAGGGAGACGGCGCCGACGCCCTCGATGTTGGCCGGGCGCGCCTGCAGCCTGACCACGTGCGGGTGGTCGGGGCGCAGTTCGGCGGAGTCCTCCACCAGGACGAGGCGCTCGTCCGGTGCCGCTGCGGAGAGCAGCGCCGACAGCAGAGTGGTCTTCCCGCTGCCGGTGCCGCCCGTCAGCAGCAGCGCCACCCGCGCCCGGACCAGCTCCGCGAGCAGGGCGGCCGACACCGCGGTCAGAGTGCGGCGCGCCACCAGTTCGGCGATACCGAAGCCGCGCCGCGGCGGAATCCGCAGCGACAGGCAGGCGCCCTCCGGAGCGATCGGCGGCAGCACGGCGTGGAACCGCGCTCCGGACGGCAGCCGCGCGTCGCACCAGGGGGCCGACGCGTCGAGCCGGCGGCCCGCCTGCGCCGCCAGGCGCCGCGCGAGCGCTCGCACCGCCTCCTCGCCGGCAAAACCGATGCCGGCCGCCCGCCGCAGCCCTCCGGAGCCGTCCACCCACACCTCGTCCGGGGCGTTGACGAGGACGTCGGTGACCTCAGGGTCGGAGAGCAGCGGCTCCAGCGGGCCGGTGCCGGAGAGCTCCGCCCGCAGCGACCGGACGATCGCGAGGACCTCGGCGTCCCCGAGCAGCCCGCCCTCCGCGCGCAGGGCCGCCGCGACCCGGCCGGGGCTGGGCTCCACGCCGTCGGCGGCGAGCCGGGTGCGGACGCGGTCGAGCAGGGCCGGATCGGCGGGGGCGCTGCCGGGCTCCGGCCGATCCGGCGGCGCGCCCTCGGGGCCGGCATCCGGAACGGCGCCCGGCGGCGTGCTCACGGCGCACCCGCCGCGTCCGCGATCCGGTCGAGCAGCCGGCCGGCCGCGCCCGCCAGCGGGGACGATGCCCGACCGCCGGGGAGGAGCCCCCGCTCCAGGTCCCGCGGGAGCCGGTGGTCGACGGGGACATCGCCGAGCAGCGGCAGGTCGAGGGCGGAGGCGACGGCCTGATCGGGCAGCTCCGGCCCTGCGCCGCGCGATACGGCGTACAGCGCGGCGGAGTGCGGGCGCAGCCGCGGCACCGTGCGGTAGGCCGCCATCACCGCCGCGAACCGCGCCGGGACCACCACCAGGACCGCCCCGCAGCGGCGCAGCGCCTCACGCGCGGCGGCGTCGGCGCGGCGCGGAAGGTCGACCACCACCAGGTCGGAACCGAGCACAGCGGCGCCGAGCACCGAGCGCATGGCCGGCACCGGAAGGTCGTCGGCGGGCCCCGGATCCCAGGTGACGAGGGGGCAGCCGCGCAGTGATGGCAGAGCCTCGCGCAGCGCCGTCCAGCCCAGCCGGCCCTGCCGCGCCGCCAGCCCGGACCACCGGGTGCCGCCGAGCTCGTCGTGCCCGCTGAGCAGGTCGAGGCCGGGACCGAGCGGGTCGGCGTCGACCAGGGCGGTGCGCAGCCGGCGGCGGAGCCCTTCCACGGCGAGTGCGAGCGCGAGGAGGCTCGCCCCGGCGCCGCCGCACCCGCCGACCGTGCCCACGACGAGGCAGGGCCGGGCGCGGACGTGCGCACCGTCCGCGAAGAGGTCGGTGAGCCGCGGCTCGTCCCGGGGCAGGCGGAGGAGTGCGCGGACCCCGAGGCGTACCGCGTCCGCCTCCGCCGAGGCACTGGAGGTGTCGGCCGCGGCGCCGGCCGCGCCCAGCACCGCCACCGCGTTCGGGTGCGGCGCAGGGGCCAGGCCGGCAAACGGGCGCAGCAGGTCGGCGCCGACGACCGCCAGCGGAGCACCGGTCCAGTCGCGCGCGGCCTGCTCGGCGCTGGCGGCAACGGTGACCTCCACCGCGGCGGCCGCGGCCAGGCGCAGCAGGTCATCGAGAAGGGCGGGGTCGGCGGTGACGACGAGCGGCCGCCGCACCGGTTCGGTCGGAGACGAGGATGCGGTTGATCCCATAGCCCGACCATCGCCGCCCACCCGTTCCGTCCGGCACCCCGATTCCGCGATCTGTGGACAGAACCGCTCCACCCGCGAGGGCGGTATCCGGACGCGGCCCGCGCGCCGGAGCTTCTGCGGCGCCCTCGGAGAACTCCGCTCCGCCCGGCCGGCGGTTCGGCCCCCGGCCGGTTCCGGGCCGGAGGCGTAGGAGCCCCGCCGACGGCCGGGGGCGCCGCGCGACCTGGTCCGATCCCGACTCGGGCAGTCGACAGCCGACAGCGGACCGCTGCGGCGCCGAGGTCAGTGGCGCCGCCCCGTCTCCGAGCAGTAGCGGGCATCCCCGCGGATGGCCCCCGCAGGCTGCGCCCCTGCCGCGGCCGGGTTCCCCGTGCCGGAGAACGACCCGCCGCCGCGGTCCGGCCGCGGTTCACCGGACGGGAGCGGCGGTGGCGCCTGCTCCGCGCAGATGCACTCCGCACCTGTAGGGGACGCTCCCCGCCGGGCGGATACGGCACCGCGGTGCCGCGGAGGCCGGCGGTCTCGGGTCTGCCGCGCGCGGATGCTCAGCTCCGCAGCCCCGTCCGGCATTCGGCCTGAGGGCCGCGGTCGAGGGGCCTCAGCACGGAGCGTTCCCCGCCGGCGCCCGACCCTTCCGTCGGCCGTGGCCGCGCCGGTGGCGGCCCTGCCGCCGAACCGGGCACCCGTCCCGGTGCGGGCACCGAGTGCCGCGCGCGGCGGAGCTAAGGGGCGGACCGCTCCGGCAGAGGCCGGGCGCCCAGCGTGCAGCACGGTGCACGCGGGGATCTGCCGGCGACTCCACCGGGCCGCGGCGGCCCGGCAGGAGAACCAGGGGAAACGGGGACGGCCCCCGCCGGGGGGATGGCGGGGGCCGTCTTCGGTCCGGCTCCGGGGGGGTGGAGCCGGCTCCGTTCCGGGCAGGTCTGAGAGGTGGAGCGCTGCGGCCTGCGGGAGGCGGGCGCTCGCCCGGGGCGCGAGGGCGCGCTCTCCGAGGTGACGAATGCGATACGTGACGCTACCACGGGCGGTCGGCGCGAGACGGCGGATCCGGGAATATCTCCGCGGGGGTGGTCAGCAGGCCTGGTCAGGGGTACAACGAGAGCAGGAGGCGGGTACGCCCGCCGGTGCACGGCGCCCGGGAACCCACGCGTCGCACGCCGCTTAAGGCCCGTTTGGCCGGGGGCGCCCCCGGTCGGAACCAACGCCGCACGCTTGATAGCCCGGACCGACGTGCCGGCGCCGCCGCCCCGCTGGGGCGGCGGCGCTGCCGCCTCTCCTGCGCCTTCCGGCCTGCTCGCGCACGTGCGCGGTGCCGTCCCGCCGGTTCAGCCGCGCTTCAGGGCCTCGCAGGTGGCAAGGGAGTCGCGCGCGCCGGCGGCGGCGGATTCGCAGCAGTGCAGGACCCAGGCGGCCACCCCGTCCGGAGTGCCCGAGGTATAGCCGCGCAGCGCCTCTGCATAGGCGGCAGGGTCCTGGAGGTGTCCCAGCTCCGGCGGCACCAGCGACTTCGGGTCGAGGCCGCGGTGGATCAGGGTGAGCCGCTCGGCGGCGCGTGCGACGACGCCGTCAGCCCGGCCGAACGGCCGCAGCGCCAGCAGTTCGCCGTGCACGATGGCGCCGACGACCAGGGCCGGGACCCGCGCCGGCGCGCTCAGCAGGCCGGCCAGCGCCTCCAGCCGCGCCTCGACGGCACCGGGCCGCGGCGGGGCGCCGAGGCCGAGCGGATCGAGTGCCGCCTCGCCGTCCCCGCGCGGGCGGCCCAGCGCGTCACTGCCCGCCGGGCCCGGCGTATCCGCCGCGGCCAGCGTGTGCAGCCGCGCCAGCACCTGGCGGGGCGCCTTCGGCCAAGTCTCCACCAGCGTGCCCAACTCGCCGGAGACCCGCAGCGCGCCCGCGATCCACGGATCGTCGGACTCGCCCGCGCGCACCTCGTCCAGGGACGCGGCGGCGCCCTCCAGGACTGCCGACGCGTGCGCACCGCGCAGCGCCGATTCCAGGGACACGTCGGCGCTGCGCCGGCGCAGGATCCGGTGGCCGAGGAGCCGGTCCACGACGGTCCGGGTGCTGTCGACGCCGTCCTGGACACCGGGGAGTTCGGCGATCCGCTGCAGGGGATCGGTGGTAACCGCGTTCACGCGGTCAACTCTACGTGAGTGCTACCCGCGAGTAACTCTCGGCGCGGTGTTTTCGCACCTGATTCGGGGCGCCCGGCACTTGTCGAGCGCGGCACCCTGTTGATGGAGTGGGCTGCGCCACGTGATTCAGTACATACGACAGCATCCGCCGACGAGACGCCGAGGAGCCGTGCAGCTGTGGCTGAAACGCAGCAGGGGAACGAGGCCCTGTCCAACCTTCTTCACGAGACTCGGCGGTTCCCCCCGCCCGAAGACTTCGCCGCCGCGGCGAACGTGAAGGCCGACGCCTACGAGCGCGCGGCCGCCGACCGGCAAGCCTTCTGGGCGGAGCAGGCCGGCCGGCTCCAGTGGGACCGCCCCTGGGACACCGTCCTCGACTGGCAGCCGCCGTTCGCGAAGTGGTTCACCGGCGGAACCATCAATGCCGCGGTGAACTGCGTCGACCGGCACGTCGAGGCCGGCCGCGGGGACCGGGTCGCCTACTACTGGGAGGGCGAGCCGGGCGACACCCGCACCATCACCTACGCCGAGCTGAAGGACATGGTCAGCCAGGCGGCCAACGCGCTGGTCGAGCTCGGCGTGGAAAAGGGCGACCGGGTCGCCATCTACATGCCCATGATCCCCGAGACGGTCGTCGCCATGCTGGCCTGCGCCCGGATCGGCGCCGTGCACATGGTGGTCTTCGGCGGGTTCTCGGTCGACGCGCTCGGCGCCCGGCTCGATGACAGCGAGGCCAAGGTCGTCATCACCGCCGACGGCGGCTACCGGCGCGGCAAGGCCAGCTCGCTCAAGCCCGCCGTCGACCAGGCCGTCGCCTCCCGCCCGGCCGTGGAGCACGTCCTCGTGGTCCGCCGCACCGGCCAGGACGTCGACTTCACCGAGGGCCGCGACGTCTGGTGGCACGACATCGTCGAGCGCCAGAGCACCGAGCACACCGCCGAGGCGCACGACGCCGAGCACCCGCTGTACATCATGTACACCAGCGGCACCACGGCCAAGCCCAAGGGCATCCTGCACACCACGGGCGGCTACCTCACCCAGGTGTCCTACACGCACTGGGCCGTGTTCGACCTCAAGCCGGAGACCGACGTCTTCTGGACGGCCGCCGACATCGGCTGGGTCACCGGGCACTCCTACATCGTCTACGGCCCGCTCTCCAACGGCGCCACCTCGGTGATGTACGAGGGCACCCCGGACACGCCCCACCAGGGCCGCTTCTGGGAGATCGTGGAGAAGTACCGGATCACGACCGCCTACATGGCGCCGACGGCCATCCGCACCTTCATGAAGTGGGGGCCCGAGATCCCGGCCCGCTACGACATGTCGTCGCTGCGGCTGCTCGGCTCGGTCGGCGAGCCCATCAACCCCGAGGCCTACGTCTGGTACCGGGAGCACATCGGCGGCAACCGCACCCCGGTCGTCGACACCTGGTGGCAGACGGAGACCGGCGCCATCATGGTCACCCCGCTGCCGGGCGTCGCCGCGGGCAAACCGGGCGCCGCCATGCGCCCCATCCCCGGCATCGACGCCGACGTGGTCGACGAGAACGGCCGGCCGGTCGGCAACAGCGAGGGCGGCTTCATCGTGGTCCGCGAGCCCTGGCCGTCCATGCTGCGCGGCATCTGGGGCGACCCGGAGCGCTACAAGGACACCTACTGGTCCCGGTTCGACGGCCTCTACTTCCCCGGCGACGGCGCGAAGAAGGACGAGGACGGCGACCTGTGGCTGCTCGGCCGCGTCGACGACGTCATGCTCGTCTCCGGCCACAACATCTCCACCACCGAGGTGGAGTCGGCCCTGGTGTCGCACAGCTCGGTCGCCGAGGCGGCCGTCGTCGGCGCCAAGGACACCGTGTCCGGCCAGGCCATCGTCGCTTTCGTCATCCTGCGCGGCGAGGCGGGCGAGGGCGGCGAGGCGCTCGTGAAGGACCTGCGCGACCACGTCGCCGCGTCCCTCGGGCCGATCGCCAAGCCGCGCCAGATCATGGTCGTGCCGGAGCTGCCCAAGACCCGCTCCGGCAAGATCATGCGGCGCCTGCTGCGCGACGTGGCCGAGAACCGGGAGCTGGGCGACGTCTCCACGCTGACCGACTCCTCGGTCATGGACGTCATCTCGGCCAAGCTGCCCGACGCCAAGGGCGACGAGTAGGAGCCGGACAGCACCGGAAGCAGGAACGGCAGGGCCCGCGCCAGCGGCGCGGGCCCGCCTCCCGGCCCGCACGTCCCCGCACCCCGGGACGTGCGGGCGGCCCCGGGGCCGGCTCGTCCGCCCGGAGGGGTTACGCGTGCGCATCGGGGCGTGCCGCGTGCGCCCGGTGTGTCGGCGGGTGTGCGAGGATGCCGGAGATGGCCGACGGAACGAGAGGAGCGCCCGCGATGGCAGGAAACCCGTCGGGCCCGTCGGGCCCGCTCGAGGGAGGGGCCGACGACGCCGGCGACGCGGCGGAGCTGTCGGTCGGCGAACTCGTCTCCGAGGCCGGCGGCGGTCTGTCGCGGCTGGTCCGCCTCGAGCTGGAGATGGCCAAGCTCGAGCTGGCGCACGACGCCAAGCAGGTCGGCAAGGGCTCCGGCCTCTTCATCGTCGCCGCCGTCTTCCTGCACCTCGTCCTCGTGCTCTTCTCGATCACCGCGGGCTTCTTCCTGTACGAGGTCGCGGGCCTGTCGGCGTGGCTCTCCTTCCTCATCGTCACCGGTTTCTACCTGCTGCTCGCGCTCATCCTGGTCGCCGTCGGCGCGCTGATCCTGCGCCGCATGCGCGGCCTGGAGCGGTTCAGCACCACCATGGCCGGCACCGTCTCGCTGCTCAGCGACCGGGGCGCCCCGGCGGCGGAGCGCCCCCGGGAGTGACCGACGATTCCGCGGCCCTGCTCGACGGGCCCTGGAAGCACCGCACAGTCAGCGCCGGAGGAACCCGCTACCACGTGGCTGAGGAGGGCGAAGGCCCCCTCGTTCTGCTGCTGCACGGCTTCCCGCAGTTCTGGTGGACCTGGCGGCACCAGATCGGTGCGCTCGCCGGCGCCGGCTACCGGGCCGCAGCCGTCGACCTGCGCGGGATCGGCGCCAGCGACAAGCCTCCGCGCGGCTACGACCTCATCACCGCCGCCTCCGACGCCGCCGGCCTAGTGCGCGCCCTCGGCGCCGCCGAGGCCGCCGTGGTGGGCCACGGCACCGGCGGCCTGCTCGCCTGGACGATGGCCGGCTACTTCCCGTGGGCCGTGCGCCGCCTCGCCGTGCTCTCCATGCCGCATCCGCTGCGGCTGCGCAGCGCGGCGGCCTCCTCGCCGCAGCAGGCCTGGGCGCTGCGGCCACTCCTGGCGTTCCAGGCGCCGATGGCCCCCGAGCGGCTTCTCGCCGCCGACCGCGCCGACCGCGTCGGCCGGCTGCTGCACGCCTGGTCAGGCTCGCCCTGGCCGGACGCCGGCACCGAGCGCGCCGTACGCGAGGCCTTCCTCATCCCCGGTACCGCGCACTGCTCCCTGGAGTACCATCGCTGGCTGATGCGCTCCCAGCTGCGGCCGGACGGCTACCGCTTCCGCAGGCGCATGCGGCGGCCCGTCACTGCGCCGACCCTGCAGCTGCACGGCGACCGCGACCCCTTCATGCTGCCCTCGTCGGCCGAAGGGTCGGCCCGCTACGTCGACGCGCCCTACACGTGGCGTACCGTCGCGGGTGCCGGGCACTTTCCGCACCAAGAGCGGCCCGCCGCTGTGAACAGCGCCCTCATCGACTGGCTGGAGGCAGCTCCGTGACGACCACCGGACGCGATCGCAACCCCGCCGGCCGCGCGCAGAACCAGCGCCCCCGGGACCGCCTCGGCCGTCCGCTCCCCTACGGCACGCCCGGTGTCGCCCGCGTTCCGGACGAGGCGGTCTACGGCCCGCAGGACGGGCTGGACGAAGCGCAGCGCCTCCTCGACGGCGGCTACGCCTTCCACGCCCACGAAGTGCTCGAGGCGGTGTGGAAGGGTGTGGAAGGGCCCGAACGGGAGCTCTGGCGGGGTCTGGCGCAGATCGCCGTCGGCTTCACCCATGCCCAGCGCGGAAACCGCACCGGCGCGGCCCGCCTGCTGCGGCGCGGCGCGGACTCCGTGGAGCCGTTCGGCGCTGCAGCGCCCGAAGGGGTCGACGCACTCGGCGCCGCCGCCGTCGCCCGCGCCACGGCCGCCCGCCTGGATGCGGCCGAGGAGGCGCCCGGCGGCCGCGCAGCCGGTCCGGATTCCGGTTCCGCTGAGCATGGTGGGGCTGCCGACCGGAATGCGCAGAGTGGTGCCTCCGGCGGCCCGCCGATTGACCCCGCAGTCCTCCGCCTCCGCCGGGCCTGACCCCCGCATCGCGCCCCCGCCCCGCAGCCGGGGCGGGCGGGGTGCGGCCGACCGCAAAGACCGCCGGCCGCCCGGTGCGCGCCGTGCGCTGCATCCATCGCGCTCGCGAGCGGTGTTCCGTGCGAGCGCGCGGCCGGCGAGACCGGCAGAACCGGTGTCCCCGGAGGCAGCGGCGGCCCCGCGCGCCGGTGGCGGTCGAAGCCGGCGCCCTCGGGTTCCGGCGCCTACTGCGACCCGGTGGTACGCCGACAGATCTGTGACCCACGGTGTCCCTGTGGTCTGTGTTTCGCACGGTTCTGGTGTGAAGAGAGATCTACAAAGGGCCGGAAATTCATTAAAAGAATTTCGTGCACATTTATTGATTTCTCTGCAGTTGTGTGGCGCCCCATGCGCAATCTGCCGCTCTGTCGCATAAAGAGCCCCGTGTCCGTGATGGATCACGAAAACCGCAGGAAGTGCGCCCGCGGAGATCACCGGGTGATCACATATCCAGCGGAGACGTAACAAGTCCCCGACCGGCCCTCACTTTTCCACGGTGCGGTGCGTAGAATCCCGGAACGTCGTTCACGCCGTTACTCCGCGGAATCACACCACCCCCGCGGAACGCGGTGACGTGCGACAACGGAACGCAGTAGCGCCGGAACACGGCGAACAGCGGCGGATCAACCGGGCAAGGGGGTCGAATGCGGCCGGTCACCCGAGTGACGGGATGGACTCCTGTGCACGCGCACGGCCCCGAGTGCAGTACGGGGAAGCGGTGCGCCCTCGGTGTGCGTATCCCCGGAAGCCAGGAACGGCGACGACCGGAACAACAGGAATACGGAACTACAAAGTAATACGACTGTATGTGGTGGTGGCGCCCGGTCGACGCCTGCGCGCCGGGGCCACCGTCTCTAGGAGGACGGATTGTCTGGGCTCAGCAGCCTCGCCGTTGACGACGGCGCGGCGCTCGCCCTGGACGGCATGAACTTCACGCTCGTAGTCGTGGTCCTGGCGGTGGCGCTCCTCGCGCTCGCCGTGGCAGGGGCACTGGTGCGTGAAGTCCTCTCGGCCGGCCAGGGGACCGAGCGAATGCAGAACATCGCGCTCGCAGTACAGGAGGGCGCGGCGGCCTATCTCCAACGCCAGTTCCGCACTCTCATCGTCTTCGTCGTGGTCATCCCCCTTCTTCTGCTGCTGCTTCCAGCAGACGACATGGCGGTCCGCGTCGGGCGGTCGGTGTTCTTCGCGATCGGCGCCGGGTTCTCCGCGCTGACCGGGTTCATCGGCATGTGGCTTGCGGTACGCGGCAACGTCCGGGTGGCGGCAGCGGCCCGCGAGGGCGGTCAGGCCGGCGAGCACCGGGCGATGCGGATCGCGTTCCGCACCGGCGGCGTGGCCGGCATGTTCACCGTCGGCCTCGGCCTGCTCGGCGCCGCCGTCGTGGTCCTCGTCTACCGCGGCGACGCCCCCATCGTGCTCGAAGGCTTCGGCTTCGGCGCCGCACTGCTCGCCATGTTCATGCGGGTCGGCGGCGGCATCTTCACCAAGGCCGCCGACGTCGGCGCCGACCTCGTCGGCAAGGTCGAGCAGGGCATCCCCGAGGACGACCCGCGCAACGCGGCCACCATCGCCGACAACGTGGGCGACAACGTCGGCGACTGCGCCGGCATGGCCGCCGACCTCTTCGAGTCCTACGCCGTCGTCATCGTGGCCTCGCTCATCCTCGGCCGCGTCGCCTTCGGCGTGGAGGGCCTCGTCTTCCCGCTGCTGGTCCCGATGATCGGCGTGCTCACCGCGATGATCGGCATCTTCGTCGTGTCGCCCCGCACGCGCGACAAGAACGCCATGGCGGCCATCAACCGCGGGTTCTTCATCTCCGCGGCGATCTCCGCGGTGCTGGTCGTCGTCACCGCCTTCCTCTACCTGCCCACCTCGTTCGCCGACCTGAGCGGCGTGAGCGCGGAGGTGGCCGCCCTGGAGGGCAACCCGCGCTTCATCGCGATCGGCGCGGTCCTGGTCGGGCTGGTCCTCGCGGCCGCCATCCAGGTCCTCACCGGCTACTTCACCGAGACCACGATGCGGCCGGTGAAGGACATCGGGGAGAGCTCGGAGACGGGTGCGGCCACCGTCATTCTGTCCGGCATCTCCGTCGGCCTGGAGTCGGCGGTCTACTCCGCGCTGCTCATCGCCGGCGCGGTCTACGCGGCGTTCGTCATCGGCGGGGTCTCGATCACGGTGTCCCTGTTCGCCGTCGCGCTCGCCGGAACCGGCCTGCTCACCACCGTCGGCGTCATCGTCGCGATGGACACCTTCGGTCCGGTCTCCGACAACGCCCAGGGCATCGCCGAGATGTCCGGCGACGTGGAAGGCGCTGGAGCCGACGCGCTCACCAGCCTCGACGCCGTCGGCAACACCACCAAGGCGATCACCAAGGGCATCGCCATCGCCACCGCGGTCCTCGCGGCGACGGCGCTCTTCGGCGCGTTCCGCACCTCGGTGGAGGGGGCGCTCGGCGACCGCGCCGGCACGTTCAGCCTCTCCATCGACCAGCCCAACGTCCTCGTCGGCGTCATCATCGGCGCCGCCGTCGTGTTCATGTTCTCCGGTGTGGCGATCATGGCGGTCGGCCGTGCGGCGGGCCGCGTGGTCCTGGAGGTCCGCAACCAGTTCCGCACCCGCCCGGGGATCATGGACGGGACGGAGAAGCCGGAGTATGCGCGGGTCGTCGACATCTGCACCCGCGACTCGCTCCGCGAACTGGTCACGCCCGGCGTGCTCGCGGTGGCGACGCCCATCGCCGTCGGCTTCGCCCTCGGCTACGCGCCGCTCGGCGCCTTCCTCGGCGGCGCGATCGCCGCGGGCACGCTGATGGCGGTCTTCCTCGCCAACTCCGGCGGCGCCTGGGACAACGCCAAGAAGCTCGTCGAGGACGGGCACCACGGCGGCAAGGGCTCGGAGGCGCACGAGGCCACCATCATCGGCGACACCGTCGGCGACCCGTTCAAGGACACCGCGGGGCCGGCGATCAACCCGCTGCTGAAGGTGATGAACCTCGTCGCCCTCATCATCGCGCCGAGCGTCGTCCTCTACACCGACAACGCTCCGCTGAAGTACGGGGTCGCCGGCCTGGCGATCCTGCTCATCGTGGGCGCCGTCCTCTGGTCGAAGCGGCGCGAGGCGCCCGGTGAGCTGGGAGAGGTACCGGCGGCGCGTACGGAGGACCCCGCAGTGGGGTCGTCCGGAACCTCCGGCGGCAGCGCGGCGAGCGGAGACGCCGACAGCCCCGGCCGCGAAGACGCGGTCGCGGCGGCCGACAACGGTACCGACGGGTCGACCGAACCCGCCAAGGACTGACGTCCTGCTGCCGCGGGCCGAAGCGCCCGGTGGCAGACCGAGGGCCGCCCGGCCATCCGGGCGGCCCTCGGGCGTGTCCGGTGGAGAACCGCCCCACTACGCGGACGCTGTCCGGTGGGCACGCCCCCGGCGTGTCCAGCGGGGCGGCCCGCATAAGCTCGGCACACGGCCGCGGAGCCCCGCGGCGGCAGCAGGCGGCCGGTGCGGGAGCCGGCGGCGGAAGACTGGGGGTCAGCGTGGAGGGAATGAAGGGGCTCGTGGTGGTCCTCGGATCGATGCTGGGGATGATGGCCGTCCTGGCCGTGATCGCCACGGTGCTCGCGCCGTGACGCGCCACCTCATCCTCCTCCGGCACGCGCAGGCCGAGCACGGCTCCGGGACCGACCGCGAGCGGCAGCTCACCGCGCACGGCCGGGCGCAGGCGGACGCCGTGGGCGCACTCCTCGCCGACCGCGGGATCGTTCCCGACCGGGTGATCTGCTCGCCCGCGGCCCGGACCCGGGAGACCCTCGCCCTCGTCCTCGGCCGGCTGCCGAAGGAGTCGGCGCCGGAAGCGGTCGACTACGACGAGGCCGCCTACGGCGCTGACACGGACACCTGGTTCGACCTTCTCCGTGTGCTCCCGGACGACGCCGGCACCGTGCTCGCGGTGGGGCACAACCCTGCGATCGCGCAGCTGGCATCCGACTTCATGGAGGACGGCGAGCCGGTCTCCTTCCCGCCCGCCTCGACGGCCGCTGTGCAGCTGGAAGTCCCGTGGCTATACGTGGCCCCGGGGACCGGAACCGGAGAGCTGCTCACCCGCTGACGCGCGGCCCCGACTCCCCGACGCTCTCCGAAGAGGGGCGGCGCCCTATGCGCGGGGCGCCCGGCAGCGGCAGGGGTGCCGCATGCGGACCCGAAGCGCCCCGGCGAGCCGGTGCGGGTGTGCCCAGCGCCACCCGGAAACCGCCGGCCGGATCGTTTGCATCGGACCGGGAGCGTGGCTATAGTCGTTCGAGTCGCCACAAGCGGCCGGCCCTTGAGGCCGGGACCGCGCGGCGGCGTCCTTCACTTCCAGC
>NZ_BAAGXT010000076.1:0-13949 GCF_054779695.1 Nocardiopsis coralliicola | reverse complement strand
GACATGACCAGACCCGCACCATTACCGATAATCCCGACCTCACCGTCAAGCTTGACGTAATTGAGGCCCTTCTCCTTCGCCTTGACCTCGAGCGGGTCGCCCTCGGCGGCGGAAGCGAGGCTGTCGAGGTCCTGGCGGAACTCGGCGTTCTCGTCCAGGGTCACCTTGCCGTCCAGAGCGACGACGCGGCCGTCACCGGTGAGGATCAGCGGGTTGACCTCGACCAGGGTGGCGTCCTTCTTGACGAAGACGTCCCACAGCTTGGTGACGACCTCGGCGGCGCCCTGCGCGGCGGCCTCGGGCAGCTTGCCCTGGGCGACGATGTCCGCGGCGATGTCGGCCGGGACGCCGTTGATGGGGTTGATGGAGACCTTGGCGACGGCGTCGGGGTTGGTCTCGGCGACCTCTTCGATCTCCATGCCGCCCTCGGCGGAGCAGATCGAGAGGAACGTGCGGTTGGCACGGTCCAGGAGGAAGGAGAAGTAGTACTCCTCGGCGATGTCGCTAGCCTCTTCGACCAGGACACGGTGGACCGTGTGGCCCTTGATGTCCATGCCGAGGATCTGCTCGGCCTTGGCCGTTGCGTCCTCGGGGCCGTCGGCGACCTTGACGCCGCCGGCCTTGCCGCGGCCGCCGGCCTTCACCTGCGCCTTGACGACGACGCGGTTGGTGCCGGCCGCGGCGAACTCGTCGGCGATCGCACGGGCCTCAGCGGCCGTGCTCGCCACCTTTCCCTGGGGCACCGGCACCCCGTGCTCCGCGAAGAGTGCCTTCGCCTGGTATTCGAACAGGTCCACGAGGGTCCGTCCTTGTTGATCGCTGGCTGCAGTGGTCTGCGGTGGTCGTGTCACTCCGGCGGCTCGAACAGAGCCCGGGAATCCATCCGCACCATGCGGAAGCTTAGTCCGTGCAGGGGTCGCAAACGGCCACCGGGTGCGCCGTGACCGGCCACGGTGCCGGATTCAGCGGCGCTGCGGCCGCGTATCCCCGGCCGCTGCCAGGGACTCGCATGAGAATTGGTGTGACCAGTCACATCGCTGCTCACAGTGCCCGCAGCCCGGAACGCGGGAATCCGCGGCGTGCTGCGGTGACGCGCGGTCACAGGACGCCGGTGATCTCCTCCACAGCCATCCGGACCAGCAGGGCGGCGACCACGACCACCAGCACGGCGCGCACGAAACCGGTCCCGCGTGCCAGCGCCATCCGCGCACCGACCTGCGCACCGGCGATGTTGCCGACGGCGAGCAGAAGGCCGAGCGCCCACAGCACGCTGCCCTGGGCGGCGAACACGGCGAGTGCACCGAGGTTGGTGGCGGTGTTGACGATCTTCGCCGACGCCGACGCCGACACGAAGTCCATCCGCGCGACCGCGGACAGGGCGAGGACCAGGAACGTCCCGGTCCCGGGGCCGACGATGCCGTCGTAGAACGCGATTCCGACGCCGACCAGCAGGATCGCCGCGATGGTGCGGCCTCGGCCGGGCGGCTGGGCATCGGCGGGCGCACCGAGCGAGGGCCGCAGGATGACGACGGCGAGCACCACCGCGAGGACCGCGATCACGATGGGGCGCAGCGCGTCCGAGGAGATCGCACTGGCCAGTGCGGCACCGGCCCCGGCGCCCGCGAGGGCCAGCCCGGCGGCGGGGAGAGTGATCCGCATGCTGGGGCGGAGGCCGCTGCGGAGGAACGCGAACGCCGCCGAGGCGGTACCGAAGATCGCGGCGAGCTTGTTCGTACCGAGCAGCTGCGCGGCCGGGGCGCCGGGGAGGGCGACCATGAGCGCGGGGAGCAGCAGGAGGCCGCCACCGCCGACTACGGCGTCGACCCAGCCGGCCGCGATGGCGGCGGCAGCAAGGAGAAGGAGGACGTCAAGTCCGATATCGGGCACAAAACGGCGATCCTATCCGCCGCGCGCTCCCCGAACGCACGGCGGGGTACACCCGGCCTGCGGCGATCCGGGGCGGCAGGCCCGGCGGAGGGGTGCGCGCCGGGTCAGCCCGCGGCGTGCAGAGCCGTGATGTTGTCGCGCACCCAGGAGCCGATCTCCTCGGTGGTGGCGCCGGGGGTGAAGACCTTGGCGACCCCCATGCGCTCCAGCTCGGGCAGGTCCTCTTCGGGGATGATGCCGCCGCCGAAGACCTGGATGTCGGCGGCCCCGTTCTCCTTGAGGAGCTCGATGACGCGGCGGAACATCGTCATGTGGGCGCCGGAGAGGACGGAGAGGCCGACGGCGTCGGCGTCCTCCTGGAGTGCGGCGGCGACGATCATCTCCGGGGTCTGCCGCAGGCCCGTGTAGACGACTTCGACGCCGGCGTCGCGGAGTGCGCGGGCGACCACCTTGACCCCGCGGTCGTGCCCGTCCAGCCCCGGCTTGGCGATGACGACCCTGACGCCCATGGCTCTCCCTGTCCGCACGCCGACCCCGGACCGCACGGCGCCCGCCGTGGCCGGATCTGCCCGATTCGTCCTGCCGCCCAGCGTAACCCAGGTCACCTTCTGTTGAACGGAGCGGGCCACGGGTATCTGTCCGGCATGGACGACGACGCGGCCGGGCTCGACCGGCTCAGCACAGAGGACCTGCGCGACCGCGCCTTCGACGAGGCCCGCCGCCGGTGGGACCTGCAGTTCTTCTGGCGCCTGATCAAATCCGTACCCGCCGCCGAGGCGGCCGCCGGCCACCTCGACCCGGGCCCGGAGACGCTTTCCTCGGCCCTCGCCCAAGTCAGCGAGGCCCTCGACGAGCACGCCTCCACCACCCAGGAGGAGCTCCGCCCGCTCTACCTGGCCTATCTGACCGATCTCGCCGCCGGCGACGAGCCGGAGAGCTGAGGCGCGCGTCTCCGCGGCGGGCGGCGCGCGACCCCGAGGGCCGCTAGAGGAGCAGCATCGGCAGCGCTCCCGCGGCCGTGACCGCGGCCTTGGCGGTCCCCGCGGCGGCGCCGGCGGCGTGGGCCGGGGCCGCGGCGCGTGCGGCGAGCAGCCCGAGGGCATTGGCCGCGCCCAGGGCAAGGCCGGAGCAGGCCAGCACGGCGGCGGCGGGGACCGCTCCGAGAACGGGCGCCGCGGACAGCGCTGCGAGGGGGAGGGCCCCGGCGGCTGACACCGCCAGGACGCGCCCCGCCAGCGGCCTCTGCGCCCGGGCCGCCCACCGCCCCGCCAGGGGGGCTCCCGCCGCGTGGGCGAGGCACGCGGCTGCGAAGAGCGCCCCCGCCGCACCGGCTTCGGCGCCGGCCGGGCCCTGCAGCAGGATCGGGCCCGCGAACAGCCACACCACCGTCGCCGCATTCGCGGCTGCCGCGGCCGCCGTGGCCCGCAGGAACGGGCCGTTGCGCAGCAGCCCGGCCGGGCGGCGCTCGCCGCGGACCTGCTCCGCCCGGCCCCGGACGAGCGGGCGCCCGCCGCCGGAAGGCGCGCGGGCCGCACCGCTGTGCGGGCCGCGGTCTCCGGCGAGAGCAGCCGCGAGGGCCAGAGCGGCGACCGGCACCGCGGCGGCGAAGAGCCAGCGCCAGCCGACCGTCGCCGCGGCGAGGCCGCCGAGGGCCGGGCCGAGGACGGTCGCGGTCGCCGCCCAGCCCAGCGCGCGGCCGGCGGCGCGGGCGTCGCCGCCGACAAGCGCCAGCCCGGACGCCATCACCGCGCCGCCGCCCAGCCCCTGGAAGGCGCGGAAGGCCGCCAGCTCCACCGCGCCGGGGGCCACCGCGCAGAGCGCGGAGGCCGCTCCGAACAGGGCGAGCGCCGCAGCGAGGACGCGCCCGTGGCCGGCGGAGTCGCCGATCCGGCCGGCCGGCACCATGGCCGCGGTGCACGCGAGGAGGTAGACGCCGACGGCGGGCGCCAGCCGGTCCGGCGGCACACCCAGGTCGGCCCCTGCCGCGGGCAGCGCCGAGCTCAGCGCGAACGAGTCCGCCTGCACGGCGAACGCACCCAGCCCGAAGGCCAGGACCGACCACCGGGCGGGTGGAACTGGAGAGAGTGGCGAGCGCATAGTTCCCCTTCGACGAGCGCAGCACGGCAGCACACGGCACAGCGGGAATTGCGCTGGAACACAGCGGGAACGGCCGATCGGCCGTGGACAGCGGCGGCGCCTCGCTCAACGGGTCTCCGGAGCAGCCGGCACTCGGTGCCGCACCCCCAGACTACCCACCGCCGGCGTTGGCGCCGCAGGCGCGCAGGTGCGCCGGCCCGCGGTCCCGGTTGTCCACAGGTCGCGAACCACCCGTTGCCCCCGGCTGCGGCACGAGGGATTCTGACGGCAGGCGGGAGCAGCCGTGTCCGGCTCCCGCTCGGCGATCCGCTCAGCGCGAGCGAATCTGGAGGTGATCCGGCGGCGGGCGATGAACAGCACCGCCGCGCGGCATGGCGCCGCGTTCCTGCCGCGCGCCACCACATCCGCAGCGAGCGGACCTCGCTGGCCGCGGCCCGCTGTCCGCCTGCCCGGAACCGCAGAATGGCGCGTTTCCCGCAGTGGGGGCACCGCGCAACCGAGTCCGCCCCAGGTCCTGCGCCGGAGAGCCCGGAACGGGGGCGCCTGAACCATGGGGAGAGCGGTGACCAGCGCTACCGCGGAACAGCAGGGCGCGGCGCACGGTTCGGGAGCACGTCTCCCGGCTCGACCGCCGCGAGGCCGGCACCGGCTCCGCTGCCGGACGAGCTGCTCCGTACCGCGCCCACCTGATCCGCAGAGCCGGCACGCCCGCTTCCGAAGGGATACCGCAGACCCCGCCGCGCCCGTGACAGCAGAACAGGGCGCACCTCCCGCCGCAGGGCACCCCGGGGGGGGCTGGTTTCCGCTGGGGTTCCGCTCGGGGCGACCGGGAATTCGGTACGGCGGCGCGTTCCCCTGCGAGCCACCACCCGGTTCGCCGCGGATCTACTACCGGCCGAGCTGCCCGCAGCGGGACAGTGCGCCACCCGCACAGCCGACCCACCAGCCCGAGGTCGCAGAGTGGCGTTCGTCGCGCTCGGTCTCGCCGGGTGCACCCGTCGCACGGCCGGCGAAGGGGTCAGTGCGGGTCCGCTTTTCCTGCTCGCCTCCTCGACCGGGGAGAACGCAGCGAGGGGCGCGCCAGAGCGGTGCGAACAGGACGGCTGCCCACCCACCACGTCCTCACCCCACCATCCAGGCCCCGGACAGAACACCGCGCAAGCGCGTCCGATTTCCGCCAGAGCCGGAAGCCGGCATGGTCACCAAAAGGCATTCCGGCGCCCCAGGTGGGCGCGGCCAGTGCAGGCGGGCGGCATGGCGACGCGCGGCACGGTTCAGCGCGCGCTCCCCCCGCGCGCCACCACCCGGTTCGACGCGGATCTCCTACCCGCCGAGCGCCCCGTGCTGACTCCGCCGGCTCAGCAGCGGGGCGGCACCCCGCCCACTGCCGCCGATCCGCCGAAGCCGCCACCGGAGAGGGGGCGATCCGGCTGGACCGAAACGGCCATGTCTGATTTCCGCCAGAAGTGCCGCACGGGGTGACCGAGAATGGAAGGCGTGATGGCCACGAGGATGGACGATGAGCAGCGGTACCGCGCGGTCTCCAGCCGCGACGCGCGGTTCGACGGCGTGTTCTACACCTGCGTCACCACCACCCGGATCTACTGCCGGCCGAGCTGCCCCGCAGTGACTCCGCGGCGGGAGAACGTCCGGTTCGCGCCCTCGGCGGCTGCGGCCCAGGCGCACGGCTTCCGCGCCTGCAAGCGGTGCCGCCCCGACGCGGTTCCCGGATCGCCGGAGTGGAACGAGCGCGCCGACGCGGTCGGGCGGGCGATGCGGCTGCTGGCCGACGGCGCTGTGGACCGGGACGGGGTCGGCGGCCTGGCGGCAGCGCTCGGTTACAGCGAGCGCCAGCTCAACCGCATGGTTACCGCCGAACTGGGGGCCGGGCCGCTCGCGCTGGCGCGTGCCCGCCGCGCCCGCACCGCGCGGATCCTCATCGAGACCACCGCCCTGCCGATGGGCGACATCGCCTTCGCCGCCGGCTTCACCAGCATCCGGCAGTTCAACGACACGGTCCGCGAGGTCTTCGCGGAAAGCCCCACCCGGCTGCGCAGCCGCGCCCATGCACCCAGCGCCACCGCTCCGAGCGGCGTACCGCTCCGGCTCCCGTTCCGCCGCCCCTTCGCCGACGGACCGCTGTTCGCCTTCCTGGCGGCGCGCGCCGTCCCCGGCGTCGAGGAGGTCGACGCCCGCCGGTACCGGCGGGCTCTGGCGCTCCCGCACGGCCCCGGGGTCGTCGAGGTGGACCGGCCTGCCCCGGGCACCGCGCACATGGAGTGCCGGCTCCACCTCACCGACCTGCGCGACCTCGGCACCGCCGTGCACCGCTGCCGCCGCCTGTTCGACCTCGACACCGATCCCGACGCGGTGGCCGCTGTCCTTTCCGCGGACCCGCTCCTGGCGCCTGCCGTTGCGGCGGTTCCGGGGCTGCGCGCGCCGGGCGCCGCCGACGCCGCCGAGTATGCGGCGCGCATCGTCGTCGGACAGCAGGTGTCGGTCGCCTCCGCCCGCACGGTTGCCGGGCGCATCGCCGCGGACCTCGGCACGCCGCTGCCGCCCGCGCTCGCCGCGGTGTCGCCCGGGGTGCAGCGGCTCTTTCCCTCGCCAGCCGTGCTCGCCGGCACCGACCCCGCACAGCTGCCGCTGCCCCGCAGCCGAGCCCGCGGGGTGCGGGCGCTGGCTGCCGCGCTCACGCTGGCGCCCGGCACGCCCGGCTCCGTCGACCTCGGCGCGGGCGCCGACCGGGACGAAGCGGCGGCCGCCCTGCTCGCCCTGCCCGGCATCGGGCCGTGGACCGCCGACGCCGTGCGCATGCGCGTGCTCGGCGACCCCGACGTGCTGCTCCACCGCGACCTGGTCGTCCGCGACCGCCTGCACCGGCTCGGCGCCTCCGGCAGCGACGCCGCGCTCGCCGAGCGCGGCCGCGCCTGGGGCCCGTACCGCTCCTACGCCACGCACTACCTCTGGCACGCCGCTGTGCAGGAGGACACCGAAAGGACTGCACCGTGAACAAGACCACCGCGTCCGACGGCCAGCTGCCGCTCGACCTGCCCGGCGCGGCACCGTCCGCGGCCGCCCGCGACACCGCGGAGCGCACCGCCCCGCTGGAGTTCACCGCCCCGGAGCCGGGACCCGGCCGATACGCGGTCGTGGCCACGCCGATCGGCGATCTGCTGCTGCGCGGTGACGGGCGCGCACTGACCGGCGTCCATTTCGACCCGGCTCCCCCCGAGGGCGCCGTGCACGACCCCGCCTCGCTGCAGGCCGCGGCCGACGAGCTGAGCGCCTACTTCGCCGGCGAGCTGACGCGGTTCACCGTCGCGCTGGCGCCGGCGGGCACGCCGTTCCAGCTGCGAGTGTGGGCCGCGCTCACGACCATCCCCTACGGCGCCACCAGCGGGTACGGAGCGCTGGCGGCCGACCTGGGCGCGCCGGGAGCGGCCCGCGCGGTCGGCGGGGCCAACAACCGCAACCCCATCCCGATCATCGTTCCCTGCCACCGCATCGTCGGCGCCAACGGCTCGCTGACCGGCTACGCGGGCGGTCTCGACCGCAAGCGCGCCCTACTGGCACTGGAGGCGTCCTCGCGCCCCGGCGCCTAGGGCGTTGCTGGGAGATCGGTGGACCAGCTGCGGCCACGGAGGTGAAGGTGTTCCCGGACTGGTGGCGCCGGCAGGTCGGGGCGGCGGCCTGGACGCTGACGAACCACTTCGGGCTGGAGCCCCATGGCGCCCGCACCGCTGCGGGACTGCGGGCCGGGGCGTGCCGGCGGATCGCGGCGCGGAACGCGGCCATCGGGCACAGCCGGCTGATCGGCACCCCGGCCAAGCGGTCGCCGACCGCTGACGACCGCTGACCAGGACACACATTCCATCAACGATCTGGGCGGTCGTGTTCTGCCGGCGGGTGCCGGCTCCGAAGCAGGGGGCGGCCGCCGCATCGGCGGCTACCGCCCCGCGGCCGGGCCCCGGGGATCCGCATGCAGCGGGAGCACGGCTCAGCTGCGCAGCGGGCCTGCCGATCGGCCCGCACCTCTCACCGGCGGCACACAGCCGCCCGCTGCCGCAGTGCGGTTCCGCTCCTACTGCGCGGGGCCGTCACCGCGAGGGGCCGCGGCGGGCGCAGGCGAGGGTTCGTCTGCTTCGAGGAGCGCCATGATCTCGCCGAACGCAGCCATCTGGGCCGGACTGAGGCGGTCGAAGACGCGGGCGCGGACCTGGGCGGCATGGGCTGGAGCCGCAGCCCGAAGCACCGCGAGACCGGAGTCGGTGAGGACCGCCCAGAACCCGCGGCGGTCGTCCTCGCACGGCTCTCGGCGGACGTGGCCGGCCGACTCCAGCCGCGCGATCTGGTGGGTCAGCCGGCTCTTCGACACCAGGACGCTGTCGGCCAGGTGCCGCATCCGCATCCGCCGGTCCGCCGACTCCGACAGGGTTACCAGAATCCCGTACTCGACCAGGGTCAGGCCGGACCCGCGGCGCAGGCCGCCGTCGAGCTCGGTGTCGATGCGCGACTGCGCCCGCAGATAGCTGCGCCACACCCGCTGCTCGCGCGCAGTCAGCCACGGGCCGTCCGCGGCCTCCGCAGCCCTCGGCTCCGCTTCGGTACTCACGCCAGCCCCGCCAGCCACTTCTGCGCGGCTGCCGCCACCTCCGGCGGCAGCGCGTGCCCACCCGGGTGCTCGACCTCGTCGACGTAGGCGCCGCGGTCGCGCAGCTGCCCGGCGAGGCGGCGGGCACCGCCGATCGGGGTGACCTGGTCGGCGGTTCCGGAGCCGAGGAACACGTCGGTCCCGGACAGGTCCACCCACGGCGGCTCCCGGTCCTGAAGCGGCGGCGCAGACGCGAACAGCGCCGCGGCGCGCAGCAGTCCGGGGTGGAGCAGCAGCAGCGCAGCAGCGATGTTGGCGCCGTTGGAGAAGCCGGCGGCCACCAGCGAGCGCGGGTCGAGTCCGTAGGACTCCACCGCGTCGCCGATGAACTCCGCCAGCTCGCCGGCGCGGCGCTCCACATCGTCGACATCGAAGACGCCCTCGCGGATCCGCCGGAACCAGCGGTTCATGCCGTTCTCGTCGACGTTGCCGCGCGGCGACAGCAGCCCGGCGCCGGCATCCAGGGCGGCGCCGAGCCCGAGCAGGTCGTGCTCGTCGGCGCCGGTGCCGTGCAGCAGGACGAGGGTCGGCGCACCGGGGCGCGTGGCGGGGCGGTGCACGTGGACGTGCGATTCGGTGCTCATACCACCAGCTCCGGAAGGTGCTTCTCGATCTCGGCGCGGCGCGGTTCGAGCCACGGGGGCAGCCGCAGCGACCGGCCGAGCTGCAGGAGGGGCTCATCGTAGTCGAAGCCGGGTCCGTCGGTCGCGATCTCCAGCAGCACGCCGCCGGGTTCGCGGAAGTAAATGGAGGTGAAGTAGGAGCGGTCGCGGATCTCGGTCACGTCGACCCCGCCGTCGGCGAGAGAGCGCCGCCAGCCGTCCTGGGTGGCGGTGTCCGGCGCCCGGTAGGCGACGTGGTGCACGGTGCCGGCCGCGACGAGCCCCTCCGGCGCGCTCCGGTCGGCGACCACGTCGACGACCCCGCCGACGCCGGAGTCGCGCTGGCCGCCGATGCGGAAGCGGAACCGGCCGCCGCGCTCCTCGGCCAGGTCGAAACCGAGCGTGCCGCCGAGCATCGCGGCGGTGCCCTCGACGTCGTGCTCGGTGAGGGTGACCGCACGGATGCCCCGGATGGCGTGCTCGCCGGGCACCGATGCGCCGTCCCACGGCTGGGTGTCGTGCGCGTCGGCGGAGGCGACGAGCTCGACCGCGAGGCCGTCGGGGTCCCGCAGCTGGAGGACGTCCTCCTCCATCCGCTCCGCGGGGCGGGTGGCTTCGATACCGAGCCGCGCCAGGTGCCCGCTCCACCAGCCGAGAGAGCTTTCGGGCACGGAGAACGAGGTGGTGGTGGCCTGGCCGGCGCCGGCGCGCCCCTTGGGCGCGCCCGGCCAGGGGAAGAACGTCATGACGGTGCCCGGGTTGCCGTCCCGGTCTCCGTAGTACAGGTGGTACGTCTCGGGCGAGTCGAAGTTGACGGTCTTCTTGACCAGGCGCATGCCCAGCGCGTTCAGGTAGAAGTCGGCGTTGGCCTGAGGATCGCTCGCAATGGCCGTGACATGGTGGATCCCGCTCGGGCGGACGTCCATGGGCTCCTCCTCCGGTGCGCTCCCGCGGACCACCGCGGCCCGGGGCTGACACCCGGCACAACAGTTCAGTTTTCAACTACATTCCGAACCCCGCGCACTGGCCCCCGGATCGCCGCCTCGCCCGCCCGCCCCGAACCGATCCCGACACCGCCGGTCGGTCTCGCCCGCCCGAGCTCAGGCAGCTGCTGCCCGCGGCTCCGTCGATCCCTCCGCCACCCGGAGCCCGGAGATATGCTGCGGCCACTATCCGGTCACCCGCCATCAGCACCGCACCCGCAGAGACGTATGGCCCGTGCACTCCCGCGCCCGCGCGTGGCAACAACCTGGCCACTTCAGTCTCATTATGATAACGCCACACATTGCCGCAGCTCAGCCCTTGCAGCTCCTGCACACGCGGGAATGGACCGGCCTGCTCGTCGGTCACTTCGGCCGTCACCACGCAGCTCCCCGCATGCAGGAATGGACTGACGCGTCGGATTTACCAGGTCAACCGGTAGCCGCACCCCCGCGTACGCGGGAATCGTCGTGGTTCCCGGGTGCGCGGGTCAGTTGACGGTGTCGGGGTGGGAGCCGACGCGTTCGCCGGTTTCCAGTTCGGCGAGGGCGGCCATGTCGGCGGGGTCGAGGGCGAAGTCGAACACGGCGAGGTTCTCGCGGATGCGGTCCGGGGTGACCGACTTCGGGATGGCCACGACACCGAGCTGGAGGTGCCAGCGCAGCACCACCTGAGCCGGGGACCGCTCGTGTTTGCGCGCCACCGACAGCAGCTGGGGCGCGTCGAACAGGCCGCGGGCCCGCGCGAGGGGGCTCCACGCCTCGGTGGCGATCCCCGCGCCGGCGTCGTAGGCGCGCAGTTCTGCCTGCGGAAGGCGCGGGTGCAGCTCGATCTGGTTGACGGCCGGGACGGTCGCCGTCTCTGCGCGGAGCCGGTCCAGGTGGGCCGGCTGGAAGTTGGAGACGCCGATCGCGCGGGCCCGGCCCTCCGAGTAGATCCGCTCCAGCGCTCGCCACGTCTCCACGTAGAGGTCCTTCTCCGGGCACGGCCAGTGGATCAGGTACAGATCGACGTAGTCCATGCCGAGCCGGTCCAGCGATGCGTCGAACGCCGCCAGTGCCGCGTCGTAGCCCTGGTCGGTGTTCCACAGCTTCGTCGTGACGAACACGTCGCCGCGGTCCAACCCCGACCCGGCGACGGCCCGGCCCACGCCGGCCTCATTCCGGTACAGCGTGGCGGTGTCGATGCTGCGGTAGCCCGCCTCCAGCGCCATGCCGACGGCCTGCTCCGCCTCGCCGTCGTCGACCTTGTACACGCCGAAGCCGAGCTGCGGCATCGTGATTCCGTTGTTGAGCGTGACGGTGGGGACCAACGTGCGTTCCTTACGGTCGGGGCCTGCGGTACCGCGGTATCCGGTGCACCGAAATCATCCCAGGCCGCACCGCGGAGCTTGCCTGCGGACCGCCGCGGCACCAGGATTGGCGGCCTATGGACCACTCGCGCATCGCCCTGTCCAGCGCCGACGCCAACGCCGCCGTGAACGCGCTCCAGTCGCTCTTCGGCAGCCCCTTCACGCTGCCCGCGGACGCCGACACCGCCGCGGCACTGCCGCACAGCGGCGGCATCCACGGCCAGTGGGTCTCCGCCGGCGGGGCCACCGCCGGCGACGGTGTCCTCCTCTACGTCCACGGCGGCGGATTCGCCGCGGGGGATCCAGTGATGGAGCGGCTGATGGCGTACCGGCTCTCCCGTGCCGCAGGCCGGCCGGCGTTCGGGGTCACCTATCGACTGGCCCCGCGGCACCCCTACCCGGCGGCGCTGGAGGACGTCCTCGCTGCCTACCGCTGGGTGCTCGACCGGGGGGTACCGCCGGAGAAGGTCGTGCTGTCCGGTGAATCGGCGGGCGGCACCCTGGTGCTGTCAGCGCTGCTGTACCTCCGCGACGCGGGAACGCCGATGCCCGCGGGCGCCATCGCGTTCTCCCCGATCACCGACCTCACCCTGTCCAGCCCGTCGCTCAGCAGCAATGACGGCCGCGACTTCATCGACGCCACCACGCTGTCCACCCTCTGCAGCCAGTACCTCAAAGAGGCTCCGGCCGACGCGGCGCCGCAGTCGCCCCTGTTCGGCGATCCGACCGGGCTGCCTCCGCTGCTGCTCGGGGCGGGCACCCGCGAGGTACTGCTCGACGACGCGCACCGGTTCGCCCGGGCCGCCGATGCTGCCGGCGTGCAGGTCACCCTGGACGAGTACGAGGGCCTGCCGCACTCCTTCAACTCGGTGCTGCTCGCCCCGGAGCCGGAGCGGCTTGCGGCCGCCCGCACACTCCACCAGCGCGCCAGCGCGTGGATCGCGGCACTGGGCTGACCGAACGCGGCCGGACCGGAAGCAGCGGAAGCAGCGGAGACGCTGGGGCGCAGGCAGCCAGCGGGGACCCTTGTCGGCCTTTGAGGGCGTAGTTACTCTGCCGTAGCTGCGCCGCGCTGGGCGCAGTGTCGTTCCCCGCTCGTTCGACGCCCCTGGAGGAATCCGTGGCTGCCATCCCCCGCTCCCTACTTCGCCGTGCCCGATTCGTTCCGCTCGGTGCCGCCTCGGCCGCTCTGCTCTTCGGCATGGCGGCCCCGGCCTCCGCTGACCCTGTCCCCACCGCCTACAGCACCGCCGACAACGTCGAGGTGACCTCCGAGACCGCGGCAGCGGGCCTGCCCACCGCGAACGGCGCCGCATCCGCGGAATCCGGGCTCGCCGACGCCGTCGTCACCGACGTCCTCGACGAGCGCTCCACCCAGCTGTCCGCGCTCGACTCCCAGGGGCGCGACGTCCGGGTGGACATCCGCGAGTCGGCCGGCGAGGCGGCGTTCGGCGTCGCCATGGTGACCGCGCCGAAGCAGGAGGGCGCCGAGCCCTACGCGTGGCTGTTCGCCGCCGAACTGGAGGGCGGCGCCTGGACGGTCGGCCTCGAAGGCGACGCGGTCTTCTCCGACCTGCTCGCCGACTCGTCACTACTGGACGAGGAGGAGCGCAGCGGACTCGCCGCCGCGACCGAACCGGGCGGCGCTTCCGCCTCCCAGGTGACCGGTGTGGGGCTGCCGTTCTCCACCGGCAGCTCGATGGTGATGACGGGCGGCCCGCACGGGTTCAGCTCGGGCCCGCCCTACAGCTCGGTGGACTTCGCCGGCGGCGCCGGCGAGGCGCGCGCGGCGGCGGGCGGCTACGCCTATTCGCTGTGCACCGGTTGGACGCGCGTCATCCACGACAACGGCTACTCGACGGACTACTACCACCTGGAGGACTACCAGCAGCTGCCCGGCAACGACATCGCCGAAGGACACTACCTAGGCACCCAGGGCAACAGCCTCTGCGCGGGCGGCTCAACGACGGGCGCGCACATCCACTTCTCGCTGCGCGCCTACGAGGACCCGAACGCAGCCGGCTGGTACGTGCCGCTGAACGGGATGAGCCTGGGCGGTTGGACCTTCGTGGAGGGTGCGGCCTACGGCGGCTACGCCTACCGCGGCGATGCCACGGTCAACCCGGGCGGCAGCATGAACAACTTCGGCCCGGGCGCCTGACCCGCGTCGGTTCCCCGTCGAATCCCGGGCCCCGCCGCAGCATTTCGGCGGGGCCCGCTGTGCTGTCCGGAGCACGCGCACGGCACCGGCCTCGCCGCCGTCCACGGCACCCGAAAGCCGATTTCACATGTTCACAAGGGTGGGCAAAAAAAGAAGGGAGGAGCCAGAGAACCAAAAGCCCTCCAACCCCTCCCCACCACAAAAAGGCGTGGCAGC
>NZ_BAAGXT010000075.1:0-14276 GCF_054779695.1 Nocardiopsis coralliicola | reverse complement strand
GCGCGGGGCACCGCCGCCGGGGCGCGGGGCACCGCCGGGACGCGGCGCGCCGCCGCCGGGACGCGGGCCGCCCTGGCCCTGCCCCTGACCCTGGCCCTGCCCCTGACCGGGACGCGGGCCGGGCTTGGCGCCCATGCCGGTGGGCTGCGCCGAGAACGGGTTGTTGCCCGGACGCGGTCCGCTAGACCGCGGGCCCGGCTTGGGGCCGCGGCCGCCGCGCTCGCCGCGGCCGCCGCCCTGGGCGGAGCCGCCGCCCGGCTTGGGCGCGGCAGGCCGGGGACCCGGCTTCGGCGCGGGCTTGGCGGCACTCGCGCCGCCGTCAGCCGAATCCTGGGAATCCTGCTCAGGGCTGCTTACAGGCGCCTCGCCGCCGGATTCGGCGGCCGGGCGCGGACCGGGCTTGGGACCCGGCTTGGGGCCGGGCTTCGGGGCCGGCTTGGCCTCGCTGCGCGGCTTGGGCTCCTGCGGCTTGGCGGCAGCGCCGCCCTTCTTCCCGCCGGAGCCAGGCTTCAACTCGTCAGTGAGCTTGCGGACGACCGGAGCCTCTATCGTCGAAGACGCCGATCGGACGAACTCGCCCAATTCCTGGAGCTTGGCCATGACGACCTTGCTCTCTACACCGAGCTCCTTAGCGAGCTCGTACACCCGGACCTTCGCCACTGCTCTCCTCTACTTCGGTCCGGGACATGGGCGTGTACCGGACCGTCGCTAGCTTGACGTACTCATCGCTGCGTACTCATCGAGCGCTCATCGCAATCTCGACCCGCTTCCTCGTCGCTACACAACAATGGGTCAGTTCACCGCGGTTGCGGCATGAATCGACCGCCGACACGGGGCAACGTCCCGGGCAGCGTGATCATTCCAACCCTATCCCGCAGACCCGGCCGACTCCAACGCGCGCACCCGCTTCAGAAGCGGGCGGCCACGGCGGAGTCGTCGTAGCGGCCGGCCGCGCGGAAGGCGCGCGGCCAGGGCCGCCGCCGCTGCGCGGCGCGCCAGCACTCCGGATCGGGGTGCAGGTAGGCCCCCCGCCCCGGTGCGGTGCCGCGCGGATCGGGCAGGACCCTTCCTCCGTCGGCGACGAGCCGCAGAAGGCCGGACTGGGGCGCCCGGGACCGGCACCCGACGCAGGTGCGCACGGGTGTCTGCGAACCGCCGCCGCCCAGTCTAGCGCGCCGGCGCATCGGCCGTTCCGCCGTCGGCGCCGCCGTCCCGCCCGTCGGCGCTGGCCGGCTGCTCGTCGTTCTCCGGCACGTCGGATCGGATGTCGATCCGCCATCCGGTGAGCCGGGCGGCGAGCCGGGCGTTCTGGCCCTCCTTGCCGATGGCGAGCGACTGCTGGTAGTCGGGCACGGTGACCCGGGCCACCTTGGCGGCCGCGTCCAGCACCTCCACCCGGCTGACCCGCGCCGGCGAGAGCGCGTTGCCGACGAAGACCGCGGGGTCCTCGGAGTGGTCGACGATGTCGATCTTCTCACCGTTGAGCTCGGCCATCACGTTGCGCACCCGGCTGCCCAGCGGGCCGATGCAGGCCCCCTTGGCGTTGACGCCGGGCTTGTTGGAGCGCACCGCCATCTTCGTGCGGTGGCCCGCCTCGCGGGCGATGGCCGCGATCTCCACGGTGCCGTCGGCGATCTCGGGAACCTCCAGCTCGAAGAGCTTGCGCACCAGGTTGGGGTGGGTGCGCGAGAGGGTCACCGACGGGCCGCGGTGGCCCTTGCGGACCTGCACGACATAGGCGCGCAGCCGCTCGCCGTGCGGGTAGGCCTCACCCGGCACCTGCTCCTGCGGCGGAAGCACCGCTTCCACCCGGCCGAGGTCGACCAGTACGTTGCGCGGGTCCTGGCCCTGCTGGATCAGGCCGGAGACGATCTCGTACTCGCGGCCGGCGAACTCGCCGAGGGTCAGCTCGTCCTCGGCGTCGCGCAGCCGCTGCAGGATGACCTGCTTGGCGGTCGACGTGGCGATCCGGCCGAACCCGGAAGGGGTCGCGTCGTATTCGCGCTCCGCACCGGTGTCCTCGTCGGTCTCCTTCGCCCAGACCGTGACGTGGCCGCTGGTGCGGTCCAGTTCGACGCGGGCCTGCGTCTCCGCGCCCTCCTGGCGGTTGTAGGCGATGAGCAGAGCGTCCTCGATCGCCGCGACGACGAGGTCCACCGAGATGTCCTTCTCGCGCTCCAGGCTGCGCAGGACACTCATATCGATATCCACGGGGCTCCCCCTCTAGTCCGCCGCGGCGGTGTCGCCGCCGTCGCCATCGCGGCGGAATTCCACCTGGATCCGGGCGCGCTCGAGCTCCGCGTAGCCGAAGGACTCGGTCCCGCTGCCGGTCTCCAGCACGACGCCGGTCTCCGACGCCTCCGCGATCCGGCCCGCGACCTCGCCGGCGCCGCCGGCGCGCTGCGCCGCAACCAGCCGGCCGAGGGAGCGGCGCCAGTGCCGGGGGAGGGTGAGGGGCCGGTCGACGCCGGGCGAGGAGACTTCGAGGACGTAGGGGGCGCCGCCCATGGCGTCGGAGGAGTCCAGGGCCGCGGAGATGTCGCGGCTGACGTCGCCGACCTTGTCCAGGTCGACGCCGTCGTCGGAGTCGACGACCACGCGCAGCAGGCGGCGCTTGCCGGCCGGGGCGATCTCGACCGCCTCCAGGTCCAGGCCGGCCTGCGCCAGCACCGGCTCCAGCAGGGCGGCCACCTGCTCCTGAGCGCCCATCCGCGATCCTCCCCAAGGGAATTCCGCCCGGTGCCGCAGATCGGTGCCGGGGCGGTCCAGCTGTGCATGAAAGTCATCCGCGCGTCGCTGCGACCGCGGCTCGCCTCCCAGGGTATCCACATTCGCGCCCTCCCCAGGCAATCTGCGCAGTACGGCCGCAGCCCCCGCCGGGCGGGGCCGACCCGCCGGCGCCTGCGGGCGGGAGACCGCTGCGCGCGGGCGCGCGAGCACGCGGAGCGGTCGGCGGAGAGCGCGGCGTACGGGTCCCGCACGTGCTCCGAAGCGTCCGGTACCGGACGCAGAATCCCGCCACACGCCCGCCCTGCGCTGCACGGTCCGGAGCTCTCCCCGTGGCAGGATAGGCCCCTGGTTTGCGGGGCGAAGGCGGAGGAGGACGAGGGTTGGGCGCGTCGGTCGGTCGGGGTGGTCGGCCCCGTTCGGGCACAGGGACGAGCCGCCGCACCGTGCTCCTCGCCGCAGCGGCAGCGGCGGCGGCGGCCGCGGGGCTGGCCGGCTGCTCCGGCAGCGGCCGGTGGTACCCCAGCGAGATGGGGCAGGACGAGCGCATCCTGCGCGGCGCGGTCAGCAGCGTGGAACGGCTGGTCGAGCGCTACCGCGCGGCGATCGGCGACGGCGCGGAGCCGGTGAAGATGCTGCAGGCCATGCTGGACCGGCACGAGGCCCACCTGGCCGCCCTCCGCGCCCGCCTGCCCGACCGCGGCGGCGCCGAGGACGGCGGAGACGGGTCGCCCGAGCCGGTACCGGAGGGGACCGCCGACGGTGTCTCGCCCGCCCCCTCGCCGGAGCCGCTGCCCGACGCCCCGCCCGGCCTGGGCGACCTGCAGACGGCCGAGGAGGCCGCCGCGGTCGCGCGTACCGAGGAGTGCGCCCAGGTCCTGGAGCCCGCGCTGGGGCAGCTGCTCGCCGCGGTGGGCGCCTGCGGCCTCGGCCACGTCCATCTACTCTCCGAGGAGGCCGGATGACGGCGCCGCGCTCGCGTCCCCGCACCGCACCCGCAGACGGCGCCTCGCCCACCGCGGAGGCGCCGGACGGCGCTGTCGACCCGGTGGAGGCGCTGCAGAACGCGCTGCGCGGCGAACACGCGGCGGTCTACGGCTACGCCTGGATCGGCGCCCGCTCCGAAGGCGCCCAGAAGGACCGCTGCTACCGCCACCTGGATGCGCACCGCGCCCAGCGGGACGCGCTGCGCCAGGCCCTGGTGGACCGCAACACCGAGCCGGCGCCCGCCGAGGCGGCCTACACGCTGCCCGAGTCCGACTCCGAGGACGACCTCTCCGGCTACGCGCGCGAACTGGAGCGCACCTCGCGCCAGGGGGCGCTGCAGCTGGCCGGCGTCCCCGCCAGCCCGCTGCGCGAGATGGCAGCCACCGACCTGCAGGCCGCGGTCGTCCGCTCGCTGGAGTGGGACGCCGGGCTGCGCCCGTTCCCCGGCTACGACGACGAGCAGAAGGACGAGGCGCCCGCCGAGACCGCCCCGGCGGACCCCGGCGACTGAGTGCGCCGGCGGCTCCGCGGTCCGGCACGACGCGGACTCCGGCGCCGGCCCGCACGGCCCCTCGGAGCGCCGCGCGCAGCAGGGCCGATCGGACGCACCCGGCCGCGCCGCAGCTCCCGCACCGCAGGGCGGCACAGCCCGCGGTACCGCGCACGGGGCTGATCCCCCCCGTCTCTGCCCCTGCCGCTGCACTCCGCCGCCGCCGGCCGGAGCCGGGTGCGCAGCGGAGCGGAGCGGAAAGTCGCGGCTGAAGCGCACTGCGGTTGCGCCGCCGCGTGTCCGCCACGGGGCTGCGGCCGGCGGCGCCGGTTGCCTGGCCGCGGGTGTCGGGCCCCTTCCCGTCCCCCATCGGCCCGCTTCCGCGGCCGCCGGCCCGAGGTGCCGCACCGCGGGCACCGGCGCCGCAGAACGCCGCATGCCGCACCGCGCGGTGGCCCGTCCCGGGCGCCGCGCCCCCGGCCCCTCGCGCCGGGCGCCGGGGCGGACCACTGCCCGCGCACTGCGCCGCGCCGCCCCCCGTGGGGCGGCGCGGCGCAGGCGGCGCAGAGGCCTTCGAGACGGCTAGGGCGTGTTGGGTGGACAACTGTCCTGCTGCGCGTCGCCCTGGCACGCCCCTCGCGGCGTTCCCCTCAGTCGACAGGAAAACCCACCCTGACTCCGTCGTCGGCCTTGCGATGAACGCACCAGGACACCGCTCGCGACAAACGCCATCCACCCAACACGCCCTAGGGCGCAGAGTCGGCCTTGACGGCCTCGGTGACCCGGGCGGCGGCGCTGTCGAGGGCGATCTCGGTGCGCTCACCGGTGCGGCGGTCGCGCAGTTCGAGCACGCCGTCGGCGAGGCCCTTGCCGACGACCAGTGCGGTGGGCACGCCGAGCAGTTCGGCGTCGGTGAACTTCACGCCGGGCGAGACGCCCTTGCGGTCGTCCACCAGCACCCGCACGCCCGCCGCCTCCAGCTCGGCGGAGATCCGCAGCGCGACCTCGATCTGGTCGCCCTTTCCGGTGGCGACCACGTGCACGTCGGCGGGGGCGATCTCGCGCGGCCAGACGATGCCGCGGTCGTCGTGCGACTGCTCGATGACCACCGGGACCAGGCGGGAGACGCCGATCCCGTAGGAGCCCATGGTGACCCGCTTCGGCTTCCCGTCGGGGCCGAGCGCGTCCAGGCTGATGGCGTCGGTGTACTTGCGGCCCAGCTGGAAGACGTGGCCGATCTCGATGCCGCGGGCCGTGTACAGGGTGCCCTCGCCGTCGGGCGCGGGGTCGCCGTCGCGGACCTCGGCCACGTCGAGCACGCCGTCCGGGGTGAAGTCGCGCCCGCAGACCAGGTCCACGACGTGGTGGTCGGCCTTGTCCGCTCCGGTCAGCCACGCGGTGCCGGGGACGACGCGCGGGTCGGCGAAGTACTCGTGGCCGTTGGCCTGCAGGCCGGACGGGCCGACGTAGCCCTTGACGAGGTAGGGGCGGCTGGTGAAGTCGTCCTCGTCGAGCAGCTCGACCTCGGCTGGCTCGAGTGCGGCCTCCAGGCGCTTCATGTCGACCTCGCGGTCACCGGGCAGCCCGACCCCGATGACCGTCCACTCCTGCTCGCCCGGCTCGCGCTTCTTCACCAGCACGTTCTTCAGGGTGTCGGCTGCGGTGAAGGTGCGGCCCAGGCCGGCGGCGTTGAAGAAGTCGACGAGGGTCTCGATGGTGGGCGTGTCCGGCGTGGGGTGCACGGCGGCCTCGGGCAGCCCTTCGACCGGGCGGGCCGGGGGCGCGGGGATGCGCACGGCCTCGACGTTGGCCGCGTAGTCGGAGGCGGTGCTGCGGACGAAGGTGTCCTCGCCGCTCGCGGCCTCGGCGAGGAACTCCTCCGACGCCGATCCGCCCATCGCGCCCGACGTCGCCTTGACCACCGTGTAGCGCAGGCCGAGCCGGTCGAAGATGCGGACGTAGGCCGCGCGGTGCTTGGCGTAGGACGCATCGAGCCCGGCGTCGTCGATGTCGAAGGAGTAGGAGTCCTTCATGTGGAACTCGCGGCCGCGCAGCACGCCGGCGCGGGGCCGCGCCTCGTCGCGGAACTTCTCCTGGATCTGGTAGAGGAAGACCGGGAAGTCCTTGTAGGAGGAGTACTCGCCCTTGACGATGCTCGCGAAGACCTCCTCGTGCGTGGGGCCGAGGGCGTAGTCGGCGCCCTTGCGGTCGCGCAGCCGGAACAGCGCGTCGCCGTACTCCGTCCAGCGGCCGGTCGCCTCGTAGTACTCGCGCGGCAGCAGCGCGGGCAGCAGCAGCTCCTGCGCGCCGATGGCGTTCATCTCCTGGCGCACGACCTCGGCGACGTTGTCGAGCACGAGCTTGCCGAGCGGCAGCCACGAGTAGATGCCGGGGCCGGTGCGGCGGACGAGCCCGCTGCGCACCATCAGCTTGTGGCTCGGCACCTCGGCGTCCGCCGGGTCCTCGCGCAGGGTGCGCAGGAACAGGTTCGACATCCGCAGCAGCACGGCCACTCCTCGGTTGATGACGCGGGGCGGCCCGCGCTCCGGCACTGTGCCGGGCGGGGCCGCGCAGAAGTTCAGGGGCAGGCATCAAGGCTAGCCTCCCCGCACCCCCGCTGCAGCCCGTCTGCTTGGGCGCCCGCCGCGCCGCGCCGGTACGGAGGCGGCGCTGCCCTGGCCTACCTTTGTGGGGTGCGAGCCCGCCGCCGGCGCGGGCCGCGTAGCGGGGGGCGGGCGATGGGAAAGGCGCGGCGGGGCGGCGCGGACGGCGCGGACGCGGGTGCGCAGCCACCGCGGATCGAACTGCTCCGCGACGGCGACAGCGACAGCCCGGACGCGTGGATGCTCACCGTCGACGGAACGCCGCAGTCGCACGTCGACCTGGCCGATCCGGAGCGGCTCGACTTCGAGTACGTGCGCCGCCTCGGCCACCTGGCCGACCTTGCGGCCGCGCCGGGCGCGCCGATCGACGTCCTGCACCTCGGTGCCGGCGGACTCACTCTGGCCCGCTACATCGCCGCGACCCGGCCGGGCTCCCGGCAGCGCGCCGTCGACATCGATGCCGAACTGGTCGAACTGGTTCGGGAGCGGCTGCCGCTGGGCCGGCGGAGCGGCGTGCGGGTCGGCATCGGCGACGCGCGGGAGTGGCTGGCCCAGCGCCAGGACGGCTCTGCCGACCTGGTGGTGAGCGACGCCTTCGCCGGCGCGCGGACCCCGGCCCGGCTGACCACCGCAGAGTTCTTCGCCGACGCGGCGCGGGTGCTGCGGCCGGGCGGCGTCTTCGCGGCCAATGTCGCCGACGGCGGCCGGCTCGGCCACGCCCGCGCCCAGGCAGCCACGGCGTCCGCGGTGTTCGGGCACGCGGCGCTGGTCGCCGAGCCGTCAGTGCTGCGCGGCCGCCGGTTCGGCAACCTGGTTCTCGCGGCCTCGGCGGCGCCGCTCCCGGAGGCCGACCTGGCCCGCCGGGCGCACCGCGATCCGGACATGGCCCGCGTCCTGTCCGGCCCCGACCTCGCCGCCTTCACCGCCAGCGCCTCCGCTGTCCGCGACGCCGGCGCCGCCGACTCCCCGGCCCCTCCCGACGGCGCCTTCCTCTCCTGACCCGGCCGGAGTGCCTGCGCCGCACGGCTTCCGCTGCGGGCCCGCCCGGCCCGGCCCGCTGCCCCGTGCGCTCAGTGCAGGGGGAGGCCCCTCTGCTCCAGCGGGCACGCGGTGACCCGCCGGCAGGGCGGGGCGGCAGAGCTCCGGGACGCCGCCGACCGGGGCTGCACGGCCGTGTCCGGCCGGCGCTGCACGGCGGCAGATCCGAGCCGCCGCGCCGCCCCCGCGCCATCTGCTGCCCGCCGCACAGGCGACCCAGTCGGGAGGAGGCTGCCCCGGCGCGCCGGTGCGATGGGGCACCGCTGCCCGGTCCGCACGGCGCTGGGGCCGGGACCGGCCGGCCCGCGTCTCCGCGCCGCTGCACGAGCGCGGCCCCGGGGCGTGCCGGGTGGGCGGCCGTGCGTCCACTCACCGCCCCGGGCACTCCCCTCTCGGCGTTCTCGCCAGCCGAGAAACGGGGAGGGAAGCGGGCCCGCGCTTGCTCCCGCGTCGCCCGTGCGGTGCGGGCGCCCGGCGGCACCGCTCGCGAGGAAAGCCGCCCACGACACACGCCCTGGTCGATCAGGCCGGCACGCCGGCGGCGGCAGCCTGCCGCGGGAACCCGGCGGGGCGGCCGGGCGACGCCGCGGCAGCGTCCGATAGAGTCCGGACGCCCGCTGACAGCGGGCTCACGACGCAGAGAAGGACACCATGGAGCACGAGTCACGCCTGTTCGTGACGCCTCCCCCGGCCGGCTGACCGGGAGGCGCACTCCCCCGCCGCGGCCTGCCCGGCGGGCGGTCGGCGTGCGCACACCCCGGACGCGGTCCCTGTTCCGCCGACGGAGGAGTCCTTCGTGCCGTCATCTTCTTCCCGTACGCCCCGTTCTTCCCGCACACCGCAGCCTCCGCCGCCGGCGGAGCCGTCCCGGTCCGGGCACTCACCGGCCGACGTCCGCCGCGGCTCAGCACTGCTGCTCGCCGCCGGCGCGCTGTGGGGCACCAGCGGCCCGGCCGGCCACCTGCTCCAGGACCTGGGTGTGGCGCCCATGGCCATCGCCGCGCACCGGCTGCTCATCGCCGGCCTGCTACTCACCGGGTTCCTGCTGGTCACCGGGCGGCTGTCCGGCCTTCGGCTGCGCCGGGCCATCCTCGTCCGGCTCGGCGTCAACGCCCTGCTGCACGCCGTCTTCCAGCTGCTGTACTTCGCCTCGCTCGCGCTGATCCCGGTGGGGCTGTCCACCATGGTGAAGATCGGCAGCGTGCCGGTGTTCGTCACGCTCGGCCTGGTACTGGCCGCCCGCAGCCTCCCGTCGCTGCGCACCGTCGGACCGGTGCTGGCCGCGATGCTCGGCATCGCCCTGCTCGCCGGGTTCCCGGCCACCGACGGGACGGCGGCGCAGACCGCGGGCGGGATCGCCTGCGCACTCGGCGCGGGCCTGTCCTTCGCCGTGATGTCGCTGGTCAACCGCACGCCGGTCGAGGGCCTGCCGCCGCTGGCCAACGCCGGCCTGGGGATGCTCGCCGGCGGCGTGCTGCTGCTGCCCGCCGCGGCCCCCGCCGGCCTCGCGGTGCCCGCCACCGCGGAGGCGCTCGGCCTCCTGCTCTTCCTCGGCACGGTGCCCACGGTCTTCTCCTACGCCGCCTACTTCACCGGACTGCGCACCGCCTCCGACTCCGCGATGGCGATGGCGGTGCTCGCCGAGCCGCTGACCGCGACCGCCATCTCGGTCGCCTTCCTCGGCGAGGCGCTGAGCCCGGTCGGCGGCGCCGGGGCGGCGCTGCTGTTCGCCGCGCTCAGCGCCGAACCGGCCGCCCGGGCGCTCGCGGGCCGGCGGAAGCGGCGCCGGGCGCCGTCCGGCGGCGGGTGAGGAACGACCGGGTGTACTCCCCTCGCTACTCCGCGGGGAGTACGCCCGGTCCCGGCGGCGCCGCCGCGCGGAGGACGCGCCAGCACCACCCCGCCCCATAGCATCGGCCCACGATGAGACACCTCGCGCTGCCCCGGCCGACCCGGAACGACGCCGTCCTCGCCGCCGCGGTCGCCGCGCTGGTGGTCCTGCCGACGATCGGGCTCGAGCTCTTCCACAACTCGCCCTACGACCGGCCGCTCTCCGACCGCTACCTCCTGGGCTATGCGCTGCTGGCCACCGGGACCGTGCCGCTGGCCTGGCTGTCCGCAGCACCGCGGGCGGTGGTGCCGGTGGTCGTCGGCTCGGCAGCGCTCTACTATCCGCTGGCCTACCCCGACGGCCCGCTGATGCTGGGGGCCGTCGCGGCGCTCTTCCTGTCGGTGGCGCGCGGCCACCGCCTGCTCGGCTGGTCGATGGGCCTCGCGCAGTGGCTCGTGGTGCAGTCCTGGGAGCTGGGCGCAACCGGCGGCGGCTACTTCACCGAAGCCATCGGCGTACTGGCCTGGGTGCTGGTCGTCCTGGTGGCGGCGGAGGGCACCCGGTGGCGGCGGGACTACCGCGACGCGGCCGAGCACAGCCGGGTGGAGGCGGCGCGGGTGCGCGAGGAGGAGATCCTGCGCCGCGCCGCCGACGAGCGGCTCCGGCTCGCCCGCGAAGTGCACGACACCGTCGCGCACAGCATCTCGCTGATCAACGTGCAGGCCGGAACCGCGCTGTACCTGATCGAGTCCGAGCCGGAGCGGGCGGCGCAGGCGCTGGCCACCATCAAGGAGACGTCCAAGTCCACGCTGCAGGAGCTGCGGAGCACCCTCAATGTGCTGCGCTCCGTCGACGAGGCCGCGCCGCGCGCACCCACGCCCACGCTGGACGGCGTCGAAGCGCTGGTCGAGGGCACCCGCCGGACCGGCGTGGACGTCGACTTCACCCTGCACGGCGCGCGGCGCCCGCTCGGAACCCCGGTGGAGACGGCGGCGTACCGCATCATCCAGGAGTCGCTCACCAACGCGGTGCGGCACAGCGGCGCGGCCCGCGTCGCGGTGGACGTGGACTACAGGGGCGGGCTGCTGCGGATCACCGTCGCCGACGACGGGACCGGAGCGCCGGACGCCGTCCCCGGCAACGGCCTCACCGGCATGCGCGAGCGCGCCGAGGCACTCGGCGGTTCGCTCACCGCGTCCTCCCCCGCCGGCGGCGGCTTCACGGTGGAGGCGGAGCTCCCCGCGCCCGGCACGGCAGCGGCGCACCAGCCGTGACCGCCCGCGCCGCGATAATGGTGGTCCGGTCCGGCTCCGCGCCCCCGCACGGCCCATCCATCCGCGGGCGGCGCCCGGCCCCGGTGCCGTCCGCCCCGCACCACCAGACCCGGGAGGCTCCCATGATCCGCGTCCTGCTCGCCGATGACCAGGCGCTGGTCCGCGCCGGTTTCGCCGCTCTGCTGGACAGCGCCGACGACATCCAGGTGGCGGGCGAGGCGTCCGACGGCGACGAGGCGGTGCGGCTCACCCGGTCGCTCCGGCCGGACCTGGTGCTGATGGACATCCGGATGCCGGGCACAGACGGGCTCGCCGCGACCGAGCGGATCGCGGCGGCGTTCCCGGGCGGCGACGGGCCGCGCATCGTGGTGCTGACGACGTTCGACCTCGACGAGTACATCTTCGAGGCGCTGCGGATCGGCGCCAGCGGCTTCCTGGTGAAGGACACCGAACCGGCCGACCTGCTGCAGGCGGTGCGGATCGTGGCCGGCGGCGAGGCGCTCCTGTCTCCCGCCGTCACCAGTCGGCTGATCGCCGACTACGCCCGCCGGCCGCGCCGGTCCACAGCACCGACGGAGCGCCTGGCCGAGCTGACCGACCGCGAGCGCGAGGTGCTCACCCTGGTGGGCGGCGGCCTGTCCAACGCTGAGATCGCGGAGCGCCTGGTGCTGTCGCCGGCGACGGCGAAGACCCATGTCAGCCGGATCATGGTGAAGCTGCGGGTGCGGGACCGCGCGCAGCTGGTGGTGATCGCCTACGAGACGTCCCTGGTCACTCCGGGCTGGATGACCTGACGGCACCGGCGCGGGCGCCGGCACGGCCGGCGGCACCGCCATGCGCAGGGGTGAGCCGCCGGACGAGCTGCGCGGCAGGCCCGCAGCGGAGCGGCCGCCGGCGCGGCGCGGGCGATCGGTGCGGGAGGCGGGACGGCGCTGCGGGCTCGGCTGTGCCGGTGCCGGTCACCGCCGGTCCGCCGAAGGGCCCGGCGGCGGAGAACGGCGCGGGCGCCGGCCTGGCGGCCGTGTTGGAGGGCCGCGGCGCGACCGCGACCGCACCGCGGGCGAAGGCGCCGCCGCCGGGGGGGACGTCCCGCGGGGCTGGGCGGCCCCGGTCCGGCGCCGCCCGGCTGCGGCGCCGGACCGGGCCCCCGCGGTGCCGCGATGCGCACCGGACCCCGCCGGAAGCGGGGCGGAGCGGCTGGCAGCCCGGAACAGACCCTGAGGATCCCCGCGGCGGGGCCGGGGTTCCCCCCTACCCCCGGGGAGGTATCCGCGGGCCGGCGGCGCGCCGATCGGAGTAGGCGGACCGCATCCCGGAGGGCGATGCCCGCGGCGGTGCCGCGGGGCGACCATCGGTGTGTTCCCACCCCACGGCGAAGGCACCGATATGTTCGACGGCTCCCCCGACCCGCTCCTGCTGGCGCGGTTCCAGTTCGCGTTCACCGCGGCCACGCACTACCTCTTCGTCGCCTTCACGCTGGGCATGGCCCCCTACATCCTCGGCCTGCAGTGGCGCGCGGTCCGGCGGCGCGACCCAGCGCTGGACACCGCGGTCCGCTTCTGGGGCGGGCTCTACCTGGTCAACTACGCGATGGGCATCCTGTCCGGGCTCGTGATGGAGCTGCAGCTGGCGACCAACTGGGCCGGGCTGTCCGACGCGTTCGGCGCCGTGTTCGGCGCGCCGCTCGCGGTGGAGACCATGGCCGCCTTCTTCGTCGAGTCGACCTTCCTGGGCCTGTGGATCTTCGGCTGGGACCGGATGGGGCGGTGGGCGCACTGGGGATGCTTCCTCGTGGTCACCGCAACCGCCTATCTGTCGGCGTACTGGGTGCTGGTGGCCAACGGCTTCCTGAAGCACCCGGGCGGCTTCCGGATGGAGGGCGGCACCGCGGTCCTGGAGGACCCGGCTGCGCTGCTGCTGAACCCGTCGGCGCTGCTCGCCTTCTTCCACGTGGTGTTCGCGGCGATGCTGATGGGGGGATCGGTGGTGGTGGCGGTCAGCGCCTACCACCTGGCGCGGGGCAGCGACACCGACGGGGTGTTCCGCCGCGGGATCCGGGGCGGAACCGTGCTGCTCGCGGCCGGCGCCTTCCCCACCGTGTCCTTCGGCGGCACCCAGTTCGCGCTGTTCGGCCCGGAGACGCCGCTCCGCGGTGCCACCTACACCGACGCCGAGATCGACGCCATCGAGGAGGCCGCCGAACAGGCCGGCGGCACCGCGGCCGCGTTCGGGGCGGCCGGCGAAGTCGTCATGTACCTGAGCTGGCTGGGTCTGACCACGGTGGCGGGGGTCCTCCTGCTGGCGTGGCTGGTGCGGCGGATCGACCGGTGGCGGTGGCTGCTCTGGCCGCTGGTGCTGCTGCCCGTGCTGCCCTACGCCGCGAGCGTCGGCGGCTGGGTGTTCCGCGAGACGCAGCGGCAGCCGTGGACCGTGCGCCACCACCTGACCACGGCCGACGCGATGACCGACCTGTCGCCGGCAGCCGCGGCGGCCTCACTGGCCCTGTTCACGCTCGCCTTCGCGGCGCTCGGCGCGGTGACGTTCCTGCTGCTGGTGCGCTACGCGCGGCGCGGCCCCGCGGGCGGACCGCTCGCCGCGCAGCCGGAGGCGCCCGACGGTGCGGACGGCAGCGACCGGCAGCCCGCCCCCACCTTCTGACCCGCTGCACGAGGAGACCGCGCATGGAGACCCTCCCGATCCTGGCCCTGGCCCTGCTGGCCGGGGGATACGCCGTCCTCGCCGGCTGCGACGTGGGGCTCGGCATGCTGCTGCCGCAGCTCGCCCGCACACCGGCGGAGCGGCGCCGCCTGGTTGCCGCCGCGGCGCCCTATTTCCTCGGTACCGAGGTGTGGCTGGTCGCCGCGATCGGGCTGGCCGCCGGGGCCTTCCCGGACCTGAAGGCGGCGGTGGCGGGCCCGCTGTGGCCGGTGTTCACGGCGCTGGCCGCGGCGTGGATCGTGCGCGACGCCGGGCTCTGGCTGCACGCCCGCTCCGCGGGGCGGACCTGGCGCGCGGCGTGCGAGGCGGCGATCACCGCCGGCAGCTGGGTGCTCGCCGCCTGCTGGGGCGCCGCAGTGGCCGGACTGCTCACCGGCTCCGCCCCGACCAGCCCCTTCGCGATCGCGTGCGCGGCCCTGGTCGTGGTGCTGGTGCTGCTGCGCGGTGCGGCGTTCGGCGCCGAGCGGCTCGCCGGGGCCGGCGCCCCCGAATCCGGTGCCGGCGCCGATTCCGCCGCGCGGCTGACCCGCTGGCCGGCCCGCGCCGGGCTGCTGGCCCTGGCTCTGGCGGCCGCGGCCGCGCTGCTGCCCGGCGGCCCCGACGCCGAG
>NZ_BAAGXT010000074.1:0-14322 GCF_054779695.1 Nocardiopsis coralliicola | reverse complement strand
GGGCCGTGCGCACCGCGGCCGGCCTCGGCGCCGCGGGCGCTGTGCCGGAACCGGCCGGGCCCGGCGGCGCGGCGGCCGCGCCGCGAAGCGCCGAGCAGGTAGAACCTCCGCCGACGGCATCCGCACCCGAGCCGCCCTGACCCGGGCGCGCCGCCGGAGGGGCCGTCCCTCCCGCCGCACCGGCGCGGCGCGGGGCACCGGTCGGACGCAGGCGGAAGGAGTCGGCGCATGGCCTACTACCGGAGCGTGGGCGAAGTGCCGCGAACCCGGCACACCCAGCACCGGAACACCAGCGGGCAGCTCTACTACGAGGAGCTGATGGGGGAGGAGGGCTTCTTCTCGGACTCCTCGCTGCTGTACCACCGCGCGATCCCCTCCGCGATCGCCGACGCCCGCACCTGGGCCGTGCCCGACCAGCGGCGCACGCCCAACGCGCCGCTCCTGCCGCGCCACCTGAAGCTGCACGGCCTGTTCGGCGAGGAGTGGCGGGAGACCGACGCGGTCGAGGGGCGCCGCCTCGTCCTCGGCAACGACGACGTGCGCATCTCCTATGCGGCCGCGGGCGCACCCTCGCCGCTCTACCGCAACGCGGTCGGCGACGAGTGCGTCTACGTCGAATCCGGCCAGGGCCGGGTCGAGACGGTCTTCGGCGCGCTGGCGGTCGGCGGCGGCGACTACGTGGTCCTGCCGCGGGCCACCACGCACCGCTGGGTCCCCGCCGGCGACGAACCGCTCCGGCTCTATGCGATCGAGGCCACCGGCCACATCGCGCCGCCCAAGCGCTACCTGTCGCGCTACGGCCAGCTGCTGGAGCACGCGCCCTACTGCGAGCGGGACCTGCGCGGCCCGGACGGCCCGCTGCTGGCCGAGGGCACCGGCGTCGACGTCCTCATCAAGCACCGCGGTGCGGGGCCCGGCGGGATCACCGGTACCCGCTACACCTACCCGGAGCACCCGTTCGACGTGGTCGGCTGGGACGGCTGCCTCTACCCGTACGCGCTCAACGTCGCGAACTTCCAGCCGATCACCGGCCGCGTGCACCAGCCGCCGCCCGTGCACCAGGTCTTCGAGGGCAACAACTTCGTGATCTGCAATTTCGTGCCGCGCAAGGTGGACTACCACCCGCTCGCGATCCCGGTGCCCTACTACCACTCCAACGTCGACTCCGACGAGGTCATGTTCTACTGCGGCGGCGACTACTCGGCCCGCCGCGGTTCCGGCATCGGCCAGGGCTCGGTCTCTCTGCACCCCGGCGGCCATGCCCACGGCCCGCAGCCCGGCGCCTACGAGCGCAGCATCGGCGTCCAGGAGGTCGACGAGCTGGCCGTCATGGTCGACACCTTCCGCCCGCTGGAGCTCGGCGAGGCCGGGACCGCCGCCGACGACGGCGCCTACGCCTGGTCCTGGTCCGGGCGCGGTCCTCAGCACTGACCGGTTCGCGTGCCGGGCGGCCGGGCCGCGGGGCGGCGCCATCCGGTGCGCGGGAGGCGCTGCCGCAGGGTCGCCGCAGGGCCGCCGGTACGGCATATCGCCGCAGGTCCGCGCAGCGTTACCGGCGTGGCGCCGCGGCGGCCCGCACCCTCCGCGCGACGATGGCCACGAGGCAGTCGGCGCGCCGGTGCGCCCGTCCGGAACGGGAGCGGCGCGCTCCGGTACGGCCGCGCACAGGGGGGCGGACACGGTGGAGATCGCGGTTTTCGGGGCCAGTGGGACCATCGGATCCCGGATCGTGGACGAGGCACTGCGGCGCGGCCACCGCGTCACCGCCCTCGCGCGCGACCCGTCCGGAATCGACGGCGACCGCTCGGGCGTCACGGCGGTCTCCGGCGACGTCCTCGACCCCGGCTCGGTCGCCGCTGCGGCCACCGGCAAGGACGTCGTGGTGAGCGCGGTCGGCGGCGGCGACGGGCCCGGCCACCACGTGCTCATCGAACCGTCCGCGCGCACCATCGTGCGCACCCTGCGCGCCCTCGACACGGCCGTGCCGCGCTTCGTCATGGTCGGCGGCGCCGGCAGCCTGCGCACGCCCGACGGCGGCCGCGTCTGGGACGCGCCCGGCCTGCCCGACGGGGTCCTCGCGATCATGCACTCGCACGGCGACGCCCTCGAATTCCTGCGCACGGTCGACGACATCGCCTGGACCAGCATCAGCCCCGCGTCCCAGATCGAACCGGGCGAACGCACCGGGCGCTACCGGACCGCCCTGGACGACCTCGTCGTCGACACCTCCGGCACCAGTCGGATCAGCGCCGAGGACTACGCCGTCGCCCTCCTCGACGAGGTGGAGTCCCCCGCCCACACCGGCGAGCGCTTCACCGTCGGCGACTAGGGCGTAGTGGCTGGATGACTTGGCTGGACGGCTGTCCTGCTGCGCGTCCGCAAGGGCGCCGGGCACCCCCGCGGGGTTCCCGCCGGGGCCGGAGGCAGAGCTGCCGCGGGCGGCCGGTTGGTACCGTTGCGCTCTGGCCGGCGCCGGCGCCGCGGCAGTGCGGTGCAGGCCTGCCCTGTGCGGTGCGACCGAGAGGGGCCCGGGTGGCTGTCCTCCCCGTCCGAGGTGTCTGCTACGACGCCGGCGTCCGCTACGCCAGGGACTTCCATTCCCGGCCGAACTGGCGCCTGGACGACGTGCGCCGGGACATGGCTGCCATCCGGGACGACCTGTCCGCCAACGCCGTCTCCATCATGGCCACCGACCCGCGGCGGCTGACCGAGGCCGCCGGCATCGCGGCCGGGATGGGCCTGTTCGCCTGGATGCAGCCCCGGCTCATCGAGGCGCGGCCCGGTGCGATCGCGTCCGCGCTGCGCGATCTGGCGCCGGACGCGGAGCGCCTGAGGTCCTGGCACGGGCGCATCGGGGTCAACGTGGGCTGCGAACTGACCCTCACCAGCCGGGGCATCGTGCCGGGGCGTTCGTTCGACCACCGGGGCGAGCGGCTCCCGCGGCTGATCACCACCCGGAAATCGCGGTTCGACCGGGCACTCGACCGCCTCCTGCGCCGGCTCGCCGCCGCTGTCCGGGACTCTTTCGGCGGTCCGATCACCTACGGCGCGGGCGACTGGGAGTCGGTCGACTGGTCCCGCTTCGACTATGTCGGCCTGGACACCTACCGCGACGAGCTCAACGCGCCGGTCTACACCGAACAGGTCCGGCGGCACGTCGCGGCCGGGAAACCCGTGCTGGTCACCGAATTCGGCTGCTGCGCCTACCCGGGCGCGGCCGCGCGCGGCGCGTCGGGCCACGACGTCCTCGACCACCGCGCCGACCCGCCGAGCATCAGCGCCGGGGTGACCCGCGACGAGCAGGTCCAGGCCGACTACCTCACCGAGTCGATCGACGCGCTCGCCTCCGCCGGCGTCGAGGGGACCTTCGTGTTCGCCTTCAGCGAGCCCATGCTGGTGCACACCGGCGACCCCGCCACCGACGCGGACCTGGCCAGCTCCGGCATCGCCAAGGTCACCCGGCCGGCCGGGCCCGGCCCGGATGAGGCTGAGGAATGGACTCCCAAGACCGCCTTCCACGCCGTCGCGCAGCGGTAGCGGGGGCTTGCGGCCGACGGCGGCGCCGCGGCGGAGACGGGGCCGGAGCGCTGACCGCGCGGGGAGCGCCGGACGAACCCGGGGGCAGTCCCGCGGCCTCCCCCCGCCGCCTGCGGACGTCCCCGCGCGCGGCGTTTCCGGGGCGGGGGCGCGCCCGGGGCAGGGAAGCGCTCAGCGGCCCCGTGTCCCGGCACGCTCCGGTGCCGCCGTCCGGGACGGGGCGGGAAGGATGTCGGCGATCACGGGGAGCGCCTCCTCGGCGGCGGCGAGATCGTCCTGCAGGTCGCGGTCGGCGCGGTCGCCGGGGCGCCCGCCGAAGGAGCGGTAGAGCCGGCACGCGCGGTCGAGCGGCTCCGGAACCGCGGTTCCGCTCTGGGCGAGTGCGCGGAGGGCGGTGGCGAGCTCTGCGGCGAGCAGCGGCCGCAGGGCGGCGACCGAGGCCTCCAGCTGCCGCGCGCCCAGCGGTGCGTAGCTGGCGTCGTCCTCGGTGCCGCGGGACAGCACCGCCGTCTCCAGCGATGCCGGGGCGGCGGCGGCGCGCAGCGCCCCGGCGGCGGACGCGGCCGTGTATTCGAGGATCATGGTGCCCGACGCCCCGGGCGGGCCCTCCGCAAGGAACGGAGCGAGCCCGGTGACCGCCGGGTCGGACAGGGCCCGGAGGCGGCCGAGGACCCCGGGGGCGGTCTGCGCGGCAGCCAGGCGCACGGCGTCGAGCCGCAGGGTGAGGGCGGCCATGTGGAAGCCTCCGTGGTGGACGGCGCGCGGGTGGGCGGACCCGCTGCCGACGAGTAGCGGATTCTCCTGCGCCGTGGCGGTGAGTGCCGCGGCCGCGGCGGCGAGCTCGTCCAGTGCGTCGACCGCCACCCCCTGCACCTGCGGTGCACTGCGGAACGCGAACGGGTCCTGCAGCCGGGCTGGAACGCCGCCCGCCCCGGCGAGCAGCGCCCGCAGCCAGCCGCCGACGCGCGCCGAACCGCCGAACGGCGAGGTCGACGCGGCGTCGGCGGAGAAGGCGGCGGTGCTCGCGCGGGCGGCCAGCGCCGACAGCGCCGTCACCACGGCGCCGGCCCGCAGGAGGGGTTCCAGGTCGGCCGCAGCCAGCGCCGTCCGCGCCAGTGTCAGCGCGCTGCTGCTGATCAGCGGGAGCGCGTCGGCCCCGTCCACATCGCCCGGCGGAGTCCACGGGGCCGACGCGGGGCGCTCGCCGAGCAGGGTCAGCCCGGTGCCCGCCAGCGCGGCAAGGTCGCCCGTGCCCACCGTTCCGTGGTCGCGGACCGCGGGGAGCGCGCCGGCTTCCAGCATGCGCACCAGCGCCCGCGCAGTGGCGGGGGAGACGCCTGAACCGCCCACGGCGATCTGGTTGAGGCGCACCAGCAGCATGGCGCGCACGGCAGGGGAGGGGAGCGTGTCGCCGGCCGCGGCGGCATGGCTGCGGAGGATCCGGCGGCCGTGCCCGCCCGCATCCGGCGACGGTGCGACCTGCACGTCGCGGTTGGCGCCGACCCCGGTGCTGCGCCCGTAGACGGGCCCCGCCGCCGCGGCGGCGGCGATGCCCCGGTGGGCGGCCGCGATGCGGCGGAGCGCGCCCCCGGTGAGCCCTGCGGGCTCCGCAGAGCGCGCGGCCGCCGCGATCCGTGCGCAGTCCAGCGGCGTCCCGTCCAGGCTCAGCATGGCCACCCCCGATCTCATCCGCCCGGCGCGCCGGGTCTGCTGCCCGAAGGGGAACACCCCTTCCGCCCTGGACCGGAGTATGTCATTCTGCCGCTTGTTGGCAATAGCGTTCCATCCAATGAAAATCCGAGCCCTGCCGGTGCTCCGGCGCGCGAGCAGGCGGGGCGCTGCAGTAGCGCCGCCGCGGGGCGGACGTCATCGAAGGGAGGGGCCGTGGCAGAGCAGTCCACGCGCACGGTCGAACGGGCGCTGGAGCTCCTCGCGGTGGTCGCCGAAAGCGGCGACGTGTCACTGACCGCATGCGCCCGGGCCGCCGGGCTGGCCCCCAGCACGGCGCTGCGCCTGCTGCGCACCCTGGAGTCCACCGGCTTCGTGGGCCGCGACGACAGCGGCGCCTTCCACCCGGGGCACCGCCTGATCGGTCTGGGCGCACGGGCGCTCAGCCACGACTCGCTGACCGCCTTCGCCCGCCCCTCCCTCGGAGCCCTGGCGGGGGAGACCGGCGAGTCCACCTACCTCTGCGTGAGCACCGCAGACGGCGGCGTCCTCTACATCGACCAGGCGGAGGGCAACCGCACCATCCGGCACGTCAGCTGGATCGGGCACCGGTTCCCCCAGGACGGGTCGGCGGTGGGCCGGGTCCTCCGCGACGCCGTCCCCGGCGAGGGCTACCTCGCTGCCGCCGCGGCGGTCGAGCCCGACGTCATGGCCGTCGCCGCTCCGGTGCGCGCCGCCACCGGGACCGTCGCCGCGCTCAGCGTCGTCGGCCCCGCCTACCGTCTCGGCGCCGAGCGCATCGCCGAGATCGGCGAGCTGCTCGCCGCCGAGGCCGAGCGGGTCTCGGCGATGCTCGGCGGCCCGGAGGGGGCCGGCGGCGAAGCCGGCGGTGCTCCCGCCCCGCCCGGCCCTTCCGCCCCGCCCGGTCCATCCGCAGACTGACCCTCGCGGCCTCGGGCTGCACCCGCCGCGGGCCCCCAAGGAGACCGATGATCCGTTTCGACCAGGCGACCAAGACCTACCCGGACGGCACCGTTGCCGTCGACCGGCTCGACCTGACCGCCCCCACCGGGCGCACCACCGTGCTCGTCGGCCCCTCCGGGTGCGGCAAGACGACGTCGCTGCGCATGGTGAACCGGTTGATCGAGCCGACCAGCGGCACGGTGCACCTCGACGGGCGGGACACCGCCGGCCTCGACCCGGCGGAGCTGCGCCGCGGCATCGGCTACGTGATCCAGAACGCCGGGCTCTTCCCGCACCGGACCGTCGCCGACAACATCGGCGCAGTCCCCCGCCTGCTCGGCTGGACCCGGCGCCGCACCCGGGCCCGTGCGGCCGAACTCCTCGAACTGGTCGGCCTGCCGGCCGCCTACGGTGCGCGCTACCCGGCCCAGCTCTCCGGCGGGCAGCAGCAGCGGGTCGGGGTGGCGCGCGCCCTCGCCGCCGACCCGCCGGTCCTGCTCATGGACGAGCCGTTCAGCGCGGTGGACCCGGTGGTGCGGGCCCGCCTCCAGCAGGATCTCCTGGCCCTGCAGCAGGAGATCGCCAAGACCATCGTCTTCGTCACCCACGACATCGCCGAGGCGGTCACCCTGGGCGACTACGTGGCCGTGCTGCGGGTGGGCGGTGAGCTCGCCCAGGTCGCACCGCCCGGGGAGCTGCTCTCCCGGCCGGCCGACGGCTTCGTCGCGGACTTCGTCGGCCGCGACCGCGGGTACCGGTCCCTCGACTTCACCGCCCCGGCCGGCATCGACCTCGGCGCCGAGCAGCCCGTCCCGCTGGGCGCCGCACCGGACGAGGCCCGCGCTGCCGCCCGCGACGGGTGGGTCCTCGTCGTCTCGGCCGACCGGGAGCCGCTGGGATGGCTCGACACCGGCGACATCTCCGGACCGGTGGAGCGCGGCCCGCTCCAGCTCGGCGGCACCGTCGCCCGCGGGGACGGCGGACTGCGCGGCCTGCTCGACGCCGCCCTGTCCGCCCCCTCCGGCCGCGGCGCCGTCGTCGACGGCAACGGCGCCCTGCTGGGAACCGTGACGCCCGAATCGGTCGTGCGCGCCATCTCGGCCGCGCGCGCCGCAGCACCGCAGGAACCGGCCCCCTGACGCGGAGCCTGCCCCGGCCCCCGACCGACGACCCGAAGGCGGTTCCCCGATGACCCCCCGCGCCCTCCCGCCGCCCCGCCGGATACGGCGTCCCGCCCGCAGCCCGGCCGGGCCGCCGGCGGCCGCCCCCCGCCCGCAGCGGTTCCCCGCTGCGCGCGACCTGCAGGGCGGTTGCCGGTGATCGCGCTGCGCTGGCTGTCCGACAACGCCGGGATCATGCTCGAGTACTTCCTGGCGCACGCCCTCCTCTCCGTGGTCCCCCTGCTCATCGGGCTGGCCGCGGCGCTGCCCCTCGGCTGGGCCGCCTACCGGTTCCGCCCGCTCTACCGGCCGCTGGTGGGCGGCTCCAGCCTGCTGTACACGCTGCCCTCGCTGGCGCTGTTCATCCTGCTCCCGCAGGTGCTCGGCACGCAGATCCTGGACCCGCTCAACATCGTGTGCGCCCTGGCCCTGTACACCGTCGCCCTGCTCGTGCGGGTGGTGGCGGACGGGCTCGCGGCGGTCCCCGAGGAATCGGTCCGGGCAGCCGACGCGCTCGGCTACCGGCCGCTCCAGCGGTGGCTGCTGGTCGAGCTGCCGATCGCCGTGCCGGTCATCGCCGCCGGACTGCGGGTGGCGTCGGTGTCCAACGTCAGCCTGGTCTCGCTCGGCGCCCTGCTCGGCATCCCGCAGCTCGGTTCGCTGTTCACGCTGGGCTTCCAGCTCGGCTACCTGGTGCCGGTCGCGGCCGGGATCGTGCTCTGCCTCGTGCTGGCCGCACTGCTGGACGGCGCCATCCAGTTCGCCGCCCGCGCCCTAACCCCCTGGACGAGAGCGGTGACCACGGCATGAACCTCTTCGCCTGGTTCGCAGACCCCGTCCACTGGAGCGGGCCCGACGGCATCCCCCGGCAGATGCTCGTCCATCTGGCCTACTGCGGGGCCGCCGCAGCGGCGGCCCTCGCCATCGCGCTGCCCATCGGCCTCTACATCGGCCACACCGGCAGGGGCGCCGCCCTCGTCGCCGGGCTCGCCAACACGCTGCGCGCACTGCCCACCCTGGGGCTGCTCATCGCCGCCGTCGTGCTGCTCTCGCCGCACTTCGGCGCCGGTCTCGCCTTCACCGTCCCCTGCCTGATCGTGCTCGTCGTCCTCGCCATCCCGCCGATCATGACCAACGCCTACGCCGGCGTCTCCAGCGTCTCCCCGGAGGTGCGCACCGCCGCCCGCGGCATCGGCATGCGCCCCTGGCAGGTGCTCCTCACGGTGGAGCTGCCCTGCGCCCTGCCACTGGTGATCTCGGGCGTGCGCAGCGCCGCGCTGCAACTCGTGTCCACGGCCACCGTGGCCGCCTACGTCTCCCTCGACGGGCTCGGCCGGTTCATCATCGACGGCCAGGCCCAGCTCGACTACACCCAGATGCTCGCCGGGGCGGTCCTGGTCGCCGTCCTCGCCATCGCCGTCGAGCTGGCGCTCCTGCTGTTCGAGCGCGCGGTGGTGTCGCCGGGCCTCACCGGGCGCGTGCGCACCGCGGCCCGCCGGCCGGCCGGCACCGGCGGTGCAGCCGGGGAAGGCGGCGCCGGCCCCGCGCCGCTGCCCGCCGCCGCGGAGCCGGCCCCATGACCGCGCGCCGCCGCTCCCATCCGCCCTCGAACGGAGGCTCCATGCGCATCGCCCGGACAGCGGAGCCGCGCACCCGACCGACCCGACTGGCCGCCGCGCTGAGCACGATCCTCCTCGCCGCCGGATGCGGGATCGGCTCGGACCCGCTCTCCGGCGGCGGCGAGGACTCCGGCGGCGCCCTCGTGGTCGGTTCGGCGAACTTCCTGGACAGCCAGCTCATCGCCGCCATCTACGCCGAGGCGCTGCGCGCCGAGGGGATTGAAGTCGAGGAGCGGTTCAACATCGCCAGCCGCGAGGCGTACGTTCCCGGCCTCAGCGACGGCTCGATTGACGTGATCCCCGAGTACAGCGGCGCGCTGCTGCAGTACGCCGACCCGGAGACCGAGGCCACGCAGGACGACGAGGTGCTGGCGGAGCTCCCGGCGCAGCTCCCCGACGGGCTGGAGGTGCTGGACGCCTCGGAGGCGGAGTCCAAGGACGTCCTCGTGGTCACCGCCGACACCGCGGGCACCCACGACCTGGAGACCGTCTCCGACCTCGTACCGCACGCCGGCGACATGGTGCTGGGCGGTCCGCCGGAATGGAAGACCCGCTACAACGGGCTGGTCGGGCTGGAGGACGTCTACGGCCTGGAGTTCGCCGAGTTCACCGCGCTGGACGCGGGCGGCCCGCTCACCCTCAACGCCGTCACCAACGGCCAGGTCGACGTCGGGGACCTGTTCACCACCGATCCGGCGATCGAGGACCGCGGCCTGGTCATGCTCGAAGACGACCGGGACCTCTTCCTCGCCGAGAACATCCTGCCGCTCGTCCGGTCCGACTCGGTGGGCGGGCAGGAGCGCCGCGCCCTGGACGCGGTCTCCGCCGAGCTCACCACGGAGCAGATCCGCGACATGCTCCGCAGGATCACCGCCGACCGGGAGAACCCCGCGCTGGTAGCGCGCGATTGGCTGGACCGGCAGGGGCTCGCCTGATGCGTGTGCGTGCTCGGGCCGGCCGGTGCGGTCCAGGGGCACCGAACAGCGGGGGGGAGGCCCCGCTAGGGTGGCCGGTCCCCGCGCCGGCCGACCGGCCGGCACCCCTGAGGAGGCTGACCCAGTGACCACCACCGTTGTCGACGACGCGCTGCTGCGAACGACCGTGCCGATGGCCGACGCCGTCGCCGCCGTCCGGACAGCCTTCGCCGACCTGGCCGCCGGCGCGTTCGAGGTGCCGGTGCGCACGGTGCTCGGCGGCCGGTTCCTGTCGATGCCCGTCCACCACGTGCCCAGCGGCACCGCGGCGGTCAAGACGCTCAGCCTCAACTTCGACCGGGTGCCCGCCATCGACGGCACCGTCGCCTGGAGCGACTCCGCCCGCCTCGGCGGGCTCGTCGCCGACGCCGGCCCGGTCACCGCGCTGCGCACCGGTGCCGCCAGCGGTGTGGCCACCGACCTGCTCGCCCCGGCCGGGGCGAGCCGCCTGGCGCTGATCGGCGCCGGCGCCCAGGCCGCCGACCAGGTGCGCGCCGTGCACGCCGTCCGCCCGCTGGAGTCGGTCACCATCGCGGCCCGCACTCCGGCCCGCCCCGCAGCGCTCGCCGAACAGCTCCGTGCCGAGCTGCCCGGCACGGCAGTGGCGACGGCGCCCGATCCGGCGTCGGCGGTGGCCGGCGCCGACATCGTCTGCTGCGCCACCAACAGCACCGAGCCGCTGTTCAGCGCCGCCGACCTGTCGGCCGCGGTGCACGTCAACGCCATCGGGTCGTTCCGCCCGCACATGCGCGAACTCCCCGAGGAGCTGCTGGCCGAGGCGACCGTGGTCGTGGACGAGACCGAAGCCGTACTCGAAGAGGCCGGCGAAGTCATCGGGGCCCTGGAATCCGGTGCGCTCAGCCGCGCCGCGCTGCTGGAACTCGGCACCGCCCTCGACGCCGGCCTGCCCGAGACCGCCCCGCGCACCGTCTTCAAAAGTGTCGGCGTCGCCGTCCAGGACTATGCGATCGTCCGCCTTCTCGCCGAGCAGCTGCTGTAGCGGACGACGCTTCCAGGAAAGGCAGGGCTATTGAGCTGCGCAGATCCGCGGAATCGGGGCCGGCGCCCCGAAGAATGGGCCCGCCGCGGATCTCCAACCGGAAAAAAAGTGGCACCGGAGGCGGGACAGGCCCTAGTTTCGTGGCCGTGAACATGAGTCTTGGAGATGCGTTCAACCGCCGAAAGAAGCTGGCCGCGGACCTCGCCAGCTGGACCAACCGGCTCCAGCTGGCCGGAGCGGAGCGGCGCAGCTACCGGACCCCCGCGGTCAGCGGTTCGGACGCCTACGTGCCCGAAGCCGGCAGCGAGAAGGCGACGCGCCGCAATTACACGGTCGCCGAATGCCGGGAGCGTATCGGCGCCATCCTCGCCGAAGACGAGGAGCTGGCGCTGCGCATCTCGCGCACCAACCAGCGCGCCCGCGCCGACGTCGAGGGACTCGACGGGCAGATGCGGCGGCTGTCGGTCCCGGAACTGCTCGTGCTCAAGGACGACATCATCCCCAAGCTCGAGCAGGCCGCCCGGTCGGTTCCGCTGAGCTCGGAGAACGCCGCGCCGTACGAGACCGGCGACGGCTGGATCCGGTACCGCTCGGTCCGCCGGGTCGAGCGCAAGAAGGAGTCCTTCAACGAGCACGGCCTGAAGATCGAAGAGCAGGAGCTCCTCGGCTTCGACGTCGTCGAGACCACCGACTACGGTGTCGACCGGCGCGGCCAGTGGGACGAGATCGACCGCATCGCCGAATTCGCGCAGCGGGTGAAGCAGGCGGTCAACCGCGCGAACAAGACCGAGCTGGTCGAACTCGACTGAACCGGCCGGACAGACATGGCCGCGGGCCGGCCTCCGATTCCCAACGCGGGTAAACGCGGGTAATCGGCAGCGGCCCTCAGGCCCGGGGAATGCGGTCTCCCCGAAAGAAGTGGAGGGTGCGGCACCAAAGTGTCGGTCGTAACGAGTAGCGAGGTAATGGGCAGAGGGTCTATCCGCCTACCACGCACTGAGCAGGTGTGTCTGTTGTCTTTGTGTAGGAACCCGAGCCGGTTAACCATCGGCAGGGAGTAATCGGCACCGAGTCACCGGTCACCTGTAAAGGGTAATTCCACCCAGGGGTCCCACACACCCCGGCGAGCAGTTCTCTCCACCTGCTGGCTGCCCCCGCCTGGCGGCGGGGGCAGTCCCTTTTCCGGCACCGGCACCGGCACTGGCGGCGAGGGCGGGCAGCGGCTGCTCCGGCGCAGGCCCAGGCGAGCCGGGCCGGCCCGCGGCCGCTGAGGATCCGGTCGAAGCAGACGCCGGAGTCCTCCAGGCGGCGGGTCTCCCGGACCACCCGGGCGCGGCCCGTCCGGTGGAGGCGCGCCACTGTGCGCCGTCGCGGGTGCCCGCGATCGAGCCTCCCCAGTCGGGGAGGAAAACCCGCCCTGACTCCCTCGTCGGCCGTGCGACGGGCTCACCAGGACACGGGGAGGGGAGGAGGGATCAGTCCGCCAGTGGGTGTTCCGCGAGGAAGCCGAGTACCGCAGAGCCGGCCTCGTCGCGGGCCTCCTCGAAATAGGCGTGCCGGGCGCCGCCGATCAGGTGCAGCCGGGCGCCGGGGATTCGGTCGGCGAGCAGCCGGGCGTTGCCGACCGGCGCGAAGACGTCCTCGGTGCCGTGCAGGACCAGGGCCGGCGCGGTGATCGACGGCAAGTCGTCCCAGGCGTCGTGGGAGCGGCTGGCCAGCAGGTGGCCGCGGCGCGCGGCCGCCGACATGCGGGGCGCACCGAGCACCCGGTAGGGGCCGGGGTTCGCCGCCGTCCACGCGGGCGTGAACATGAGCTCGATCAGCGCGCGGCGGGCGGCGGCGCGGTCGAGCGATCCCAGCGCGCGGCCCACCGCAGGGTCGGCGGCGAGGGCGTTCGCCCCACCCGGCGACGTGCAGCCCAGCACGAGGGCGCCGACCCGGTCGGGGTAGGCGGCGGCGATCCGCTGGGCGACCTTGCCGCCCATCGAGGTGCCGTACACGTGCGCGCGCTTGGCGCCGCAGTCGTCCAGTACCGCTACCGCGTCGGCAGCGAACCGCTCGATGGAGTACTCGGCGCCGTCCGGCGCGGCGGAGCTACCGGTGCCGCGCTGGTCGAAGGCGATGGTGCGGTAGTGGGCGGCGAAGTCGCCGCGGACGCCGTCCCACCAGGTCCGGTCGTTGGCCTGGCCGCTGATCAGGAGCAGGGGAGCGCCCTCTCCGCGGACGTCGTAGGAGATGCGGGAACCGTCGGAGGCGTCGGTGGATGGCACGGCGGAAGTGTACGCCCGGTGCCCGCCGAACCGGTCATTGCGGGACACAGCTCACTGTGCGACGGCATCGGAGCGCGGCCCTGGCGGCCGAAGTCAGCGCCCCTCGGCGAGGAAGGCGGAGAGGCGCTCGCCGAACGCGGCGCGGTCCGGCCCGAACCAGACGAAGTGGTGGTCGGCGGCCGACTCCAGCCGGTCTGCTTCGGGAAGAGCGGCGGCCAGGGCGTCGGCCTGGGCGAACGGGACCAGGCCGTCCTTGCGGGCGGCCGCCACCAGGGCGGGCTGCTCGACCAGCCGCACCTCCTCCAGCGGCTGCGCGGCCGCCCGCAGGTCGTGCAGGAAGCCCGAGCCCGACCGCATCCGGCAGAACAGCCCGGTGAGGCGGGCCCGGACGGGCGGCGGCATCCGGTCGAGCACCTCGTCGGGAGGTTCGGTCGACAGGCCGGCCAGCAGCGACCGCAGGCCGGCGACCGGGTTGCTGCGCAGGGTGCCGCGGACTCCGGCCCACGTCGCCGCCTCCATCGCCGGCGCGAACGCCAGCCGGGCGGCGCGGCGTACCGGAGGATCCGGCCAGGGCGCCGCGCCCACCGCGCCGACCAGAGCCAGGCGGCGTACGAGCGCGGGGTGCCGGGCGGCCATCGCGATCGCGGTCGGCCCGCCGGTGGAGGCGCCGACGACCGCGGCCGGCCGGGTGCGTCCGAGGCGGCGGCAGAGCTCCGCGGCGGCGTCGGCGAAGGCGGAGGGTGCAGCGCGCGGCGTACGGGTGCGCCCGTACCCGGGGCGGGAGGGGATGAGCACGGTCGCGTCGGCAGCGGCGAGGACCCGCTCCCCGAGCGGGATCCCGGCCCGCAGGTGGGCGCCGTGGAAGACGAGCACGGTCTCCGGGCCGCCGGGCACCATCCGGTACTCCACGGTCCCCGCGCTGAGCTCGACGGTCGCCGTTGGAAGCTCAGGCGCTGCCCTGAGCGGCTCCGGTCGCACGAGGACCTCCCCGTCCACCCCCGGATCCCACCCTAGAGCGCCACTGCGCGGGCCCCGGGGCCCCTGGGGCGCCCGCGGCCTGGCGGGCCCGGAGTGGCGGCGCCGCCTCCGGCCACGCCGGTGCCGCCTGCCCGGGCGCGCCCGCCGCACCGC
>NZ_BAAGXT010000073.1:0-14851 GCF_054779695.1 Nocardiopsis coralliicola | reverse complement strand
CCGGAGGGCGGCGACGACGACTCCTGGGCCCGGTCGCAGAACCGGCGGGTGGACATCTCCTACGCCTTCAAGGAGGAGGTGCAGACCGAGACCGAGGAGGACGCGGAGCTGGAAACGGAGACCCTCTCCGTCGATCCCGCCGACGCCGGCCCGCCGGCGGAGTTCCGCACCGCCGAGGGCGCCGAGCCCGCCGGCACCGCCGCCATGGAGCAGGACTACTTCTACGGTGGCGACCTGCAGCACACCTGGGACCTGGAGGTCTACCCGTTCTACCGGGACGGCGCGTTCATCGTGGGCCGGTTCGCGGCAACGCACGAAGGCGACCCGGTGCCCACCACCGTCAACCCCTTCGGGACCTACGAAAGCTTCACCTTCAGCGCGGTCGATCCCGCGACCGGAACCATCTATCCGCAGGTCTACGACAGCGCCGACGGCGAGGACCTCAACCACATCGAGCGGGCCGGATCCCGCATCTGGCCCTCGGCCACCGAACCCGGTTCCACCCAGTACGGCTACGTCTACTTCCCTGCGCCGCCCGCCGACACGACGGAGCTGACCTTCAACGCCGACGAGTTCGGCACCATCGAGGGCGTCCCGATCGAGGAGTAGCGGCCCGCTGCCGCGCAGCCGCCGGAGGCGCCTGCGCGGCAGCGGCGGCGGAGGCACCTGGGGAGGGGGCAGGGGGTCAGGTGTCCTGCCAGTCCCAGACCTCGGCGCCGTCGAGGGTGCCGGCGGCCATGCGGGAGCCGTCAGCGGAGAAGGCGAGCCCGCCCTCGACGCCCTGCTTCTGGCGCTCGGCGTCCGCGGGGCGGAACTGCACCGGGCCGAGCGTGCTGCCGCTGCCGGTGTCGACGGCCAGGAGCGTCCCCCGCCCCCACACCAGCAGTTCGCCCCCGCCGGGGTGGTAGGCGATCCTGCGGCTGTCGTCGGTTCCGCCGATGGCAACGGGGTCGCCCAGCACCTTCCCGCTGGAGGTGTCCCAGAACCAGACCTTTCCGCCGCCCTGGCCCGCGGCGCGGTCCGCTCGCGGCGCCAGCGCGATACCGGCGGCCACCTCATCGGTGCGGGCGAGGGTGAGCGGCTCGTCTGTACCGGGTGCTTCGGGGTCGATCACCGCGCCGCCGAGGAGGATGCGCCCGTCCCGCGCCACCTGGACGGCGTCGCCGCCGTACAGCGGCTCAGCGAGGCGTTCGCCCGGCTCGCCCGAGTCCGCGTCCCACAGCCGCAGCCCGGTCTCGGACTGCCCCACGGCCAGGGTGCCGGCGTCCGCGAACGCCATTCCGGCCCGGGGGACCCCGGTGCCCTGCTCCACGGCGTCCTCCAGGCGGGCGGTCTCCTCGCCTGTCGCGGGGTCGAGGATGCGGACCGCGCCGGCGTCGAAGTCGCCGACGGCGAGGCGGCTGCCGTCCGGACTCAGCGCCAGGCCGCCGGTGAACTCCCCGTCCACCCGGAACAACTCCTCCCCGGTGCGCAGGTCGACACCGACGACCGGGGTCGCCCAATTGCCCTTCCCGAAGAGGCGGCGCCCGTCCGGGGAGAACACCAGGTGGTCGGCGACGGCACCGATGTCCATGTCGGCCCAGGTCCGGTAGACGGCTTCCGGGCCGGCGCGCGAACCGGCCGGCTCCTGCGGTGATGCGGCGGCCGAGGACCCGGTTGCCGGAGGCGTCTCGGGCAGCGAGGACAGGCGGATCGCCGCGACCGCCCCGACAACGGCGAACAACACCAGGGCGACGAGCACCACCGCTGCCCCGAGCAGCACCGTGCGCATGCCGGCGCCGGACTCCACGACCGGCACCGCGGAGCTGTACCCGGTGCTGCCGGAGCCGGGGGCGGAGCCGTCTCCGGAACGGCCGCAGCCGCCGTCCGCGCCGTGCCCGTGCTGTTCGTCCATCGGCTGATCGTAAGGAGCGGGGGCGTCCGGCCGAGGGCGCCGGACCGGATCCGGACTGGCCGCTCTCCGCCACCGCGGCCGGACGCCGGGCGCTGCGGAAAGCGCCGGACCACCGCTGAGCAGAGCCGGCCGCCCAGAGCAGGCGGCGTTCCGGCACACACGGTGCGCTGCGGGGGAACCGTCCCGTACCGCCGGCGCGTCAGGTCCTTCGGTAGGGTCCCCGCGAGTGCCGCGGCCTCCACCCCCAGCCCGAGGCCAGCGGCGCGAAGCTCCGGAGTGCCGCGCGCCCGGGGCCGGACCACCGATGGGAGAGCGCATGCCGCCGTCCGACGAGCCCGACCGACCGGAAGCGCCCGCAGAGATCGGCGGCTACCGGGTGCTGCGGCGGCTGGGAGCGGGCGGGCAGGGCACCGTCTACCTGGGGGCGGACGCCGACGGCAACCGGGCGGCGGTCAAGGTGCTGAACCCCGACGCCATGGACGACGCGGACATGCGCCGCCGCTTCCAGCACGAAGCCGATGCGGCGCGCAGCGTGGCCTCGTTCTGCACCGCCGCCGTCCTCACCGCCGACTTCTCCGCCCGGCCGCCCTTCATCGCCAGCGAGTACGTCGAAGGCGAGTCCCTGCGCGAGCGGGTGCGCCGCACCGGCCCGCTGGAGGGCGGCGACCTGCAGCGGCTCGCCGTCAACACCGCCACCGCACTGGCCGCCATCCACGAGGCCGGCGTGGTGCACCGCGACTTCAAACCCGGCAACGTACTCCTCGGCGAGGGCGGCGCCCGGGTCATCGACTTCGGCATCGCGCAGGCCGCCCACGGTGCGGACACCCGCACGCAGTCCGTGATCGGCACTCCGGCCTATATGGCCCCGGAGCAGATCGCGGCGGGCGACGCGACCGCCGCCTCCGACGTCTTCGCCTGGGGTGCCGTCGTGGCCTTCGCGGCGACGGGCGCCTCCCCGTTCGACGGGCCGGCGGTCCCCAGCGTCCTGCACAGCGTCATCAACGCCGAGCCCGGACTCGATGCGCTGCCTGAACCGCTGCGGTCGGCCGCGGCGGCGGCCCTGGCCAAGGACCCGGCCGCCCGGCCGTCGTCGGTCGGCCTGGTCATGGCGCTACTCGGCCGCGACGAGGCGACGGTCCGGCTGGGCGGTACCGCGACGGCCCCCCTCCGGGGTCCCGGCGCCGCGCCTCCTCAGCCCGGGGGCGCCGCGGGCGCTCCGCGCCGCTGGCTGCCGATCGCTGCCGCGGGAGCCGCCGCCGCAGCCCTGCTCGCCGGGGTGCTCTTCGCGGCCGGCTCTCTCCTCCCGGACCGCGGCAGCGAACCGCGGGCCCCGAGCGCCGAGGGCGGACCAGGCGAGGAAGGCGGACCCGGCGGGGACGGCACACCCGCCGCGGAGGGCGGGATCCCCGAGTTCACCGCAGACGAGGGCGGCACCTGGGAGGGCGTCGGCGAAGGCGGCGCAATCGTCACCCTGACGGTGGCGGAGGGCGAGCGCTCGGCCGCGCTCTCCCACCCCGAATGCGCGGGCCGGGTGACGCTCACGGAGCAGACCGGCCGCCGCTTCACCGCAACGCCCAGCGAGGCGATCGCGGACTGCGTGCACACGGTGTGGAGCGCGCGGGACATCGTCATCGACTTCACCGGCACCACTGCGGAGCTGGAGTTCTACTCCTTCGACCTGGCGGCCGAAGAGATGGGGCCGCTGTCCCGCATCACCCTGGCGCGCGCCGGCTAGGGCCGATCCCGCGGCGGGCAGGAGCGGTGTGTCTGCACACCGTTCCCGCAGCGGTGGGACAGAGCGGCAGGGCTCTGCCTGCGGCGGCGTCGGCGCGGTGCCGGACCCGGGCGGCGTCAGCCGCCGGGCGGCGGCCCCGAGGGGGCGGGCTCGGCGGCCGGCGCGTTCGCGGCGGTGCCGTCTGCACTGCCGGCGGCTTCGGCGGCGTCGCGGAGTTCGCGGCGCATCAGGAAAAACCAGCCGACGACGGCGACCCCGGAGAAGACCCACCACTGGAACGCGTAGGAGGCGTTCATGCCCAGGTTGGTCTCTGGTTCGGGGACCGGTTCCGGAGCCGGATCGGAGGGCGGGCTCTGCTCGGTGAGCTCGCCGTAGGAGCCGAACACCGGGTAGGGGAGGCCGTCGGCGATGGTGTCGACGTCGACCAGCATGACCTGCCCCTCGGGCAGGCCGCCGCGGTCGCGGATTCCGGTGCTCTCCGGGGTCTCCGGGACCTGCATTCGGGCGGTGACGGTGACCTCGCCGGCCGGCGGCGGGGGCACGTCGGGCTGCTCCGCCGAGGTCGGCGGCTGCTCCACCCAGCCGCGGTTGACGAGCAGCGCAGCACCGTCCTCGGTGACCAGCGGTGTCAGCACGTGCAGGCCGACGCCGGCCGAGCCGTCGCGGTTGCGCACCAGCAGCTCGTGCTCGGCGTCGAAGGTGCCGGTGGCGGTGGCGCGGCGCCACCGCTCGTCGGAACCGATCGGGTCGCCGGGGCCGGACAGCTCCTCCACGGGGACCGGTTCGGCGGCGATGTTGCGCTCCTGCAGCTCGACCGCAGCCGACTTCTCCTCCCAGCGGTGGAGCTGCCAGAAGCCGAGCCAGATGAACGACGGCACGACCACGGCGACCAGCGCGTGGAACGCCAGCATGCGCGGAGAGGTCAGAATGCGGAGCACGCTTCGAGGCTAGGCGACTCTGCGCGGTGCCCTGCAGCGGGGCGCCCTCTGCGGGATGCGGGCTTCCCGCGGGAAGCCCGCAGTTCAGACCCGGTCCGGTGGCGGGCGGAACTGGCCGCGCACACGGCGGCGGCCCGCCCGGAGACTGATTCCCCGGGCGGGCCGCACCGCGCGTACTGCGCGCCTCAGTCCTGGCCGGCGGAGTCTCCGGCCGCGCCCGCCGCCGCGGAGCGGCGCTTGCGCGCGAGGACCATCGCGCCCGCACCGCCGCCGATCGCGGCGACGCCGGCGGCGATCAGACCGCCGAGCGCGGCTCCGGTGGTGGGCAGGGCGCCCACGGCGGAGACGTTCTTCTGCGGGTCGGCCGACTCGCCGCTCTCCTTGGCCGGCGCCGACGGAGACGGGTCCTCCACCGGCTCCTCGCCCTTCTCGCCGTCGCCGGGCTCCTCGGGGGCGGGCTCGTCCTTCCCGCCGTCGCCCGGCTCCTGCCCGCCGGAGTCGCCGTCCTCGCTGATCTTGGTCATGCAGGACGCTTCGGAGACACCGAGCACGGACACGGCGTTGCCGCAGATGCTGGTGGCGGCGTCCACGGGCACGTTCACCTGGTTGCCGGAGGCCACCCCGCCGGACCCGTCCGTCTGCGCGGAGGAGCCCTCCTCGGAGGAGTCCTTCCCGCCGGACCCCTCGTTGCCGTCGTCGGCCTTGATGACGTTGATGACGGTGTTGCACTGCGCGGACGAGGCGCCGAGCACCGCGACCGAGTTGCCGCAGATGTCGATCGCCGCGTCGATCGGGATGTTGATCTGGTTGCCGGAGGCCACCCCGCCGGACCCGTCGGTCTGCGGCGCACCGCCGCCGTCGGACTCCTCCGCGAGGGTGGTGACCACTTCCTCGCAGTCGGCCGTGGAGACGCCGCCGACGGCTGCGGAGTTGCCGCAGATGTCAAGGGCGACGTCCACCGGGATGTTGATCTGGTTGCCGGAGGCCACCCCGCCGGACCCGTCGGTCTGCGGCGCACCGCCGCCCTGGTCGCTGGCCGAGTAGAGGACTTCGGACACCTTGGTGCACTGCGCCTGGGAGATGCCGAGGACAGCGAGCGAGTTGCCGCACAGGTCGGCCTCGACGTCGACGGGCACGTTCACCTGGTTGCCGGAGGCCACGCCGCCGGACCCGTCGGTCTGCGGGTCGGCCCAGGCGCCGGCGACGGAGGCGCCGACGAAGCCCGCGGTGAGAATGGCCAGGGCGGCCGAAGAGGTAATCCGCTTGTGCATGGAGGGAGTGGCCTTTCAGGAGTTCGGTGCCGCCGCGGTGCGGCACAGGGCGGGTGCGCGCTGTGCCGTGGGTTGTGCGGCGGTCTGCCGGCGGCGGCCCGGTGCCGCGACCCGGACCCGGCGGTCTGCCGGATCGTCTGCGGCCGCGGACGGTCGAGCCGGTCGGTCTGTCGGTCGGTTCCTGGGGCGGGGTCCGCTGCACCGGCACCGGTGGTGGCCGGTACCGCGGGCGGGCCGCCCGTCCCCTGCTGACGCGCACCGAAGCGGGCACGGCGGGACGCAGCAGGGCCGATCGCGGGGCGAGGAGATCCGGGGCCCGCGCACGGGGCGAATTCCGGCGCTGGGAGCGACGGTGGGATCTCCGCTCGAATTCAGTGTGAACGCTAGCAGCCGAACGGCAGCTCGGCGGATTTTCAGCGAATTCACCCGCTTACTCAGTGTGCACGTCGTATCGACACAGCCACCCTTGGTGACGCACTGCAGGTGGGAACCATCACCACGATGCCCGAAAAGCGCCGCGAAACCCACGCCCAAACGCCGCAGATTCCCGACTCCGCGCCCCGCACCCACCCCATTAATCCGGTTTCGGCGATTTTCATCCGCAATCCACAGAACCGGCGAGAGGCACCATCGGGGTCGCAATCGCCATCGATGGACCCATTCTCAATGAACGATGCATTCGAGCGCCATGAGCAGAACAATAAGAAGATCCGAAGAGCGAAGAAGAGTGCCGAACGGACTCGTTAGTCCGTTCTGCCCCGCTCGCACCAGCGGCGGAGACTTCTGCAGCGGGCGGCGCAGCCGGGCGAAGCGGGCGCCGCCGGCGCGCCGTCCATACTGCAGACATAATCCCGGTCGGCACCGGAGCCGTTCTCCTTGGGCCCCTGCGCACTGCGCGGGGCCGCGGTGGGAGAGCGGCGGAGAATGCGACCGGTGGCCCAGCGCATGAGCAGCGGAAGCGGGGCCGGCGGGAGGGGCGCCCGGTCCTCGGGAACGTCCGGGGGCAGTGCACCGTTCTCGTGCACGAGCCGCGCACCGGATACCGCGGGGCGCGGCCGGCGGCTCCGGTACCGGAGAATCCGGTCAGGCCGGATTCGGCCAAACCGGAACCGGGACCGGCCATTCGACACGAACACCGGATATTACGGGAACCACGTGACTCCGGAAAGGCATCTGAATCCTCGTGATGACTCCCTCTCGCAGTTCCCCGACGGCGATGGAGCCGGCGCTCGCGATGGCGCCGCTCCGCCGCCGACCCGCACAGCAGCGCAGCCGGATCCGGGTGGCCAAAATGCTGGACGCCTGCGCCGAGCTGCTGGACGAGGCCGGCTATGCCGAGCTGTCCACGACCCGGATCGCCGAACGGGCCGGGGTCGCCATCGGCTCGGTCTACCAGTTCTTCCCGGACAAGCGGGCGATCACCCAGGCGCTCGGCCTCCGCTACCTGGACCTGTTCAGCGAACGCGTCAGCGACCGGCTGGCGCTCGGCGGGTTCCGGCACTGGAGCGAGGCCGTCGATGTCGTCATCGACGAGTACCTCGACATGCACCGCACCGTTCCAGGATTCCGGAGCATGCATTTCGGCGACATCGTCGACGTGCACCTGCTGGACACCGCAACCGACAACAACGGCGTGATCGCGGCCCGGCTGCGCGAGCTGCTGACCACCATGGCCGGCGCGAAGGACGGGCCCGCGCTGGAGCGCGCCGTCACGGTGGCGGTGGAATCCGCCGACGCGGTCCTCAAGCTCGCGTTCCGCCGCGCTCCGGACGGCGACCCCGCGCTGATCGAGGAGACCAAGGTGATGCTCCGCGCCTACCTGAGCCGGCACGTCGCCAGCGGATAGCGCCTGCGCCGGCCCCCGCTGCGCCTCCAGGCGGCGGACACCGCCCGGCCCTCTGGCGCCGTACCCGCAGCGGCACAGCCCTGCCGCTGCGCCGCTGCGGGTACGGCGGCACAGCCGCGCAGGGGCGCCACGGCCCTCCGCCGATCGCCGGGCCGGCCTCAGCCCTCGAGGCGCTCGGCCAGCTTGCGCGCGGCGATCAGGACCGGGTCCCACACCGGCGCGAACGGCGGCGCGTAGCCGAGGTCCATACCGCTCATGTCGAGCACGTCCATGCCGTTCCACAGCGCCGTCGCGACGACGTCGATCCGCTTCGCCGCGGCGTCGCGTCCGACGATCTGGCCGCCCAGCAGCCGGCCGCTGCCCTGTTCCGCGATCAGCTTCACGGTCATCGGCTCGGCGCCGGGGTAGTAGCCGGCACGGGAGTCCGAGCGCAGCGCCACGGCGGTGAACCGGAACCCCGCCGCTTCCGCCTCCGCCTCGTTCAGCCCGGTGCGGGCCACCTCGACGGCGCAGATCTTGGTGACGGCGGTGCCCACCACCCCTTCGAAGCGCGCGTAGCCGCCGCCGATGTTGATGCCGGCCACCCGGCCCTGCTTGTTCGCGTGCGTGCCCAGGGCGATCGCCGCGGGGGAGCGGCTCACCCGGTGGAACACCTCCACGCAGTCGCCCGCCGCCCAGATCCCGCTGCGCGAGGTGCGCATCCGCGGATCCACGGCGATGCCCCCGCTCGGGCCGATGCGCAGGCCGGCGGTCTCCGCCAGCACCGTGTCGGGGCGGACGCCCAGGCCGAGGCAGACGATGTCGGCCGGGTAGGCGCCGGCTCCGGTGTGCACCGCTTCCACTGCGCCGCCGTGCACCGCGATCGCCGTGGCGCGCTCCCGCGGGCGGACCCGGATCCCCATGTCCTCCATGGCGCGGCGCACGAGCACCCCCATGTCGGGGTCGAGCGTGCCCATCGGCTCGGGGCCGCCGTCGACGACGGTGACCTCCATACCGCGTGTGACGAACGCCTCCGCCATCTCCAGGCCGATGTAGCCGGCGCCGACGACGACCGCCCGCTGCGGACGCTTCCGCTCCACGTACTCCTCGACCGCGATCCCGTCCGCAAGGGTCTGCACGCCGAACACGCCGCGGGCACCGAATCCCGGCAGGTCGGGCCGTGCCGGTGCGGCTCCGGTGGCGATCACCAGCTGGTCGAACGCGATCGTCTCGACGGCGCCGCCGGGGCCGTGCGCGGTGACCGTTCCGGATTCCGGATCGACGGCGGTTGCCGCCGTTCCGGTACGCACATCGACGGCGTGGTCGGTCCGAAACTGCTCAGGGCTGCGGGCAATCAGGTCTTCGGGACCGGATACGGTTCCAGCAACCATGTAGGGGATGCCGCACGCCGAGTACGACGTGTGCGCGCCGCGCTCCAGGGCGACGATCTCCAGCTCGTCCGGTCCCCGCCTCCGGCGGGCCTGCGAGGCCGCGCTCATGCCGGCCGCGTCTCCGCCGACGACGACCAGCCGCTCGCGCCCGTTCACCTTCCGCTCCATGCCGCCTCCCTCGGGGGATACCGGTGCGTCGGCCCGAGCCCGTTCCATGGGATCATCCGAGAACGGCGTCGGACTTCACGGCACATCCCCGTGATCATCCACGATTGTCTAGGAGGGCGACCAACGTGACCGAACCGGCACCGGTGTTCCCCGGCGGCGTCGACCACGAACGCCTCACGGCACAGCTCCGGTTCATCCTGGAGACGGACAAGCTCAAGCGTATTCTCCGGCGGAACCTGCTGGTCGACGGCTCGCGGCGGGAGAACGACGCCGAACACTCCTGGCACCTGGCGCTCACCGCGCGCGTGTTCGCCGAGCACGCGCCGGCCGGCACCGACATCGACCGGGTCGTCGAGATGCTCGTCGTGCACGACATCGTCGAGATCGACGCCGGAGACACGTTCGTCTACGACGACGCCGGCGCCGCCACCCAGGCCGAGCGGGAGACCGCGGCCGCCGACCGGATCTTCGCGCTGCTGCCCGAGGACCAGGCCGCGCAGGTCCGCGCCCTGTGGGACGAGTTCGAGGCGCGGGTGACGCCCGAGGCGCGGTTCGCCAAGTCCATCGACCGCCTCGCGCCGATGCTCGCCAACTGGCACACCGACGGCGGCACCTGGGTCCGGAACAAGGTCTCGCGCGCCCAGGTGATGGCGAAGGTCCGCATCATCGCGGAGGGCTCCGAAGCGCTCGGCGCCTACGCCACCGCCCTCATCGAGGACGCCGACCGCCGCGGCTACTTCGCCGGCGCGGCCTGACGGAGCCCGGCGCCCCGTAGGCCCGCATACAGCCCGGCCCCGGTCCGCAGGCGCTGCGGAACCGGGGCCGGGCTGTGTGCGGGCCCGTCAGCCGTCAGAACTGCACCACCAGCTGGACGACGGCCACGATGCCGACCAGGACGACGATCGCGCGCAGCACACCCGGGCCGAGCTTGCGGCCGGCGCTGGCGCCGACGTAGCCGCCGACCACCGAGCCCAGCGCGATCAAGCCGACGACCGCCCAGGCCGGATCCGCGAAGACCATGTAGAAGACGGCCGCGGTCGCGTTCACCACGAAGGCGAGCACGTTCTTCAGCGCGTTGATCCGCTGCATGCTCTCGTCCAGCGAGGTACCGAGCATGCTGATCAGCACGATGCCCTGCGCCGCGGCGAAGTAGCCGCCGTAGACGCCGGCGCTGTACACGCCCACCGGCAGCAGCGGGCCCCCGTCCGGCCGGGCTGCCCGGCGCGAGCGGGCCCAGGCGGTGATCCGCGGCTGGGCGATGATGAGCACGATCGCGAAGCCGATCAGCACCGGCACGACGCGCTCGAAGACCCCCGGCGGAAGGTTGATGAGCAGCACCCCGCCGGTGATGGCGCCCAGTATCGACATGACGCCGAACCGCAGCACCCGCTTGCGCTGCCCGGTGAGCTCGCGGCGGTAGGCGATCGCTCCGCTCAGCGAGCCCGGCGCGAGGCCGATGCTGTTCGAGATGGTGGCGGTGACCGGCGGGAACCCCAGCGCGAGCAGCACCGGGAACGTGAACAGGGTCCCCGAACCGACGACCGCGTTGATCGCGCCCGCGCCCATCCCCGCGACGAGGATGGCGAGCGCTTCCCAGAGTTCCATGGACGACCTTCTGGCTCTCAGTTCGGTGCGGACGGACCCTGCGCGCCGCAGCGCGCAGGGGGCAGCAGGGGGTGCAGTGTCAAGGGGGGTACTGCATACAATCTACGCCGCCGTGGCGGCCGGAACGTCCGCCGGGTGCACCCACGGGGCCAGAGCCGGGGCGGCACCCGCTGCGCACCACCGCAAATCGCCAGAAAACACGCGATGAGATCCACAGACCGTCATCGACCAGGGACATATAGTCACTCTTCGGCGATCCCGCCATGGCCCACACGGGCTATTTCAGAAATGGGCCCAATGGGGACTGTCGCACATGTGGCAAGGTCCGTAGTTTCGACTCAGCGGTGTGGAGGGGCACCGCGCGCCGAAATTGCGCATCCCCGGGAGGGGCCGGTGTCCGCACCGGACCGGGGACCGCCGTCGGCACCGGCCGCACACCCGCGGCCCTGCCGCCGTACGCGGATTCGCGCGGCGCAGCCCGTCCCCCGCGCACGTGTACGCACATGCTGATCTGGGAGTGGGGCAACATGTGGACCGCTGAACTGAGTCTCCAAGCCAACTGCCGCGAGGCCGATCCGGACGCGCTGTTCGTCCAGGGCGCCGCGCAGAACCGCGCGAAGCTGATCTGCCGCGGCTGCCCGGTACGGACCGAGTGCCTGGCCGAGGCCCTGGACAACCGCGTCGAATACGGAGTCTGGGGCGGCATGACCGAACGCGAGCGGCGCGCACTGCTGCGCCGCCGACCCGACGTCACCTCCTGGTGGGAACTCCTCGAGAACGCCCGCCGCCGCTACGAGAACACCGGCGCCGTCACCGCCGGCACTGCCACCGAGGCCGTCAGCTAAGCACCGCGCGGCGTTCTCCGCACCGCCCGCGCCCGCCCGGTACCCCCGCCTCCTCGGCACCGCACCGGACGCGCGCAGGCCGGCCGCCGCAGCGGCGCGCCGCGGAGGACCGCACGCAACCGCACCGGACGCGTCCGGTGCACCGACCGCCATCTCCCCGAACCCGACCGACACCGAGCCCGCGGCGCACGCGGGCTCCGCCGACAGCGCAGCGGGCGCCCGCTGCGGCCGCCGGGCGGCGGCTCAGCGGGCGCCCGCATGCGGGTCCCGGCCCCGAGGTGGAGCCGGGCCCGAGCGCGCGGCAGGTCAGCGGTGGCGGAGGCTGCCGGCACCGCTGCTACCGCCGCGCGCCGGACCGGCGGCTCAGGGGGACAGGGGCGAATCGGCGCCCTCGCGCATGCGGGTAAAGGCGTCGCCGATCCCCTCCATCGCCTTGGACACCTCGGAGGGCACAATCCACACCTTGTTGGCGTCGCCCTGCGCGATCTCGGGGAGCTTCTGCAGGTAGTGGTAGGCGAGCATGTCCTTGTTGACCTCGCCGGTGCGCAGCGCCTTGAACACCATCTGGATGGCGTCGGCCTCACCGCGGGCGCGCAGGGTCTGGGCGTCGGCCTGCGCCTTGGCGCTGACCATCTCCGCCTCGGCCTCACCGCGGGCACGCAGCACCGCGGCCGACTGCTCACCCTCGGCCCGCAGGATCGCCGACTGCTTCTGGCCCTCCGCCGTGAGGATCTCTGCGCGCTTGTCGCGGTCGGCGCGCATCTGCTTCTCCATCGCCTCCTGCACCGACTCCGGCGGCTCGATCGCCTTGAGCTCGACGCGGGAGACCTCGATGCCCCACTCCTCGGTCGCCTCGTCCAGGACCGAGCGCAGCTCCCGGTTGATCTGGTCGCGGGAGGTGAGCGTCTGCTCGAGGTCCATACCGCCGACGACGTTGCGCAGGGTCGCCGAGGCGAGCTGCTCGACGGCCTGGATGAAGTTGGCGACCTTGTAGGTGGCGTTATAGGGGTTGGTCACCTTGATGTAGACCGCCGTGTCGACGTTCACCGACAGGTTGTCCTGCGTGATGGCGGCCTGCGGCGGGAAACTCACGACCTGGATGCGCATGTCGATGCGCTCCCGGATGTGGTCGACGAACGGGATCACGATGTTGAATCCCGATTTCATGTCGCGGTGGTGGCGCCCGAACCGCTCGACCACGAACACCATGGACTGCGGAACGATACAGACGCTTCGCCAGGCGATGACGAGCAGAATCGCCACGAAGACGATCAGAATGAGGACGATGGTCAACATCGGGGGCGACTCCGGCTCTCCTGTCGGGGGCGACGGTCGGACTCACCGCGATCATAGGACTCGCCCGCAAGCGGTCTTCCCGCACGGGAGGGCCGGGACTCCCCCAGTTCCGCGCCGTTTCCGAGGAGAACTCCCTCACCAGCGATTCCGCACGGTAAACGGGGCGGCGGAATTCGCCACCGGTCCGGTTACGGCCGAACCGATGGGGACGATTGATCCCATTCCACAATGGCCGCATCCGTTACCGGCGCCCCGGTAGGCGGCAGAAGCACCGCCGATCCCGCAGCGGAGCACGGCGGCGCGGCGCATGCCGGTGCGGTGCGGCACACCGTGCCGCACAGCGGTCCGGCGGGCCGGCTACAGGGCCCGGGCCGTCCACCGCTCGCCGTCCCGCTCGACCTTGAGCTCCAGGCCGAACGTCGTCCCCAGGTTCTCCGGCGACATGACGTGCTCCAGCGGCCCCGCAGCGACGACCGCACCGCCGCGCAGCAGCAGGGCGTGGGTGAAGCCGGGCGGGATCTCCTCGACGTGGTGCGAGACGACCACCAGGGCCGGCGCCTCCATGCTGTCGGCGAGCGCCCCCAGCCGGCGCAGCAGGTCCTCGCGGCCGCCGAGGTCGAGCCCTGCAGCCGGCTCGTCGAGCAGCAGCAGCTCGGGATCGGACATCAGGGCGCGGGCGATGAGCACGCGCTTGCGTTCCCCTTCGGAAAGCGTCCCGAAGCGGCGCCCCTCCAGGTGCAGCACGCCCCACTGGTTGAGCAGGGCGCGGGCGCGGGCATAGTCGGGCGTCCGGTACTCCTCGCCGAACCGGCCGAGCAGGCCGTAGGCGGCGCTGATGACGAGGTCGAGCACCGCGGAGCGGTCGGGGATGCGGTTGGCGACGGCCGAACTGGAGAACCCGACCAGCGAGCGCATCTCGGTGGCGTCGGCCTCGTCGAGCGGCTCTTCGAGAAGCTCGATCGCGCCCCGGGTGGCACGCTGCTGGGCGGCGGCCAGCGCGAGCAGGGTGGTCTTTCCGGCTCCGTTCGGGCCGAGCACGACCCAGCGCTCATCCTCCTCGACCGTCCAGTCCACGCCGCTGAGCAGCTCCGCCCCGTCGCGGCGCACTCCGACGCCGCTCATCCGCAGCACATGGCCCTTCATCGGCGAACCCGACCTCCCACATCTCCAACGACCGCTCGAAGCTCCCGCAAGCGAACCTACTCGACCCGGTGCCCGCCCATCCCCTCCGCGCCCGCGTACGGCACCGTCCCGAACCGCCAGCGGCGGCGCCCGGATCCGGACGTAGCCTGGACGGATGCGTGGAGACCCCGATCCCGCCCGTGCCGCCCTCACCCTCGCGGCGTGGGGCAACGCCTGGCTGTCCGGGCACACCGGTGTCGATGACGCCGCCGATGCGGTGGAGCGCGCCGACGGACCGCAGACCGTCGACGGCGTCCCGCTGCGCGCCGCCCTCGCCGGACTGCGCCCCCGGGGCCTGTGCGGCCTCACCCCCGCGCTCCCGGTGCCCGGCGACCCGCTGGGCCTCGCCGGGCCGCCCGCGTACGGGACCGCTGCGCTGGACGCCGGCGCCGCGGTGACGGCCCGGCTGGACGGCGAGCGGATCGGACTGGTGCCGCGGCTGGACCGGCGCGGCTCGTCCTACCTCGGCGTCGCCTGGAGCACCCGGCCGGCCGCCGACCGCGCTCCCGAGCACATCGGGGTGGCCGACGCCGAACACGCCCTGGCGCATGCGATGCGGGCGGCGGCCGAACTGCTCGGCTCGTCGGCGGCCCCTCCGGTGCCGGCCGCCGGCGGTGCGGGGGCCGGCGACGTCGCGGCGCTGCGCTCGGCGACCGGCGACGCCGTACCCGGTCTGGACCCGCGCGCGGCCCGGCTGGCCG
>NZ_BAAGXT010000072.1:0-16672 GCF_054779695.1 Nocardiopsis coralliicola | reverse complement strand
GCCGCCGGCACGCCGAGGCGGCGGAGCGCTCCGCGGCCCTCACCGCGCGCAGCGGGCACCGGGCCGCGCTGGACGCCGAGCTGGCGGCCGCCGACCGCGCCGCAGGGGTGCTTCCGGTGATCGGCGCCGCCCGTGCCCGCCGGGACGAGCTGGCAAAGGCCGAGCAGGACGCCGCCGAGCAGCGGGCGCTCGCCGCGGGGCTGGGCCCCGCGCCCGGCGCCGACGATCCGCTGCAGAGCGGGGCCGAGCGGCTGCGCGCTGCCGAGCGCGAGCGCCGCGACGAGATCGCCCGCCTGGCCCACCTGCGCGGCGATGCCGACCGCGCCGCAGCGCTCGCCACCGAGACCAGCCAGATCGCCGCGGCGCTGGAGCGCGCCCGGGCCGACGGCGCCGCGGTCGCCGAGCACGCCGCCCGGCTCCCCGAGCGGCGCGCGACGATCGCCGCCGCACTGGCGGAGGCGCGGACCAGGACCGGGCCGCGGGAGGCCGCCGAGGAGGCGCTGGAGGCCGCCCGGGCGCGCAGCGCCGCGGTCGCCGACGCGGCGCGGCTCGGTACCGAGCTCGCCCGCGCTGCTGCGGCGCGCCGGTCCGCGGTCGACGCCGCGCAGGCCGCCCAGGACGCCCTTCTGGAGGTGCGCCGGCGTCGGCTGGACGGCATGGCGGCCGAGCTCGCCGCCGGGCTGGAAGCGGGCGCCCCCTGCCCGGTATGCGGGGCCGCCGAGCACCCGGCACCGTCCGCGGGCGGCGCCGACCGCCCCTCGGGGGCCGATGAGGAGCGGGCCCGCTCCGCCGCCGACGCGGCACGGGACCGCCGCACCGGCGCCGAACGCGCCGAGGCCGGGCTCGAGGCGCAGCACGCAGCGGTGCTGGAGCGCGCCGGCGGGCTGGACTCCGCGGCAGCCGCAGAACTGGTCCGGTCCCGCACGGCGGCGCTGGACGAGCTGGATGCCGCCCGCGCCCAGGCCGACCAGCTCGCCCGCCGCCTGGAGGAAGCAGACACCGAGTTGGAGCGGGCCCGCACCGCGGCGGCCCGGCGCGACCGCGAAGCAGCCGAGCTGGCCGAACGGCAAACGGCGCGCACCGCCGAGGCCCGCGCACTCGCCGAGCGGCTGGATGCCGCGCGCGGCACCGATCCCGACCTCCCGTCGCGCACCGCCCGGCTGGAGGCCGAAGCCGACCTGCTGGCCGGCGCCGCGGCCGCCGCGGACCGGCGCAGCGCGGCTGCCGCGGAGCTCCGCACGGCAGAGGGCGAACTGCGCCGCGCGGTCGCCGAGGCCGGTTTCGACGACGCTGACGCGGCCGGGCGGGCGGCCCGGGACGGCGCAGCCCGGTCGGCCCTCACCGCACAGGCGCGGGAGTACGACACCGCGCTGGCGGCGGCCCGCGCCGTCCTGGCGGAGCCGGAGACCGCTGCGGCCGCCGCCGGCGCGGAGCCGGACACCGCCGCAGCCGCGGCTGCGCTGCGCCGCACCGAAGCGGCGGCGGACGCCGCCCACGCCTGGCACGACCGGCTGGTGCAGCGCGGCGCGCGCTGCACCGAGATGCGGGGGGAACTGGAGCGGCTGCTGACGGCGTCGCGCCCGGCCCGTGAGCGGCACCGCGTGGCCGACGGCCTGGCCCGGCTCGCCGCCGGCACCTCGCCGGCCAACCAGCACAGCGTCCGGCTGTCGTCCTACGTACTGGCGGCGCGCCTGGAGCAGGTGGTGGCCGCCGCCAACGACCGGCTCGCCACGATGTCGGGCGGCCGGTACGCGCTGCGGCACACCGTCGAGGCGGCCGCGGGCGACCGCTCGCACTCCGGCGGCGGGCTCGGTCTGCGCGCGGTCGACGCCTGGACCGGGCAGGAGCGCGACCCGGCCACCCTGTCCGGCGGCGAGTCGTTCATCGCCTCCCTGGCCCTGGCCCTGGGCCTGGCCGACGTCGCCACCGAGGAGGCCGGCGGCACCGACATCGGCACCCTCTTCGTCGACGAGGGCTTCGGCACCCTCGACGAGGACACCCTGGAGGAGGTCATGGACGTGCTCGACCGCCTGCGCGACGGCGGCCGCGCCGTCGGCGTCGTCTCGCACGTCGCCGACCTCCGCGCCCGCATCCCCTCCCGCCTGCACGTCCGCAAGTCCCCCGCCGGCTCCCACCTGCACCAGACCCCCTAGCGCGTTGATGGGGGTTTGTTGGAACGCCTGGGCCCATAGCGAAGGGCGCCGAGGATCAGAGTGTGACCAATGACCTTGACGCCCTTCTGACCGCACTCTCTGTCCATCTCGACGATGGCGTCATCCCTTCACAGCGCCGGCCCCGAAAGCGCGGCCCGGTGCGGCTGCTCTCCGAGGCCGAACTGGTGTGTGCGGCCATTGCCCAGGTGCTGCTGGGGTGCGATTCCGAGCACCGGTGGATGCGCCTGGCACCGGCCCGCATCGGCGGCCTGTTTCCCCGCCTGCCGGGCCAGTCCGAATACAACCGCCACCTGCGCCAGGCGAGCCCGCTGCTGGTCCGCGCGGCCCGGTGGCTGGCCCGGCAGATCCCGACCTGGCAGGACACGCTGCGCCTGGTCGACGGCACCGCGGTGCGCTGCGGCGCCTCGCGGACCACGGTCACCCGCTCCGGGCTGGGTGAGATCGCCGGGTATGGCAGGGACGCCTCGCACCATGCCTTCCACTGGGGCGCCAAGCTGATGCCCATCACCACCGCCGAGGGCGCGGTCACCGCGTTCAGCCTGGCCCATCCCAAGGAGCAGGATGAGCGCAAGCAGGTGCTGCACCTGCTCCACGCCGGCCCGGTGGGGCCGGGGCCGGCGGTGGTGGTGGGTGACAAGGGCTTCGCCGGGGCCGGGATCGAGTCCGCGGTTGCTGAGGTGGGCCATATGCTTGTGCGCCAGGGTCGGCGCGACGAGCCCGCCCGGTGGTTCCCGTCCTGGTTGCGCCAGCGGATCGAAGCCGTCATCTGGACCTTGAAGAACCAGCTCGGTCTGGAGCGCCACGCCGCGCGCACCGCGGACGGGCTGTGGGCCCGCATTTGCCAGCGGATCGCGGCGTTGAACGCTGCGATCTGGCACAACTGGCTGATCGGGGCCCCGGTCAAGCGGTCGTTGATCGCCTACGACCACTGACCAGGACACCAACAACCCCCACCAACGATCTAGGGCGTGTCGGGCGGGCACCCGGCCTGCTGCGCGGCGCCCTGGCACGCCCCTCGCGGAGATCTGCCGTACCGCGGCAGCCGCACCGGGCGGCTGCCCCTGCGGCAGGGCCGCGGGCCGGGCTCCGGCTGCACGGTCCGCGCGGGCGGGGCAGGGCTCCCCGGATGCCGGCCGGGTGCCGGGTGTGCCGCGGCGGGCGTCCTTCCGTACGAGCGCAGCGATCGCGGTGTCCGGTTCGCCGCGCAGACCGCCATGACCATGCTGTCCGGTCGCCACCGCCGCGTCGGCGGCGCGCGGAGGGCGGCGTGGCTTAAGCGGCCCTTACGCAGCGTGGCCACGATGGGGGCATGACCGTCCTCGTCGATGCCCATCCGTCCCCTTCTGGGATATCTGACCCGTTGCGCTCTGCCCCTGCCCCCGGCGGCGCGGACCTGCCTGTTCCACCCGGCTTTCCGCCGCGGTCGTTCGTCCTGCTGGCGGGGGTGCCCGGCGCGGGCAAGAGCACCCTGCTGGCGCGCATGTACGGCCTGCACGGACACGAGGAGCACACGGCGATCGGGGCGGACGGCGAGCGCATCGTCGACTCGCTCCAGGCCCGCCGGCGGCTCCACCGCGTCTTCGGACGCCTGCCCTACCCGCTGTGGCGGTGGACGGTGCACCTCCTCCACCTGGTCCGGGTGGCGGCGGCGCTGCGCGGAGGGCCGGTGATCGTGCACGAGAGCGGCACCCGCCGGCCGGTTCGCCTCCTGCTCGCGCTCGCCTGCCGGGTCCGCCGCTACAGCGTGCACGTCGTCGTGATCGACGCCACTCCGGACGAGGCGCTCGACGGCCAGCGGGCCCGCGGGCGGCTGGTCACCCGGCGCAGCCACCGCACCCATTCGCGCCGGTGGGCCCGGCTGCGGCGGCTCCGGCAGCGCGGGCCGGGCGCGTTCGTCCCGGGGGCCAGCACCCTGCTCGCCCTCGACCGGTCCGCGGCGGCGCGGCTCCCCCGGTTCCGGTTCGCCGCGGAGCCACCGCTCCCCCGGCGCTGACCAGGCGCTCCGACCGGCCGGCGGCGGTGCGATGCCCGACGCTGGCTGCTCCGCGGCGCCGCCCGTCCTGCGGCGCCGCGGCGGCCAGCACCGCCGGAGCGGACCCGGTTCGTGGACCGTCCGCAGTGCTGACAGAATGTCGCCGTGAATTGGCTGGTCAACATCGTTCTCTTCGGGCTCGTCGGCGCCGTCATGATGGCTGCGCTGCTGGGCATCGCCCTCGTCCTGCTCGGCCGCGCGCCCGGGAAGGCGGCGCGCGTCGGCCTGGGTGCGGCAACGGTCGCGCTGATGCTGGGCGTTCCCGGACTCGCCGCCGCCGACGCGCTGTCCAGCGGGGGCTTTCCGACCGCGCTCGCGTCGGCCTTCGCCGTGGCGGTGATCGTCTACGCGGTCAATGTCGCCCTGTTCCCCGCGGTCCTGCGGCGGGCCGGCCGCGCAGCACCGCCCCGTGCGGCACTCAGCCCCGGCCTGCTGGCCGGCGGCGTCCTCGTCTGCGCCGTCCTCGCCCTGGCCGCCGCCGGCATCGCCGCGGCACTCACCTAGGCCGCCCCGTCCGGGCGGCGCGCCCTCCGCGGGCGCCGCGCTACTCCCCTTCTCTGCGGCGCACCTCCGCCGCGACCCTGATGAGGGCGTCGCGGGAGCCGCCGTGCGCGGTGATGTAGGTGAAGCCGAACCGGTCGCGGTGCGCGGCCAGCTCATCGGCGATCTCGGCCACCGTCCCCACCAGGACAAACGGCGAGGCCAGCACGTCGGCCGCGGTCTGAAGGCCCGGTGCGCCGTACTCCGCGGCCAGCGCTGCGGCGCCCCGCTCAGCGTCGTCGGTCAGCACCACGCTCTGCACGAGGACGGTGAACTCCAGCCCGGGCAGGCGGCCGCCGGCCTTCGCGCGGACGAAGTCGACCCGCCGCTCCACGTCGTCGGGGCCGGCGATGTCGAAGACGCCCATCCGCGCCCCGCGCCGCTGCGTCAGGCCGCCGAAGCCGACGATGTCGGCCCGGCGGGCGGCGAGCTCCAGGGTGCGCTCGCCGTGCCCGCCGATGAGCAGTCGCGGCGGGTCGATCACCGGCTCCTGCTCGGCGAAGAGGGCCGGCAGGGCGTCCAGTGTGCGCTCAACGGCGGCGCAGCGCTCAGGGTGGCCGCGCCACGGGATGCCGGCCGCCTCGAACTCCGACTTCATGTGGCCCAGGCCGAGGCCGAGTTCGAGGCGCCCGCCGGAGAGCCGGGCCACGGTGGCGGCCTCGCGGGCGAGCAGCGCCGGGTTCCAGAACTCGTTGTTGGCCACCAGGGTGCCCAGCGCCACCCGCTCGGTGGCGACGGCCGCCGCGGCGAGCATCGCGAACGGCGCGGGTGCGCCGAGGTGGTCCGGCGCCAGCAGGGCGTCCAGCCCGGCCTGCTCGGCTTCGCGGCTCTGGGCCGGCCAGCCGGCCGGGTCGGCTCCGCGCATGTTTACGCCGAAGCGGAACCGCGGCGTACCGGTTCCGCCGCGCGGCCCGGTCCCTGCACTGCCCCGAGATATCCCCATAGCCGGCAGTGAACCCCGGCACCGCCGCGCCGCGCCAGTCCTTCTGCGCGCGGCAGAAGACGGCGCCGCGGAGCGCGGCCGGTGCAGGGGCACCGCGGGAGCCGGTCAGCCGCCGTTGCGCTGGGAGCGGCGCTCCAGCTCCTGGAGGTAGGCGTTGTAGGCGTCGAGGTCGGCGTCGTCGGAGCCGTCGCGGCGGCTGTGGCGCTCGCGGCGGCGCTCGGTGCGCTCCTCGTCGCTGGCCCACTGGCGGATCAGCGCGAGGGTGACCAGCAGGGTCGGGATCTCGCCGACGGCCCAGGCGAATCCGCCGCCGGTGTACTGGTCGGCGCCGACGTTCTCACTCCAGGGGATGGCGAACTGGCCGTAGTAGTCCATCGCGATGGGGGCCGACTGCATCATGATCGTGATGCCGAAGAAGGCGTGCATTCCCATCACCACCAGCAGCAGCACGAACCGCAGCAGGAACGGCACCTTCCGCGGCCCGGGGTCGACGCCGATGATGATCCAGTAGAAGAGGAAGCCCGACAGCAGGAAGTGCACCGTCATCGCGAGGTGCCCGACGTGGCTGTTCATCAGCGTCGGGAAGAGCGGCGAGAAGTACAGCGCGTAGGGGCTGAGCACGAAGAGGGCGGTGGCCGCGGCCGGGTGGGTGACGACCTGCGAGTACCGGCTGTGCAGGAACACGTTGAGCCACTCGCGCGGCCCCCGGTCGCCCCGGCGCTGCGCCGGCTTGAGGGCGCGCAGGGCCAGTGTGGCCGGAGCGCCGAGCACCAGCAGGATCGGCGCCAGCATGGAGATCGCCATGTGCTGCAGCATGTGCGCGCTGAACAGCACCATCGAGTAGGTGGCGAACCCGCTGAGCTGGCAGGCGATGATCACCGCGAGGCCCAGCGCCCAGAACACCGTGCGGCTCCACGGCCAGCTGTCGCCGCGGCGCCGCAGCCGGACCACGCCCGCCGCGTAGAGGCCGCCGAGCACGGCCACCAGCAGGATGAAGAACAGGTCCGGGCGCCACAGGGTGAGCAGCGTCTGCACGCTCATCGGCGGCGGGATCGGGAAGCCGAGGATGGCCGTCGCCGGATCGACGTCGGACGGGTCGACCTGCGGCGGCGCGGTGCGGCTCAGCGCGGTGGCCAGGCCCATGACGGCGCCCATGACGGCGAGCTCCACGCCGGCCAGCCGCACGAACAGGCGGCGCCCGCCGCCGCTGGCGATGCCCTCGACGGTGGCGCGCCGGTGCCAGGCGCCGAGACCGCCCAGGACCGCGAACAGCGCCACCTTGGCGAGCATGATCAGGCCGTACGGAGTGGTGTAGAGCTGGTCGAGGCTGTAGAGCCGGCTGAGGGCGCTGGCCACGCCGCTGACCGCGACGCCGATGAACGCCCACAGTGCGATGGCGCTGAACCGGCGGACCGCGACGGCGGCGTCCTGCGGTGCGGCGCGCAGGCCGTGGAAGGTGACGGCGGCCAGGCCGCCGACCCACACCGCCATCGTGAGCAGGTGCAGGGCGAGGCCGGTGAGCGCCATCTCGTGGCCGCCCGATGCGGCGGCGTGGCCGGTCAGCGCCGGCGGAACCAGGCCGGCGAGCGCGCCGGCGAGCAGCAGCAGGGCGCCCCAGGCGGCCGTAGCGGTCCGGGCGAACAGCGCGACGGCGGTGGCGGCCAGCACCGTGGCCATCAGCGCCCGGCCCTCGGCGATCTGGCCGGCGTAGCTGGTCAGCGAGTTCCCGATCACGTCCGCGGGCACTTCACCGAGGATGTTGGACAGCTCGAACACCAGCCGTGCGCCGGCCGCCGCGGCCCACACCAGCGCGGCCCAGGAGGCCGCCCGCACGTACCCCAGGGCCTGGTCGCTGAGCGCGCCCTTGGCCGAGGGCAGCAGCACCGCGGCGAGCAGGAGCAGGCCGACGGTGAGCGCGCCGGCGAGGTTGGTCAGGGTGCGCGACAGCGGCAGGCCCCAGCGGGTCAGCGCGCCCGCGTCGGGCAGGCCGGGGATCACCTGCGCGGTGACGGCGCCGCCGGCCACCAGGGCGACGATCAGGGTGACCGCGCACACCGCCAGCGCGGCAACGGCGATGATCGCCGCGGCTTCACCGCGCGGCGCTGGGGACGCCGGCGCATCCTCGGCGGGGTCCTCGGCTCGGGTCTGAGGGGGAGCCACGGTCGTCACTCCGTCGCGGTCGGGGCGGCGCCCGACGGGCGCCTAGGGTCGGAAGAGGCGGCTGATCACCACCGCGGCGGCGCCCGCGCCGACCAGGAGCCCGAGCACGCCCCACAGCCAGGGGGAGGCTGGAGCGAGGGGGCCCGCCGCGGCGACCGCGGCCAGAACGGTCCCGGTCATCCGCGTTCACCGCCGGGCTCCAGGGTAAGGCCCGCTCCGGCGCACCCGGCCCCGCCCCCGTGCCTGCTTCCCGCGGCCGCTCCGGACGGCGCGCGGCCCGCTGCCGCTCTGGGCGGCACCGCAATATTCCGCACCATTCCCTGAATCCCCTCTCTTCCGCCACCGAGGATACGGAAATCGGAATTCCCCGAATATCCCGCAATCCGACTTTTCCGACACACGCAATCCGGCAGGGTTCCACTGCGCCGCATCGTCGGCCAATCGTCGCAAACCTCCCCCGGCGAAGGGAACGACCGCCGCTCCGAAAGCGCGGGAACACCGGGCCGCGCAGGCGGCACGGCACGGAGCACTCCACCGGAAACCCGCTGAACAGCGCGGTCCGGCCGCCGGCCAGGAGGGGCGCACCGGCCAGGAATTCCGGCTCTGCTCGGCGGAGGTTCCGCCGCCCCGGTGGCGGAATCGGTGAATCACCCGCGGACGGCGCCCCGCTGACCGGGAATCGCGGTACCGTCATCGGACCGCACCGCCGCGCAGCACCGCCGTGGAGGGGGAATTCCATGCCCCGGCGCCCCATCGCATCCGGCCCCGGCCGCTCTCCGTACGGCGGGCCGCCCGACTCGCGCTTCGACTGGGTGATCCGGACGCGCCGGGCCGTGACGCCGGAGGGTGTCGCACCGGCCGCCGTCGCGCTGCGGGACGGGCGCATCGCCGCCGTGGCCGACTACGCCGCGCGCCTGCCGGCGCGGCGCGAGACCGACCTCGGCTCCACCGCGCTGCTGCCCGGCCTGGTGGACTGCGACGTCGCGGTGCACGCGCCCGGCCAGCCGCTGCGCGAGGGCTACGCGGCGACCGCCTCGGCTGCGCTGCGCGGCGGCGTGACGTCGATCGCGGTAGCGCCGGGCGGCCCGGGCCCGCGCGGCACGGCGACCGAGATCACCGGCGAGGCCGCGCTGAAGGAGCACCTCGCTGCCGCGGCGCCCGCGCCCGTCGGGTTCGTGCACCTGGGCGCGGTCACCGGCGCGGGCGGCCCGGCCGACCTGGCGGAGCTGCGCTCGGCCGGCGCCGCCGGGTTCCACTGCTCGCTGTCGGACGGCGGCGCCGGGTCGGCGTCGCCGATCGGTGACGCGGCGCTGCGCAAAGCGATGGTGGAGGCCGCCGCGATGGGCGCGCCGATCCTGGTGCACGCCGAGGACCCGACCGAGCTGTCGGTCCCGGACGGGCCCGGCAACGCGCGGCTGCTCGCCTCGCGGCCGCCGCGCGCGGAGCGGCGCGGCCTGGAGCGGGTCATCGCGGCGGCGCGGGTGGCCGGCACCCGCACCCACGTCACGCCCTTCACCGCGGCCGAGTGCGCGGCGCTGCTGGACGCGGCGCGCGCGATCGGTGTCGCCCTTTCGGCGCACACCTGCCCGCACTACCTCTGCCTGCCGGCCGAACAGGTGCCGGACGACGCGCCCGCATTCCGGTGCCGCCCGCCGCTGCGGTCCGGCGCCAACCGGGAGGCGCTGTGGTCGGCGCTGCTCTCCGGCGACGGCGCGATCCGCACCATCGGATCGGGGCACCGGCCCGGCACCGGGGTTTCGTCGCTGCCGTGGACGCTGCCGGCGCTGTGGACGGCGGCGCGCCGCCGCGGGATCGGCCTCGACCGGATCGCCGAGTGGACGTCTGCGGCGCCAGCCCGGCTGCTCGGCCTGAAGGGCAAGGGGGTGATCGCGCCCGGCGCCGACGCCGACCTCGCCGCGTTCGACCCCGACGCCCCGGACCCCGTGCCCGGCACCGATCCGGGCCCCTACGCCGGACGCACCCTCACCGGACGCACCCTCGCCACCTGGGTGGCCGGCCGCGCCGCCTACACCCGGCGGCCGTAGACCGTGCTCGGCGGCCCGCCCCGGCCGTGCGATGAACACCTCCGGCACCGTCCGCGCAGACGCAGCCCACCGGAGGCGCGCCCGCGCGGGCGGCGGGTCTGCCACTCCCCCGTGCAGGCCACCGGGGAGTGGCGGCGCACTCCACCGGGATTACACCGTGTCAAGATGCACAGCCATCGCTGACCATGTTGGAGATGTCGCGAACCGGCGCGGGACGCGACAGTGAAGGGGTATCGATGGCGATGCTAGGAGGATCCCCGTGCGCGTCGGCGTGCCCCGCGAAGTCAAGAACCACGAGTACCGGGTGGCGATCACCCCCGCCGGCGTCCATGAGCTGGCGGCACGCGGCCACTCGGTCGCCGTTGAACGCGGCGCCGGCCTCGGCTCGGCGATCCCCGATGAGGAGTACGCGGCGGCCGGCGCCGATCTGCTCGACCGCGCCGACGACGTGTGGGGCGGGGCCGAGCTCGTCCTCAAGGTCAAGGAGCCGGTCGCCGAGGAGTACGGCCGGATGCAGCCCGGCCAGACCCTCTTCACCTACCTGCACCTGGCCGCCTCCCGGCCGTGCACCGATGCGCTGCTGGAGCGCGGCGTCACCTCGGTGGCCTACGAGACCGTGCAGCTGCCGGACGGATCGCTGCCGCTGCTCGCCCCGATGTCGGAGGTGGCCGGCCGCCTGGCGCCGCAGGTCGGTGCAGCCACCCTGGAGCGGCCCAACGGCGGCCGCGGCGTCCTCATGGGCGGCGTCCCGGGGGTGCGCCCGGCGTCGGTGACCGTAGTCGGCGCCGGGGTGTCCGGCATGAACGCGGCACGCATCGCGGTCGGCCTGGGCGCCGACGTCACCCTCCTCGACCTCAACGTGGCCAAGCTGCGCCGGGCCGACGAGGTGTTCGGCGGCCGGGTGCGGACCGTGTCGAGCAACGCGCTGGAGCTGGAGCGGGCGGTGCTCGCTTCGGACATGGTGATCGGAGCGGTGCTGATCCCGGGCGCGAAGGCGCCGAAACTGGTCTCCAACGAGCTGGTGAGCCGCATGAAGCCGGGGGCGGTACTCGTCGACATCGCGATCGACCAGGGCGGCTGCTTCGAGGATTCGCGGCCCACCACGCACGACGACCCGACGTTCGCCGTGCACGACGCGGTGTTCTACTGCGTGGCGAACATGCCCGGCGCGGTGCCCGCCACCTCCACCCACGCCCTCACCAAGGACACCCTGCCCTACGCGATCGCGCTGGCCGGCAAGGGCTGGAAGGAGGCCCTGCGCGAGGACCCGGCGCTGGCGGCCGGGCTGAGCACGGTCGACGGCACGCTCACCAACGCGGCCGTCGGCGACGCCCACGGCCTGCCCTCGGTCTCGACCGACACGGTCCTCAAGGGGTAGCCGCCGCGAACCGCGGGGCGGCCGGGCTCCGGCCGCCCCGCAGCCGCACGGCCCGCAGCGCCCGCGCACGGTCCGGGCGCTGCGCTGGCCGGCCGGAACAGCGGACCGGCCGGGTTCGGCGCCACCAGGACCTGCGGGCACGCCGGCAGCCGCGGGGACCGCCCGGCTGCCCGCCCGCAAGCAGGGTTCCCGGCGGAGGCCGGGCGCGGCGCTGTTCCTGGAGCGGTGGCCGGTCTGCCGGTGAGGGGATACCGTCGAAGGAGGCATTCCCCCGGTACCGGCATCGATGTGGAGGCGGAACGCGCGTGGCAGCTACCGGATCGGACCCCGTTGGCGGACCCGCGCGGATCGAAGCGCTGCTCGTCCGCGTCCCGCCGCGGCACTCCCGGGGCTCCGGGTCGGCGGGGCGGCGCGCCACGGGACGCGCCGTACCGCACGCGCTGGTGCGCATCACCGACGCCGGCGGGACCGCCGGCTGGGGCGAGGCGCCCGGTATCGATCCGGACGGCTGGCGCGCGCTGACCGAGTCGTTTGCGCCGGCGCTGCTGCGGCACGCATGGCGGCGGCCGACCGAGGTGCCCGACGCCTGGGCGGATCTGGCTCCGTGCCCGGCCGCCGCGGCGGCGCTCGACGCCGCCTGCTGGGACCTGTGGAGCCGGCGCCGCGGCACGCCGCTGGCGCACGCGCTGGGCGGCACCCGCACCGCACTGACCGCGGTCGCCCGCATCGCGCGGCAGACCACGCCGGAGGCGCTGGCCACCGAGGTCAACCGGCAGGTGGGCGCGGGGTTCCGCGCGGTGCGCCTGGAGATCGGACCGGGCTGGGACGTCGACCCGGTCCGCGCGGTCCGCGAGCGCTTCCCCAACCTGGCCGTCCAGCTCGCCGGCTGCGGCCGCTACACCGAGTCCAGCGAGGATTTGGCCGCCCTGCACGCGCTGGACGACTACCGGCCGCTCTGCCTGGAGCAGCCGTTCGCCGCCGGCGAGCTGGCCGCGCATGCGCGGCTGTCCCGGTCCGCTGCCACCCCGGTCGCCCTCGACACCTCGGCCGCTTCGCCCGAAGCGCTCGACGAAGCGGTGCGCACCGAAGCCGGCGCGGCGCTGCGGGTCCGCGTCTCGGCGTGGGGCGGCCCGACGCCGGCCCGGCGCGCCGCCGACCGCGCCGCCGACGCCGGCTGGGACGCCTGGTTCGCCGACGAGGGCGAGACCGCAGTGGGGCGCGCGGCGCGGGTGGCGCTGTCGTCGCTGTCGGCGGCGTCGCTGCCGGCGGAGATGCCCGGCGCCGGGGTGCGCCCGCAGCGCGATGCGCTCGCCCCGGCGGTCCGCGTCGACGACGGCGTCGTGCCGGTGCCGCTGACCGGCCCCGGTCTCGGCCACGACGTCGACGAGGCCGCGCTGCGCGCCTGGGCGGTGGACTCCGCGGTGCTCGAAGCCGCCCGCCCTGCCGCGCCGAAGCTGCGCTGACCTGCACAGCAGCGGCAGACCCCGCTTGCTCTCTGCTCCCCGGAAGCGCCGACCCGGCGCAGGCCGACTCTTTGCCTTCCGCGCCTTACCCCCGCGGGGCTCCCCCGCCTAGCGTGGCTGCATGGGTGCAGTACAGGGGCAGGCACACGGGAAGCAGACGCCTGCGTCGCCGCGGTCCGCGGCCCGCGGCGACGCGGGCGCAGGCGGCGCGGGCGCAGGCGGCGCGCTGCAGGTGCACGCCCGCCGCTGGCAGGACGGCTGGGAGCTGCGGATCGTCGGCCACGGCGTGACATGGGCCCCCGACCTGGCGTCGGCACCGCGCCAGGCGCGCGCGTTCGCCGGCGCCCCGCGCGCCCGGGTGATGACGGTGCCGACCGTCGATGACCAGCGCGACCGCCTGGTGCTCCGGGCCCGGCAGGCCCTCGATGCCGCGGAAGAAGCCCGCGTCCGCGCGGTCGCTGCGGCCGGCCGGGCGCTGCGCGCGCTGGCCGACGCCGGGGTCGCCGACGATGACGCGGCCCGGCTGCTGGGCGTGCCGGAGCCGCGGCTGGCCGAATGGGCGGAGCGCTCCGCGCCGCAGGGCCCGGCGCAGCAGGACGGCCGGGAGGCGGACCGGGCCTGACCGCCGCTGGCACCGGCGCGGGCGGCCGCCCCGGTCGGGGCGCGGCGGGCGGGCACCTGTCCTGCTGCTTCCCGCCCTGGCACGCCCCTCGCGGCGTTCCCCTCTCCTCGAGGAGGAGGCCCCGCCCTGCCCCCTCGCCGGCCGTGCGGCGGGTGCACCGCCGACACCGCTCGGCACACACGCCACCCGCCGCACACGCCGCAACCGCCCTCCACTCCATACTGAACGGTCGGTTCCCCGGTAGGCTCGCCCGGACACGCTTCCGGCCGAAAGGACCGACGACCCCATGCGCACCTTCGCCGACGTCGCAGAACTCGCCGCTGCAGCAGGCCAGGAGCTGGGCACCAGCGACTGGACCGCCATCACCCAGGACCGGATCGACGCGTTCGCCGGGGCGACCGGCGACCACCAGTGGATCCACGTCGACACCGAGCGCGCTGCCGAGGGCCCGTTCGGCACCACCATCGCCCACGGGTTCCTCACGCTGTCGCTGCTCCCCCTGTTCGGCCCGCAGGTGTTCACCCTGGAGAAGCGGCCGTCGATGGGCATCAACTACGGCCTGAACAAGGTGCGCTTCCTGCAGCCCGTCCTGGCGGGCGCGCGGGTGCGGGACACGATCCGCCTGGTCGAGGCCAAGCAGACGGCGAAGGGCTACCTGATCACCCTGGAGCACACCGTCGGGATCGACGGCGGCGACCGCCCCGCACTGGTCGCCGAAGGGCTCTCGCTGATGGTTCCCTGACCCGCTCCCCCGCACCGCCGCGCGCCCGCGCCGCACCCTGCGGCGCGGGCGCTGCCGTTCCGGGCTCCGCTGGACCGCCGGGCCCCGCCCCCGGGCCGGGTCAACGCCTCCCCCGGGAACGGCAAAGCCCGGGCCGCCCGCCGCCGGTCTCCGCCGAGCGGCCGCCGCTGCGTGCTCTGCTGACCTCGCCGGCCATCGGAGGACGAGGAGAGCAATGCCCGACCAGCGACGACGCTCCGGCGCCGAGGAGCCCTCGGACGCCGAGCTGGGGATGGACCGCCCGATCAGCCGCCGGGACTTCTTCGACGGCGCGAGCGCCGCGGCGGCCGGCGCGGCGGCGGCCGCGGCGCTCGCCGGCTGCGCGCCGGGCGAGCGCGACTGGTCGGTCGGGCCGAAGCGGCCGGTCCCGGCGGCGGAGGGCACCAGCTATCCGCCGACGATGCAGGGCATGCGCGGCAGCACCGAGCAGGCGCTGAGCATCCCGCACACGATCCGCGACGGGCGCCTGGGCAGCGTCGTCGACACCGGCTCGGTCAAGGCTCTCGACGAGCACTACGACCTCGTCGTCGTCGGCGCCGGCATCAGCGGGCTGGCAGCGGCCCGCTTCTTCAAGGACCGCCACCCCGAGGCGAAGATCCTCCTCCTCGACAACCACGACGACTTCGGCGGCCACGCGCGGCGCAACGAGTTCACCGCAGAGGGCCGCGACCAGGTGCTGATCGGCTACGGCGGCACCCAGTCCATCGACACCCCGTCGATCTACAGCGAGGCGGCGATGGGGCTGCTCACCAGCCTCGGCATCGAGACCGAGCGGTTCGAGCAGTTCTTCGACGAGGGCTTCTACGACCGGTGGCAGCTGGCGCAGGAGGGCGACGCCGTCTTCCTGCGCGCCGAGGAGTTCGACACCGACCACCTGGCGGTGCGCTCCTCGGAGGAGACCCCGGTGGCCCAGTGGCTGAAGGACGCGCCGCTGAGCCAGGAGGCCCGCGACCAGCTCACCGCACTGATGGAGGAGCCGGAGGACTGGCTGCCCGGCCTGTCCGGGCCGGAGAAGCAGGAGCGGCTCGCCCAGCTCACCTACGCCGACTACATCCGCGACATCGCCGGGATGGGCGACGAGGTCGCGGCGTTCATGGAGACCATCACCAGCGACGAGTGGGGCGTGCCGGCCTCGGCGTGGGGCGCCCTGGACGCGTGGGGCGAAGGACTTCCCGGCTTCGACGGGCTCGGCCTCGACGACTCCGAGCCCTCCCCGCTCAACTGCTTCTCGCTGAAGCGCTTCTGGGACTACGACGACCCCTACATCTTCCACTTCCCGGACGGCAACGCCAGCGTCGCCCGGCTCCTGGTGCACAGCCTCATCCCGGAGAGCGTGCCCGGCAGCGCCAAGCTGGACATGGAGAGCGTGGTGCTGGCCGAGTTCGACTACGCGCAGCTGGACCGCGAAGAGCACGACGTGCGCATCCGCCTGCAGGCGCCGTGCACGCGCATCGAGCACGACGGCACGCCGGAGTCAGCGGAGCGCGTGTTCGTCACCTACTACCGGCCGGGCGGGCTGCTCCGGGTCACCGCGGACCGGGTCGTGCACGCCGCCTGGCACGTGATGGGCCGGTACCTGCTCCCCGAGGCCTCCGGCGACCAGCGCCGGGCGTTCGCCGACGGCTCCAAGCAGCCCCTGCTGTACTGCAATGTGGTGGTGCGCAACTGGCAGCCGTGGGTCGAGCTGGGCGTGCGGCACATCCGCTTCACCGGCGGGGACTGGGCCGTCGCACAGCTGGACTACCCGGTGAGCATGGGCGGCTACGAGCACACCCGGGACCCCGGGGAGCCGGTGATCGTGCAGATGATCAGCGCCCCGACACCGGCCGGGAAGTCGCTCAAGCAGGGCGCCATCACGGCGCGGCACGCGATCCTCAAGCGCTCGTTCGAGTCCTATGAGCGCAGCATCCGGCAGACGCTCAACCGCGCACTGGGCGACGGCGGCTTCGACGCGGCCCGCGACATCCTCGCGATCACCGTGAACCGGTGGGGCCACGGCTATGCGCGCGAGTACGCGCGCCCGGGCGACGCGTTCTGGCCCGAGGGCCCGACCCCGGCCGAGATCGCCCGCACCCGGATCGGCCGGATCGCCATCGCCAACTCCGACTCCGGGCCGAACGCCTACACCGACATGGCCATCGACCAGGCGCACCGCGCGATCGAGGAGCTCGAGGGCCGCTGACCCGCCCGGCCGGGCCCGCTCCGGCGGGGTCCGGCCCGATGCCGTGCTCTGCCGGGCTCCGGGCAGGGACGGCAGGTTCCGGGCAGATCCCGGAGATCTCGGCCACGCGGCGCAGTGCAGCCGCCCATCCTGCTGAGCACGTCGCAGCCAGGCACTATGTTGGGGCGGGCCATGCCCAACACGCCTCCCGGCCCCGCCGTGCCCACACCACCCGCTGCCGCTCCCGACTGTGCCGCCCCGGGCGCGGGCGCCGCCGCGCCCCGGTCCGGCCCCGCCCCGGCCTCCGGGCCGCCGCTGACCGCGCTGGACGCGGTGGCCGCAGCGCTGCCGGACCGCGCCGCGGCCGCAGCCG
>NZ_BAAGXT010000071.1:0-17816 GCF_054779695.1 Nocardiopsis coralliicola | reverse complement strand
CTGCGGGCGCCCGCCGCGGCGAGCTGCGCCGGCTCCGCACCGACAAGGGCGGCCTGGCGGTCGCCCTGGCGGTCGCGTTCCCGCTGTACTGGATGGTGCTGTCGGCGCTGAAACCGCGCGCCGCCCTGGAAGCGGGCGACCCGCTCCCCTACACCGCGGAGCCGACCCTGGAGGCGTTCCGCAGGGTGCTGCTGGTCGACGGGTTCGGCCAGTACCTGCTGAACAGCGTCCTGGTGGCCGCGGTCGTGGTGGTGGCCTCCACGCTGTGCGCGTTCCTCGCCGCCGTGGCGCTCACCCGCTACCGGTTCCGGCTTCGGGCGACGCTGCTGGTGATGGTGCTGGTCGCGCAGATGGTGCCGGTGGAGGCGCTGACCATCCCGCTGTTCTTCCTGATGCGCGGCATGGGCGAGGCGGTACCGCAGCTGGGCCTCAACCACCTCGGCTCGCTGATGCTGGTGCACACGGCATTCGCGGTGCCGCTGGCGGTGTGGATGCTGCGCGGCTTCGTCGCCGCGGTCCCCCGCGAGCTGGAAGAGGCCGCCTGGCTGGACGGCGCGGGCAGCTTCGCGTTCGTGACCCGGGTGCTGTTCCCGCTCACCGCGCCGGGCATCGTCGCGTGCAGCATCTTCTCGTTCATCATGACCTGGAACGACTTCCTGTTCGCCAAGACCTTCATCATCTCGGCGACGGAGAACCAGACGCTGCCGATCGCGCTGCTGTCGTTCTTCAAACCCGACGAGAACGACTGGGGCGGCATCATGGCCGGGTCGGTGCTCATGACACTGCCCGTGCTGGTGTTCTTCCTGTTCGTGCAGCGCCGGCTGGCGTCGGGACTGGGAGGGGCCGTGAAGGGATGACTGCGCACAGCTCAGCGGAGAGCCCCGAGCAGGGGCAGCGGCAGGGACCGGTCCCGGCGCAGGACGCCCCGCAGCGGCGCAACGCGTCCGTGTCGGTGCGCCGGGCGCTGGCCATCCTGGAGGCGGTGCGCGACCGCCCGGCCGAAGCCGGCGGTTCAACACTGACCGGGTTGTCGGCGCAGGTGGGCGTCTCCAAGAGCACGGTCCTGCGGCTGTCCGCGCCGCTGCTGGAGTCGGGGCTGCTCACCCGCGACCGGCGGTCCGGCCGGTTCCGGCTGGGGCCGGCCGCGCTCGCCCTCTGGCAGTCCTACCTCGACCAGATGGACCTGCGCTCGGTGGCCGCCGACCACCTGCGCGCGCTGATGCGGACCACCGGGCACACCTGCCACCTGGTGCTGCTGGACGGCCACGACGTCGTCTACGCCGACAAGGTGGAGAACACCACCACGGTGCGGATGGCGTCCCGGATCGGGTCCCGCCGGCCCGCCTACCGGACGGCGGTGGGCAAGGCGATCCTCGCGTTCAGCCCGCCCGACCTGGTGCAGGACGTAGTGGCGGCCGGGCTGGAGCCGGCGACGGCGCGCACCGTCACCGATCCGGACGCCTTCGTCGCCGAACTGCGCCGCACCCGCGAGCGCGGCTATGCCATCGACGACCGGGAGAACGAGCCGGAGGTGCGGTGCGTCGCGGCGCCGGTATTCGACCACAACCGGGACCCGGTGGCGGCGATCAGCGTGTCCTCGCTGGCCAGCCGGCTTCCCGCGGCGCGGGTCCGCGACCTGGGTCCGCTGGTCGCGGCTGCGGCGGCGCACGTGTCCGACGCCCTGGGGGCGCAGCCGCCCTACTCGTGACTACTCATAGGGGTCCGGCGGATCGTCGACCGGAGCGATGTCGTCCACCTCGACGCGGTGGTCCCGCACGTCCTGCAGGTCGCCCTCCGGCTCGTCCCACACTGCGCGCACCGTCCACCAGCTGTCCTCGTCCGGGGCGGGCTCATCGGTGATCAGGACGCGGTTGACGACGGCGTCGGCGGCGCAGCACGCCATCTGCAGGCGGGCCAGGTACCAGCCGTCCCCGTCGGGGTGGTCGACGGCGAAGCCGGTCAGCTCGACGGTGCGCCCGGAGAGCCGGCGGTCCTCGTCGGTCCAGGCGAGCGAGACGAACTCCTGCAGCTCGAGCTCGACCGGCCCGTCGCCGGCTTCGGTGAACGGGTCCTCGTCGTAGCGGCTGAGGTCCACCCGGTCGGGATCGGGGCCCTCTCCGGGCGCGGCCGCGTTCGCGGTGTAGGCGCCGAGCGCGGGGGGCGCGACGACGAACACCGCAAGCGCGGGCAGCACCAGCAGCCAGGCGATGCGGGGCGCGCGGTCGTGGCCGTGGCCGTCGCTGCCGTGCCCGCCGGGGCGGTCCGCGCCGTGCGAGGCGCCGCGGACGTCGGCGGCGACGACGATCGCGCCGAGGGCGATGAGCACCGCGCCGGAGGCGATCAGGAACGGGCGGAAGGCGCCCTGGACGTAGTTCAGGTAGAGCTCGGAGAACACGGTCGCGCCGAGGGCCGTCGCGCCCAGCAGCACCAGCACCATGCCTTGCGCAATGCGGTTCACAACAGGATCCCTCCGACCAGGAAGGTGAAGGCCAGGGTGACGGCCAGGGTAATCGGGACGAAGCGCTTGACGAAGCCCCACCCGAACGTGCCGGCCTGCAGCGCGATCAGCTTGAGGTCGACCATGGGGCCGACCACCATGAACGCCAGCAGCGCGGTGCCGGAGAACGGGTTGAGGCTGGCCGCCACGAACGCGTCGGCCTCGGAGCAGATGGACAGCAGGATCGCGAGCAGCGCGGTGGCCAGCACCGACACGACCGGGAGTTCGGCGAGGCCGGTCAGCCATTCGCGCGGGATGGCGATGTTGAGCGTCGCCGCCGCTGCGCCGCCGAGCACCAGGTAGCCGCCGGCGTGCATGAGGTCGTGCACCATGGAGTCGCGGAACACCACCCAGCGCGGCGCGTCGGGGTCGTGGTGGGCCCGCGGCGGCCGGATCCAGTCGGTGCGGCCGAACCGCGCCCAGATCCAGCCGATGACGACCGCGGCCGCCAGCGAGGCGACGAGCCGCGCGATCCAGACCTCGGGGCGGCCGGGGAAGGCGACGGCGGTCGCGATGAGCACGATCGGGTTGATCGCCGGCGCCGCGAGCAGGAAGGTGAGCGCCGCGGCGGGCGCGACGCCCCGCTTCATCAGCCCGCCCGCGATCGGCACCGACGCGCATTCGCAGCCGGGCAGCACCATCCCGGAGACGCCGGCGACGGGGACGGCGGCGGCTGCATTGCGCGGGAACAGCCGGCGGTAGAAGCCCGCCGGGACGAACGCGGTGAGCGCGGCGGACAGCGCGACGCCGAACACCAGGAACGGCATCGCCTGCAGACTGATCGCGGTGAACACGGTGGCCCAGGCGAGGAACGCCTCGGAGCCGAATTCTCCGGTCAGCAGCGTGTTGGCGACGCCCATGCCGGCGATGAGGAGGGCGAACAGCCACACCGTCGCGGTGCGCCGGGGTCCGGTCGGCCGCCCCCAGTCGTCCGGGGGCAGCTCATCGCGGCCGTCGTCCAGCAGGGAGCCGCCGAGCGCGGCGCGGTCCTGCGGGCGGCGGCCGTCCGCAAGGCGATCGGACACGGGGGCTCTGCCTCTCTGTGGTTCTGAGCTCGGGAGGACGCGGGCGGCGCCGGGGCGGCACCGGCCGAGCCGCGCCGCCGGCGCCACCGTGTGCAGGGCGGCGCGGCTCTGCACCCGCCACCGGGCGCAGCACGCGGGTGCCGCGGCCCGGAGCGGCTGGCGGGTCGATGCTACCGGTTACCATTTTCATCTGCAGGTCCGGGAGCGCCGGCCGCCGGGGCGACGGGGTCTCCGCCCTCCTCCCAGACCTGGATTCCGCGCACCCCGGGGAACCGCTCGCGCACGAACACCGGGTCGCGTCCGGCCCGCCGCTGAGCGCTGAAGTCGCGCAGCACCAGGAAGGCGACGCCGGACAGCGGCGCCAGGGCCGCCAGGTTCACCGAGGCCATCACGCCCTGGAAGACGTCGGCCATCGTCCACACCTGCTCCAGCGGGGCGACCGCCCCGATCAGCACCATCGCGCACACGCACCACCGGAACACCGTGATGCCGCGGCGCCCGGCACCCATGAAGCTCAGGTTCGACTCCCCGTAGTAGTAGTTGCCGAGCACCGAGGTGAAGGCCAGGAAGAACAGGATCACGGTGAGCGCGTGCAGCGACCAGTCGCCCAGGTTCGCCTGCAGCGACGCCTGGGTGAGCGACGCGCCTTCGCGGGTGCCGTAGTCCGGCGAGCCGACGAGGACGATGAACGCGGTGATCGAGCAGATGAGCAGGGTGTCGAAGTAGACGCCGAGGGTCTGCACCAGCCCCTGCTTGGCCGGGTGGCTGACGGCTGCGGTCGCTGCGGCGTTGGGGGCCGACCCCAGGCCGGCCTCGTTGGAGAACATGCCGCGGCGCATGCCCTGCACCAGGGCGGCGCCGAGGCCGCCGGCGACGAACTCGCGTACGCCGAACGCACCCAGCACGATGTCGGCGAGCACCCGCGGCACCTGGTCGGCGTTGAGGGCCACCACGGCGATGCCGAGCAGCAGGTAGGCCAGCGCCATGAACGGCACCGCCACCTGGGCGACGTGGGCGATGCGCCGCACCCCGCCGAAGATGACCGCGGCGGTCAGCGCGGCCAGCGCGGCGCCGACCGCCCAGTACAGCCAGCGTCCGGCGTCCGCACCGAACGCGGCGGCCGAGGAGGCGATCGCGTCGGCGATGCTGTTGGTCTGCACCGAGTTGAAGACCAGCCCGAAGGTCGCGGTGATGACGACGGCGAAGACCATGCCGAGCCAGCGCGCGTTCAGGCCGTGGGTCATGTAGTACGCGGGACCGCCGCGGAACCCGGTGCTGTCCCGCACCTTGTAGACCTGCGCCAGCGTGGCCTCGACGAACGCGGCGGAGCCGACGAGGGTCGCCATCACCCACATCCAGAACACTGCGCCGGGGCCGCCCAGCGCGATGGCGGTGGCGACGCCGACGATGTTGCCGGTGCCCACGCGCGACGCCGCGGAGATGGCGAACGCCTGAAAGGAGGAGATGGCCTTGCGCCCGTCCGCCGCAGCCGGCGGGTTCCCGCCGAGCACCCGGAACATCTCGGGCAGCAGCCGTACCTGCACGGCACCGGAGCGGACGGTGAAGTAGAGGGACAGCCCGACGAGCACGGGGATGAGCAGATACCCCCAGAACGCGTCGTTGGCCGCGACAACCGCGTCGTTCCACCCGCCCATGCGCCCTCCCGGCCCCCGGCACCGCCACCGGGCCCATCCTCCGGCCCGCCCGCCCGCGCAGCGGGACGACACGCGGGCGGCACCGCGGGGGCGCCGCCGGCCGCGGGAGAACGCGGGGAGCCGGCGTGCCGGCGGCGGCCGGCTGATCGCGGCCCTCGGGCGGGCTGCGGACGCGGGGCGGGCGGCCCCGGGCCGGACATCGGGGCGGGGGCGGCTTCGCGGCGCCGCTCAGCCGGACTGGGCGATGGCGTTGAGGCGGTCGGACTGGGCGGCGCGCTCGGCGGCGCGCTGCTCGTCGAGGGTGCGGGCGGGGGCGGCGGTGAGGAGGTCCTTGGTGGCCTGTGCGGCGTCGCGGTCGACGGCCAGCAGGGCGGCGGTCAGGTCGCCGACGGCGGTGTCCAGTTCGGCGCCGGGCACGACCAGCTCGGCGAGGCCGAGCCGGCCGGCCTCGTCTGCGGCGACGGTGCGTGCGGTCAGGCAGAGCTCCAGGGCGCGCGGCACGCCGACGATGTCGACGAGGGGCTTGGTTCCGGTCAGATCGGGGACCAGGCCGAGTGCGGGCTCCTTCATGCACAGGACCGCGTCATCGGCCAGTACCCGCAGGTCGCAGGAGAGCGCCAGCTGGAAGCCGGCACCGATCGCGTGGCCGCGGACCGCGGCGATCGACACGATGTCGTTCCGCCGCAGCCAGGTGAAGCCCTCTTGGTAGGCCGCGATGCCGGCGTCGAGCGCGGCGCGCTGGTCGGCACCGGGGCCGACGTTCGCCATCAGCGACTCCTCGCCCGGCACGCCCTCGGACGAGAACATGGCGAGGTCGATCCCCGAGGAGAAGGACGGACCTTCCCCCGTGATGACGACAATTCGGACGGCGTCCGGCAGGTGCTGGCCGACATGGGCCAGGGTCGTCCAGGTGCGCCCGGTCATCGCGTTGCGGCGTTCGGGGCGGTTGAGAGCGATGTGCAGGACCTCGCCGTCCTGGCGGATCTTCAGGCCCGCGGCCCCCTGCTCGCCCGCGCTGAGGAGCTCCTCTGCCATGTCCGCCCACCTCCGTTCGCGGCCGGCGGTCGTTCCACCCGGCCGGTCGGCAGTCACCGACGGTGCACCACCGTAGTGGGGCTGGGCCCGGGAGAGGGCGCCGGGGCGGGCGGCACGGCGCGGCGGGCGCACCAGGACAGCGGCCACACGCGATCACGCACAGCGCGGCAGAAGGGGAGGCGCCCTGCCGACACCCGCCGCCGGCCGCAGCGCCGAGTTCGACGCGGACGGTCCGGACGGTCCGGACGGCCCGGCCGCTCTCCTTCGCTGGCCGCGACCGGTAGGACAGCGGCCGGACCCCCTCTAGTGCAGGCAATGGGGCCAGACGCGCGCCAAGTAACGTGACGCCCTGCGACGCGTCGAGCAAGTCGAGTAGTACGACTCGCCATCGGAGGCGCTGCGCAATCGCGTCACGCAGCAGGATCGGGCGCACAGCACAGGGCGCACCGTGCGCACATCGCGGGCTCGCTCGCAGGCAGCGCGAGGGCGGCCGCTCCGGCGCACAGCGGCGCAGAGGGGCGGCGCGGTTGCGGCGCGGGCTCAAGCGCGCCGGCTCCGGCTCAGTGCGGCCGGTTCAGTACCACCGGATGATGCACCCGGTTCAGGTGCGGCGGGTGGCGCCGCCGCGGCCGCGCAGGACCACACCCGACTCGGTGAGCAGGCGGTGCACGAACCCGTAGGAGCGGCCGGTGGCCGCTGCCAGCGAGCGGATGCTCTCCCCCGCGTCGTAGCGGCGCTTGAGCTCGGTGGCCAGCTCAGAGCGCTCGCTGCCGGTCACGCGGGTCCCCTTCCTCAGCGAATCTGCCTCTGTCTCGGTCACGGCTTGTCCTCCTGGGCTCTCCTGGGCGGCACCGGAAGGCCATGATCAGCCATGCATGCGGCGCTGGCCACCCCCCGGCGCGCCGGAGCGGCGCGCAACAGCCGTACATCCGCCGTCGACCGCGTTGCGGACAGCACCAAAAACGGTCCGATACGTCGGCACGCTGCGCGGGGACGCCCGATAACGGCACCGCCGGGCGGGCGGGACCGCTGCCCCGTCCGGTCGGCCGGCGCGGACGTCAGGCGAGGGCGATGAGGTCGGTGAACTCCGGGTTCCACAGGTCCTCGACGCCGTCCGGCAGCAGGATCACCCGCTCCGGCTGGAGCGCGTCGACCGCGCCCTCGTCGTGGGTGACGAGGATGATCGCGCCCTTGTAGGCGCGCAGCGCACCGAGGATCTCCTCGCGGCTGGCCGGGTCGAGGTTGTTCGTGGGCTCGTCGAGCAGCAGCACGTTGGCGCTGGAGACGACGAGGCTGGCCAGCGCGAGCCGGGTCTTCTCGCCGCCGGAGAGGACGCGCGCGGGCTTGTCGACGTCGTCGCCGGTGAACAGAAAGGAGCCGAGCACCTTGCGCGCTTCGACCTCGGGCAGGTCGGGCGCCGCGGAAGCCATGTTCTCCAGCACCGAGCGGTCGGCGTCGAGGGTCTCGTGCTCCTGGGCGTAGTAGCCGAGCTTGAGGCCGTGCCCGGGGACGACCCGCCCGGTGTCCGGCTCCTCGACGCCGGCCAGCAGCCGCAGCAGCGTGGTCTTGCCGGCGCCGTTGAGGCCGAGGACGACGACCCGGGAGCCGCGGTCCACGGCGAGGTCGACCGAGGAGAAGATCTCCAGCGAGCCGTAGCTCTTGGACAGCGCCTCCGCGCTGAGCGGCGTCCGGCCGCTGGGCGCCGGGTCCGGGAAGCGCAGCTTGGCGACCTTGTCGGCGGCGCGCACGCCCTGCACCGACTCGCGGATGCGGTCGGCGCGGTTCATCATCTGCTGGGCGGCGCGCGCCTTGGTGGCCTTGTAGCGGAACTTGTCGGCCTGCTTCTGCAGCGCGTCGGCCTGCTTCTCCGCATTGGCCTGCTCGCGGCGGCGCCGCCGCTCGTCGGACTCGCGCTGCTCCTGGTAGGCGCGCCAGCCCATGTTGTAGATGTCGATGGTGCACCGGTTGGCGTCGAGGTGGAACACCTTGTTGACGACGTCCTCGACGAGCTCCACGTCGTGGCTGATCACGATCAGCCCGCCCTGGTGGTTCTTGAGGAAGTCGCGCAGCCAGGCCACCGAGTCGCCGTCGAGGTGGTTGGTGGGCTCGTCCAGCAGCAGGGTGTCTGCGCCGGAGAAGAGGATGCGGGCCAGCTCGATGCGGCGCCGCTGGCCGCCGGAGAGCGTGCCCAGCGGCTGGGCCAGCACCCGGTCGGGCAGGCCGAGGCTGCTGGCGATGGCGGCGGCCTCCGACTCGGCGGAGTAGCCGCCCATGATGTGCAGCTCCTCCTCTGCCCGCGCGTAGGCGCGCACGCCCTGGTCGCGCGTCTTCGGGACGTCGCTGCCCATCTTCTCTTCGGCGCGGCGCATGCGGCGCAGCAGCTCGGCGATGCCGCGGGCGGACAGGATCCGGTCGCGGGCGAGCTCTTCGGGGTCGGTGGCGCGCGGGTCCTGCGGCAGGTAGCCGACGCTTCCGGTGCTGCTCACGGTGCCCGCGGACGGCAGGCCCTCCCCGGCCAGCGCCTTGGTGAGCGTGGTCTTGCCGGCGCCGTTGCGCCCGACCAGCCCGACCCGGTCCCCCGCGGCGACGCGGAAGGAGGTGGGTTCGAGCAGGAGACGGGGGCCGACTCTCATCTCGAGGTCAGTGGCGATCAGCATGGAGGAAGGCTTTCTGCGGTGGGTTGGGTGCCGTTCAGGGGCGCGCGGGAGCGGCGGGACGGCGCACCCGCCCAGCGTAGCCGACGCCCCCGCGGTGCGCGGCGCTACGGGCGCGCGCCCTGCGCGCGCTCCTGCTGGCCTGAACGCGCCGCGGCACCGTTCCCTTCCCCGGGGCCGGGGGCCGGTGCGGCGGTTGCTCCGCTCACCGAGGGCGCAGCCGAGGCGCCCTCCACCTCGGCCCGGCCGTCGCGTGAGAACGGCCGGTCGCGCAGGAGCGCCGACAGCACCGCGGCCACCGGGGTGGCGAGGAACATCCCGGCGATGCCGCCGATGATGCCGCCGGCGCTGATCGCGATGAGGACGACCGCCGCGGGCAGGTCGAGGGCGCGGCCGTAGACGCGCGGAGCGAAGATGTGGCTCTCCAGCTGCTGCACCACCAGGACCGCGCCGAGGACGAGGAGCGCGACGAGCGGCCCCTCGCTGACGAACGCCACCAGCGTCGCGAGGAGGCCGGAGACGAAGGCGCCGACGATCGGCAGGAACGCGCCGATGAAGGTCAGCACGATCAGCGGGATCGCGAGGTTGGGTTCGATGAGGAAGAACAGGGCCAGGCCGATGCCGATGGCGTCGATGAACCCGACCGTGGCGACGCCGCGCACGTAGCGGCCCATCACCCCGTAGGCGAGCTCCCCGGCGGCGCGCATCGGGTGCCGCGAGGCCGGCGGGAACAGGCCGCTGAGCCACTCGACGAGGCGGTCGCCGGAGTGCAGGAAGTACACGGTGAGGACGAGCACCAGGATGATGCCGAGCAGCGCTTCGAGGACGGCGGTGCCGGCGGTCCACACCCCGGTCATCAGCTGGTCGCGGTTCTCCGCGAGCAGCGTGCTCAGCTCGGCGTCGGCGGCGCCGACGATCTGCTCGACGAGCGCGGGCTGCAGGCCGAGCGAGGTGGCGATCGCGGAGAGGCTGTCGATGGCCTGGCCGACGCTGTCGACGAGGCCGCCGAAGCCGGTCAGCGCCGGCTGCACGACGAGGGTGACGACGCCGCCGAAGACGAGGAGGGCCCCGACACTGGTGATCGCGGTCGAGGAGCCGCGGCCCAGGCCCATCCGGCGGAGTCGGGCGGTGGCGGGCATGAGCAGGGCGGTGAGGAAGACGGCGAGGATCACCGGGATGCTGATGACGCTGATGTAGGCCAGGCCCCAGAGCAGCAGCGCGACGACGACGCCGATGACCAGCGTGCGCCAGGCGACGTCGCTGACCCGGCGGAAGAGGTCGTCGTCCTCCACTTCGGCGGCGGGCTCCGGTGCGGGCGCTGCCGGCTCGTCCCGCTCCGCGCGGCGCTTGCGCCGCCGCTTCAGGAAGGACCACACGTCCGGCCGGGTCATCCGTCCACCGCCTTGTCGTTGCTCTCGTCGGCTGCTCGGGCCGCTTCCGCTGGGGCTTGCGGCAGCCGGCTCCTCGGGATCGTGCACGCTGTGTTCCGCATTCAACAAGGGCCGGGGGTGCCGCCCCGTGTGCTCGGTGCTGCGCGCCCGGCGGCGCCGGGGCGGGCGGCGCGGCCGGCGGTGCACGCCGGCCGGCCGCGGCTGCTAGAACTTCCAGGGCTCCTTGGCGCGGTCGCTGTCCACGACCTCGTTGCCGAACGGCGCCAGCGCCACCGGGATCATCTTCAGCGACGCCCATGCCATGGGGATGCCGATGATGGTCACGGCCAGGCCGACCGCGGTCGTGATGTGGCCGATGGTGAGCCACCAGCCGGCGACGATGAGCCAGATGATGTTGCCGAGCGTGCTGGGCGCGCCGGCGCCGGGCCGCTTGGCGATGGTGCGGCCGAACGGCCAGAGCGCGTAGCCCGCCATCCGGAACGACGCCACCCCGAACGGGATGGTGACGATCAGGATGCAGCAGATCAGACCCGCCAGGGCGTAGCCGATCGCGAGCCAGAGCCCGGCTACGACGAGCCAGATCACGTTGAGCACGAACCGGAGCAGTGCCATGGTCCCCTTCTCCTTGTTCCGGTGGGCGCTGTACCCGACCGGTCGGGCGCACCCTGCGGGTGCGCACCGTGTCGCTGTGCTGTCGGCCGTGCAGGGCGGAGCCGCCGCGGGCCCGGAGGGCGGCGCGGCGTGCTGCGCCCTGTACTGCGCCACTGCCCCTCCCGATCCTGTACGACGTCGGCATGGCCGTGCACGTTCCGCGCCGCACCCCTGATTCGGCCCGGTGCCCGCGGCGGTGTCCCCTAGGGGCGCGCAGGCCGCGCGATAGGGTCGGCCCCGGCGGCACCGCTCTGCCGGCACCGCGGTGCGGCCGCCGCGGCGGGCAGCCGGTGCCGGTCACGGGGCTGCTGGAGGGCACCGGTCCCGCCGGACCCTGTCGGACTGCGGCACGCGAGGGGGCTGCCATGCGCCTGACCAAACACGGACACGCCTGCGTGCGGTTGGAGCACGCGGGCGGCACGCTGGTGATCGACCCCGGCGGCTGGAGTGAGGGCGACGCAGCGGTCGGCGCCGACGCCGTGGCCGTCACCCACGAGCACGCCGACCACTTCGACCTGGACCGGCTGCACGCGGCAGCCGACGCCAACCCGGACCTGGAGCTGTTCACCCACGCCGGGATCGCCGAGCAGCTGCAGCCGCTGCGCGACCGCGGGGTTGCGGTGCACGTCCTCAGCGACGGAGACACCGCGTCGATGGCGGGCCTGGACGTGCACGTCCACGGCGAGCGGCACGCGGTCATCCACCCCGATATCCCGGTTGTCACCAACATCGGGTTCCATGTGCAGGCGCCCGGGGGCTCGGTGTTCCATCCCGGCGACGCGCTGACGGTGCCGGCGGACCCGGTCGGAGTGCTGCTGGTTCCGCTGCACGCGCCGTGGTCGAAGTTCTCCGAGGTCGTCGACTTCGTGCGGGGCGTCGGTGCGCCCACCGCCTATGCGGTCCACGACGGCCTGCTGAACGCGACCGGCACCGGGCTGCTCGGCCGCCAGCTCGCCAGCCTCGCGCCGGACACCGCCTACACGCGGCTGGAGCCCGGGACCTCCGTCGAGGCCTAGGGCGGGTAACGGCGTCCGCGGGGCGGCTGTCCGCCCGGAAAGCCCGGCCCCCGCGGCGCACGGGTGGCGCGCCGGGTGCGCGCGGCCGGCCTCCCCGCCCTGCCGACCGGGGTTCTGGACGTCCTTGAGCCCCTCCGAAGGCCCTTCCGGATCACGGACGGTCGACTCCGCGCTCCCAGCGGGAAGCTCCCGCCGCAGACCCGTGTGCGGGTCCGCGCACGGGCCGGCGGCGCCCGCGGAACGGCTCCGCCGTGCGGACCGGCCGGGGTATCCGCACGTCGGAACGGCCCCCGCCGCAACGGGTCGGCCGCCCCTCCCCCGAGCCGCGCCGAGCCCGGGTGCGGACCGTTCCGCGCGGCACTGCGGGGCGCCGGGATCCCTTGCGCCCCAAGGCTTGCGCGCAAACCCACCGCGACCGGAATGTGACACGGACATCAGGGGAGGCCTCTAGGCAGAGACCGGAATCCCCCATACGATGGTCAAGGTTCGGCCCGCTGGGCCGGACGCTGCTCCCGATCCCGTGTGGGACGGACGCGCGGTCCCGCGGACCGCACCGTTCGGATCACGGTTGCGCGATGAATTTCCCCGGCCCCCGTGCGCGAGCCGGAACGGGGATGGCATGATTGCGTACCGGTTCGCAGGGAGCGCACCGCCCTCCCCGACCGCATTCGCGTGAGCGCCCGCCACTCGGCGGACTGCGCTGCCCGTGGTCTCCACCACACAGGGAACACCGAGTCGGTGCATGTCGTTTCAGGCATGCGGGACGGGCTCGCGCCGCATGACCATGATCGTAACTTTCGTCTGACCCAAGCTGCTCCGTTCAGCTTACTAGCGATTCGACAGAGGTGGTTCAACCATGTCTCAGGTACGTCGGCAGGCCGCGCTGCGCCCCCGCCCGAGCTGGGGGTGGCAGGATGCCGCCGGCTGCCGGGGCGAGGACCTCGTGCTGTTCTTCGGCCCGGACGGCGAGCGCCAGCCCGAGCGGGAGATCCGCGAGCGCAAGGCCAAAGAGATCTGTTCGGCGTGCCCCGTGCGCACCGAATGCCTCGACTACGCAATTTCCCGCCCGGAGAAGTACGGCACCTGGGGCGGGCTGAACGAGGACGAGCGCGCGTCCGAGCGCCGGCGCCGAATGCGCCGCGCGAACGCCGCGGCCTGATCGCCCCGGCCGCAGCCGCACCGACCTTCCCGCCCCCCTCCCCCAAGGCGGCGCCGCATTTCCGCGGCCCCTTGGCTGCACCGGCCACCACAATGGAACGACCGGCATAACCCGAGGCGCCCCGACGGATCCCCGTCGAGGGCGCCTCGGGTTGTTCCGGGGCCTTTTCCGCGGCACGGCCACCGCCGTTTCCGGGCCGCCGGGCGGCGTTTCCGGTTCCTTCTGCTTTCCCGGAATTGCCACCGTTGCCGCCTTTTACGGCGGCTTTACTCCGCGACGGACCGCGGCAGGTCCCGCGGCCGGCGCGATGGCCGGATCCGGCCTGGAATGCCTACCGCGGCACTGTGCGCACCACTGCCGCTGCCGCTGCCGGGTGGCGCACCGCGCCACCCGGCAGCGGCGCGAGCGCCGCCCCGCGCTGCTGCGCGGAACGCGGGGCCCTGCCTGCCGGGGAGCCGGCGCAGCGGACCGGGCACCGGATTGCGGACCTGCGCCGCGGCCGGCCCCGCCCGTCCGCCGCCCCGGGCTTGCGGGTGGCGCAGTCCGGGATCTGCGGTGACCAGGACGGGGCAGGCCGCGGTGGTGCGACGCCGCAGCCGGCAGCACCGTGCCCCTCCGGTGCCGGAGGATGCCGCCGCGCACCGGTGAGGAACGCCGCGCAACCGCCTCGCGGCCGGCGCAGCGCCGCAGAGGGGCACCGGCAGCAGTACCGCGGGACTCGGAGCCCACCGGTATCCGTCGCGCTGCCGCCTGGACCGTCCGCGGCGGTGCGCACCCGCCGGTCAGGGGCTGCCGATGCCGCCCCGGGTGCGGAACCACTCGGCAGCGGCCTCGCCCGCAGCACGGCTCTCATCCCCGCCGGGCAGCAGCTGCTCGGCGCCGGAGACCGTGCGGATCTCGGCCGGGCCGCCGAGCCGGGAGGCCGTCCACTCGGCGAGCTCGCGGACGAACGAGTCGTCCCCGGGTACGAGGACCAGAACCGGGGCGGTGACCCGGTGCAGATAGGGCTCGGCGAGGTCGATCCGGCCGCCGAGGACCACCACCGCGCTCACGCCGGGATCGGCTTCGGCCGCCGCGGCGAGCGCGCCCGGCGCCGCCTCGCCGGCACCGTACAGCGCCACCGGCCCCTGCGCTGCCTCGACCGCGTCGCGCAGCCAGCGCAGCCCCTGCAGGATGCGGCCGCCGGTGTCGGCGGGGCGGGCGTAGGGGGCGTCGGGCCCGCCGGGATCGTCGTCGGAGCCGGTCACCGGGTCGAGCGCCAGGACGGCCGGGCCGCTGGCGGCGACCGCAGCGGCGACCTCGCCGAGGCGGGCACCGGTCGCCCGGCGGCGGGCGGCGACGACGGCCGTGGTGCCGGCGTCGCCGGGCACGGTGCCGGCGGCGTCGATCCGCTCGCGGGCGGCACCGAGGCGGACCGAGCGGGCACGGGGGCCGCCGCGCTCCAGCGCGGCGCGCACCGCGGCGTCGTCGAGCTGGCCGAAGTCGCGGTACCACTCGCCGACCGAGTGGAAGTTGACCGGGACGCTGAGGGCGGCGATCTCGTCGGCCTCGTCCCGCAGGGATTCGAGCGCGTCCGGCGCCGCGACCGGCACGGCGAGGACGGTGCGGGCGGGGTGCTTGCGGCGCACCGCGCGCAGCGCGGCGCGGGCGGTGCCGCCGGTGGCGACGCCGTCGTCGACGACGATGACGTCGCGGCCGGTGAGCACGGGCCCGGGCCGGTCGCCGCGGTAGGCCTGCAGCCGCCGCTCAAGCTCACCGCGCTCGGTTTCGACGACGCCGCTGAGGGTGCCGGCGCCGATACCGAGCCGCGCCAGTGCGGCATGGTCGTAGGCCACGGTGCCGTCTTCCGCGAGCGCCCCCACGCCCAGTTCCGGGCTGGACGGCAGGCCGATCTTGCGCACCAGCAGGACGTCGAGCGGCGCACCCAGGTCGGCGGCGAGCTCCGCGGCGACCGGCACTCCGCCGCGCGGCAGTGCGAGGACGACGGGGTCGACGAGGTCGCCGGCGCCGTCGCGGACCCGCGCCGCAAGGGCGCGGCCGGCCGCGGCGCGATCGGCGAACGGCAGCGATACGGGTACCGGGCTCATGGCACCCCCCTCCGCTGGGCGGTCCCTGGTCCGCGCCGCCGCCCCGGAACCGGGCCGGGGGCGCAGTGCAGACGGGATACCCCGTTCGCCCGGCTCCGCAACCTTCCGCCGCTCTTCTCCCCGCCCCGGCCGCCGCCGGGCCCCGGAGGCGGCCGGCGGTGCGAGCACGTGCGCTCAGGGGGCGGACGGCGGGCCGCCGCCGGGGCGGAAGTCAGGGGCGAGGACGCCCATGATGAGGGCGTCGTGGCGGCGGCCGTCCCAGAGCAGCGCATTGCGGAGGCGGCCTTCAACGGTGAATCCGCAGGAGCGGTAGACGGCGATGGCGCGCATGTTGAAGGTGAACACCTCCAGGCGCACCCGGTGCAGTCCGATCGCGGTGAAGGCGTAGCGCAGCACCAGCCGGGTGGCCTCCTTGCCGATGCCGCGGCCGGTGAACTGCAGCGCCGAGAGCGCGATCCGGTAGGAGGCGGACTCGTTGTCGGGATCGATGTCGGTGAGCGCCAGCTCGCCGACGAAGCGGCCTTCCGGCCGGGCGAGGATCGCCATGTCGATGCGGTCCGCGGCGTCCGGGCGCTCCGCACACCACGCGCACACCTCGTCGTAGCCGCGGACGCGATGCGTCCCGGTCAGCCGGCGGATCTCGGTGTCGTGTCCGGCGGCGTAGACGTCGTCGGCGTGCTCGGGCCCGAGGGGCTCGAGGCGGACCCGGTCACCGTCGAGGGCGGGAGTGTCACGCAGCGCACTCAGGTTGATCATCCGAGGGGCTCCGGTCGTGGATGGGGGAATCGGCACCGGGCGAGCGGGTTCCCGGGGCCCGGTCGCGCCGGCTGGCGGTCGAAGGCCGGAAGATCATATGTAGAGCGGGACCCGCCCCGAGCGCAACCCCGGCCTCCACGCGGCGTAGCCTCCGAATCACGGTCCGCGCCGCGTACCGCCCTCCCCCTCGCCACAGCCCGGAGGTCTCATGGCAGTCCCCCGCCAGCCCGCCCGCCGGACCGCGGACCCGGCGGCCGTGCGCGGACGCACCGCCGTGACGGCGCTCTTCGCCGTCAACGGTTTCGCCTACACCAACATCGTGCCGTGGCTGCCGACCATCAAGGCGGACCTGGGGCTGTCCAACACCGCGCTGGGGGCCGCGATCGCGGCGCTCCCCATGGGCGCCCTGCTGACCGGCATACTCGCCGGCCCGCTGATCGCGCGGTGGGGCAGCGGGCGGACGTCGGTCGGGGCGGGACTGGTCATGGCTGCGGTCCTGCCGACCGTCGCACTGGCGCCGTCCTGGGCGGCGCTGGCGGCGGCGCTGTTCGCGCTGGGCTGCGCCGACGCCTGGATGGACGCCGCGATGAACACGCACGGACTGCACGTGCAGCGGCGCTACGGCCGCACCATCATCAACGCGTTCCACGGCGTGTGGAGCGTGGCGGCGGTATGCGGCGGGCTGGCCGGGTCGGCCACGGCCGGCGCGGCAGTGCCGCTGTTCGCCCACCTGTGCGCGGTCGCGGTGGTGCTCGTCGCCGCGACGCTGTGGGCGTCGCGCCGGCTGCTGCCCGCGAACGAGGACACCGGCCCCGGCGAGGAGCCGGCCGAGGCCGGGGTCCGGGCGCGGTTCGGCGCCGTCGCCGCCGGCCTGCGCCGCGCGGCGGGGCCGCTGCTCGTGCTGAGCGTCCTGCTGATGGCGTCCTCGGCCGTTGAGGACTCCGCCGCGTCGTGGGGCGCGGTCCTGATGCACTCCGAACTGGGCGCGACAGCCTTCTGGGCGGGCATGCCCTTCGTGGCGTGCCAGGCGATGATGACCGTGGGGCGGCTGACCGGCGACCGCCTGACTGACCGGCTGGGCCCGGTGGCGGTGGTGCGGGGCGGCGCGCTGCTTGCGGCGTGCGGCGTGGCCGTGGCCGCCTCCATCCCGGCCCAGCCCGCAGCGGTGGCGGGCTTCGCCCTGGTCGGCCTGGGGGTGGCGACGATGTTCCCGCTGACGCTCGCTGCCGCGGGCGCCGTTCCGGGTGTGCGCAGCGGCGACGGTGTCACCGTCGTCGGCTGGCTCGGCCGCCTCGGATTCCTCGCTTTCCCTCCCCTCATCGGCGTCCTCGCCGACGCTTCGTCCCTCAGCACAGCGCTGTGGGCCGTCGCCGCAGCGGCCGCCGCCGGCGCTCTGCTCGCCCCCTGGTCCGGCCCGCGCAAGCACGGAGCCTGACGCCGCCTCGGCCGGCGCCCCGCCGGGCGCCGGCACCGAGCCGCCGCAGGGGTCGGTGCCCCGCTGTGCTGCCGTGCCCACCGGACCGGCGGCAGCGTCCCGTTGCGGCGCCGAGCTGCCGGAACCCGGACGGCGGCGCCGCAGCTCGGCCGCAGGCGCCGCCCGGATCAGCCGTTCGGCGCTGGCCCGCCGGCGTCCTGGGGACAGACCGGGAGACGCCGCGGGGCGGTCCGCCCGCCGGCGCGGGTGGCGGCCGGCCTGTTCCGCCCGAGTCGACCGATGCCGCGTCCCACTGCGCTGCGGCTCTGGTGGGCGCACCGGCCGGAGGCGGGCGGCCCCGCTTGCCTTCGGGGGCACCGGTGGGCGCGGATCGCGGCGCAGCGGGCTACCGCGCCGGCGGGAGGCGGTCAGCGCAGGCGCGCGGCCGGCCGCTGCTGAGGGGCGGGCGCCGGCGG
>NZ_BAAGXT010000070.1:0-18506 GCF_054779695.1 Nocardiopsis coralliicola | reverse complement strand
GCCAGCCGCCGGCGGTGCGGCCCTCGCGCGAAAGCCGCCGGCGCCGCCCGTGGCGGGCGGCGCCGGCGGCTGCAGTGCGGCGGTCAGCTCTGGGGCGGCGCCTGGCCGTCCTGGCCGGCGCGGGCCTGAGCCTGCTGCTGGGCGCGCTGGGCGTCGCGCTGGGCCTTGACCTGGTCGCGGATCTCCGGCGGCACGGTGATCGGGAGCATCTCCCGGGGCGGCACCGGATCGTCGCCGCGGACGACGACGATCTTCTGGAAGACCTCTTCGACCTGCTGCATGACCTCGGGCTTGGCAGCGCCCTCGCCGCGGATCACGCCGCGGAGCACCCAGCGCGGGCCGTCGACACCGAGGAAGCGCATCCGCTGGCCCAGCGGGCGGCCGTCCTCGGTGGTCTTGCCCTGCACCGGGACGACGGCGCGCAGCTCGGTGCCGAACGTGCCGTCGAACTCCTCGCTGCGGCCGCCCTGCTTGGTGATCTGCTCGCGCAGCTCGCCGCGGATCTCGTCCCACAGGCCGCCGGACTTCGGCGCCGCGAAGGCCTGCACCTGGACGGCGGAGGCGCCGTCGATCAGGGAGACGCCGATGATGCGGTCGTCGCGCACCATGTCGAAGCGGATCTGGGTCTTCTCCCCCACCGGGACGCGCAGGCTGCCCAGATCGACCCGGGGGATCTCCGGAACGTCCTCGCTCGCGTCCCACGGGCCCAGCACCCGGTTCGGTTCGCGCTCGGCCTCGGCCGGCGCGGCGTCGTTCCCGGTGGCGGCCTCATCGGCCCCCTCGGAGCCGCCGCTCTTGTTCTTCCGGCGTCCGAACACGCCTCACACCTCTCCTGCTTCTCCAGCTCGCCTCATCTGCCGCCGAACCCGCCCGTGGAGCCGAAGCCGCCCTCGCCCCGCTCGGAGGCGGGCAGCTCAGCCGCCTCGGTGAACACCGCCCGCGCGACCCGCTGGACCACCAGCTGCGCGACCCGGTCGCCGCGCGCCAGCTTGACCGGCGCGGAGGTGTCGGTGTTCAGCAGCGTCACTTTGATCTCGCCGCGATAGCCGGCGTCCACGGTGCCGGGGGCGTTCACGATCGTCACGCCGTGCCGCGCGGCCAGCCCGGAGCGCGGGTGGACGAACGCCGCCCACCCCTCCGGCAGCGCGATCGCGATCCCGGTGCCGACCGTGGCCCGCGCGCCGGGCGCCAGCTCGATGTCCTCGGCGCTGACCAGGTCGGCGCCGGCGTCGCCGGGGCGGGCGTAGGCGGGCAGCGGCAGTCCTGGGTCGAGCCGCCGCACGAGCACGTCGACGGGTGCATCACTGTTCACAACCGCCGAGCCTACTGCAGTGCCTGCCGCACCGCCGCAGCAGCGCCGCGCCCCGGTACCGGCGTGCACCCCGGCGGGTGCACGCGCAGCGGGCCCGCCCGGGACGCTGCCCGGACGGGCCCGGCGCGCCGCGGCGGACGGCGCTGCCACCGGCCGCGGCGGAATACCGCTAGGCGCCCTCGGCGGGGGGCAGGGTGACCTCGACGGCCAGCTCCGGCTCGTCGCCGGCGGTGAACTCCATCCGTGCGGCCCGGCCGGCGGCGGCCAGGTCGGCCGCTGCGACGCGGGCGTCCTCGATGTCCTTGCCGCGGACCGCGACGGCCGCCACCTCGGCGCGCATCGACAGCTTCGCCTCGGACTTCGCCTTGCGCACCGCGCGCAGCACGTCGGAGGCCGCGGCGAGGACCGCCGGGGAGGCGCCGCCGGCCGCCTCGCGCACCGCACCGGCCTCGGGCCAGGAGGCGGCGTGCACGGAGCCCTCCTGCCACCAGGACCAGACCTCGTCGGCGACGAACGGCAGGAACGGCGCGAACAGCCGCTGCAGCACCGACAGCGCGATGAGCAGCGCGGTGCGGGCCGATGCGCCCTCGGCGGAGCCCTCGTCGTAGGCGCGCGCCTTGACGAGCTCCAGGTAGTCGTCGCAGAACTCCCAGAAGAAGCGCTCGGTCCGCTCCAGGGCGCGGGTGTGGTCGTAGTTCTCGAAGGCGGCGGTGGCCTCTTCGGTGATGTCGGCCAGCGCCGCCAGCATCGCCCGGTCGAGCGGCTGGGTGACGGCTGCCGGGTCGTCGGAGGCGTCCTCGCCGGCCACCGAGAGCGCGAACTTGGTCGCGTTGAGGATCTTGATGGAGAGGCGGCGGCCGACCTTCATCTGGCCCTCGTCCAGCGCCGTGTCGGTGCCGAGCCGACCGTTGGCGGCCCAGTAGCGGATGGCGTCGGAGCTGTACCGCTCGAGGAGGTCGATGGGCGTGACGACGTTGCCCTTGGACTTCGACATCTTCTTGCGGTCCGGGTCGAGGATCCAGCCGGAGATGGCGGTGGTGCGCCAGGGCAGGCTGCCGTTCTCGAACTCGGCGCGCACCACGGTGGAGAACAGCCAGGTGCGGATGATGTCCTGGCCCTGCGGGCGCAGGTCCATCGGGAAGACGCGGGAGAACAGGTCGGCGTCGCGCTCCCAGCCGCCGGCGATCTGCGGCGACAGCGACGAGGTGGCCCAGGTGTCCATCACGTCGGGGTCGCCGGTGAAGCCGCCGGCGACACCGCGCTGCTCCTCGGTGTAGCCGGCGGGCGCCTGCGAGCTCGGGTCGACCGGCAGCGCGGCCTCCTCGGGCACCAGGGGCTCGTCGTAGCGGGGGTTGCCGTCGCCGTCGAGCGGATACCAGACGGGGAAGGGCACGCCGAAGAACCGCTGGCGGCTGATGAGCCAGTCGCCGTTGAGGCCCTCGACCCAGTGCTCGTAGCGGGTGCGCATGTGCTCGGGGTGCCAGTCGAGCTCGCGGCCGCGGGCCAGCAGGCGGTCGCGGATCTCCGTGTCCCGGCCGCCGTTGCGGATGTACCACTGCCGGGTGGTGACGACCTCGAGCGGCTTGTCGCCCTTCTCGTAGAACTTCACCGGGCGGGTGGTGGGCACCGGGTCGCCGACCAGGTCGCCGGAGTCGCGGAGCAGCCCGGTGATGCGCTCGCGCGCGGTGTGCACGGTAGCGCCGGCCAGCGCGGCGTAGGCCTCCCGCGCGGACTCGGACTCGATGCCCTGGGGCGGCTCGGCCATGATCCGGCCGTCCCAGCCGATGACCGGGCGGGTCCCGAGCTGCAGCTCGCGCCACCAGGTGACGTCGGTGACGTCGCCGAAGGTGCAGATCATCGCGATGCCGGTGCCCTTCTCGGGCTCGGCGAGGCGGTGCGCGCGGACCGGGACCTCGACGCCGAACAGCGGCGAGACCACGGTGGAGCCGACCAGGCCGGCGTAGCGCTCGTCGTCGGGGTGGGCGACGAGGGCGACGCAGGCCGGAATGAGCTCGGGCCGGGTGGTCTCGATGTGCACCGGGTCGCCGGCCGCCGTGTGGAACGCGACCTTGTGGTAGGCGCCGGTGCGCTCGCGGTCCTCCAGCTCGGCCTGCGCGACGGCGGTGCGGAACGTGACGTCCCACAGGGTGGGGGCCTCGGCCATGTACGCCTCGCCGCGCGCCAGGTTGCGCAGGAACGCCCGCTGGGCTGCGGCGCGGGAGTCGTCGTCGATCGTGGCGTAGGTGTGGGTCCAGTCGACGCTGAGGCCCAGCCGGCGCCAGACGCCCTCGAAGACCTTCTCGTCTTCGGCGGTGAGCCGCTCGCACAGCTCGATGAAGTTCCGCCGCGACACCGGGACCTGCCGCTTGGGGTCGGGCTTGGCGGGCGGGGCGAAATCCGGGTCGTAGGGGATCGACGGGTCGCAGCGGACCCCGTAGTAGTTCTGGACCCGGCGCTCGGTGGGCAGGCCGTTATCGTCCCAGCCCATGGGGTAGAAGACCGACTTGCCGCGCATGCGCTGGTAGCGGGCGACGAGGTCGGTGTGGGTGTAGGAGAAGGCGTGGCCGATGTGCAGCGAGCCCGAGACCGTCGGCGGCGGGGTGTCGATCGAGTAGATCTGCTCGCGCGAACGGGTGCGGTCGAACCGGTAGACGCCGGACTCGTCCCATACGTCGACCCATTTCGCCTCGATACCGTCGAGCGAAGGCTTGTCGGGCACGCGGAAGGAGCGAGAGCGGTTGGTCATGGGGCAATGGTATTGGCTCTCCGCCCCTGATCGCTCCCGGTTTCCGCGCCCTGTGGACAATCCGCGGCGCCCCCGCGGTGCGCCGCCGGAGCACCCCCGCCGCACCGCGCCGCGTGCGCCCCGCCGCCCTCTCCCGGCGCTCCCGCGCGCGGACGGGCGGCGCCGCTGCGGCAGGTGGCGCCGGACCGCCCGGGGGTCCCCGTGGCAGGATGGGCGCATCCACCCGACGACAAGGGAAGCGACCGGTATCCGATGGCGAAGAAGAACGGCGATCTCGCGGCGCAGATCGCCGGTGGCGCCGCCGCACTCGCGGCCGGCTTCGTGGCACGCAAGGCGATCGCGTTCGCCTGGACCCAGGCCACCGGCAAGGAGCCGCCGACCGACCCGGAGGCCCCGGACATCAGCCTCGGCGAGGCGATCGGCTGGGCCGCGGTGACGGGCGTCGGCATGGAGGTGGCCCGGGTGCTGGCGGTCCGCGCTGCCCGGCGCAGCATCGGCCGGCGCAGCAGCATCGAGGCGCCCGACCTGTAGCCGCCCGAACCGCGTGGAGGGCCGGCCGGGGAGCCCCGGCCGGCCCTTCTCGTATCCGTGCCCCGCGCTGCCCCCGGGACCCGGGGCCGCCGGCACGGCGGCGCGCCGGGCTGCGCCGGCGGGCCTACCGCTCCCCCGCAGACACCGCCCGGCCACCGCGCTCCACCGCGGGCGGGCCGGTCCGCAGGTCCTCGCGCACCGCGCGCGCCAGCGCCAGGGTCGCCGTCCGGTTCACGGCGCCGCCCGCGGCAGCGCCGGAGAGGTAGGGACCGAGCGTCGTCAGATGGCGGCCCATCAGGGCCAGCAGCCGGCGGCGCAGGGCCGCCTTCGCCGCGGCGCCCAGCGCCAGGGTGGCGGAGCGGCCCACGTCGGCGGGGTCGATGCCGCGGCGCTGCGCCCAGGCGGTGAGGTGGCCGGCGGTGCGGCGCAGCCCGGTCCCGGCGGCGGGGCGGCCGTAGACCTCGTGGAGCTCGGCGGTCAGCTTGACCTCGACGGCGGCGACGACCAGGGCCTCGGCGGCGAGCTGGGCGGGCGCGGTGAGCAGCAGCGGCGGCGCCGTGAACTGGACGGCGGCCAGCGCCCCGCCGGCGGCGCCGACCGCCGTGGTACTGCGGGAGGCGTTGCGGACGAGGGCGTCGGCGAGCTCTTCGCCGGTGAGCCCGCCGTGGTGGCGGGCAAGGGTCTCCAGGTCGCGCACCTGGATGCGCGGCGCCACCTCGTCGACGAACACGTCGGTGAGCCAGCGGCCGCCGGCGGCGCTGCGCAGTCCGGCTGCGCGGGCGCTGCGGGCGAGGGCCGCTGCGGCGCGGCCGATGAGGCCGGCGCGGGTGCGCGCGTCGGTCCCGTCGTCGGCTGCGGCCCGCCCGACCAGGGCTCCGATGTCGTCGCCGACCGGGACCAGTTCGGTACCGGGGGACTGCTCGGGCTCAGGGGTCTCGGGACGGGGGGTCTCATCGCTCTTCATCAGCGGCTCCTCTCCCCCAGGCCAACGGTTGCGGGCGGCACCGGATTCCGCGGGGCCCGGCGCGCAACGGCCGGGGCCTGCGCTGCGGGCGCTGAGCAGCGCGGGCGGCGGCCAGGTGCGCCGCCGCGGCCTTCTCACCGCGGCACCGCAGCCGCGCCAGGCCCGGAAAAGGACGATGCGCCCCCTGATGCCCGAAGGGCAGGGGACGCATCGGTTCGTGGCAGGCCGACCGGCTGAACGATGAGGAGGAGGACGCCCGGCTCAGGCGCACTCCTTGCAGACGAGCTTGCCCTTGCGCTCCTCTGCGAGCTGGCTGCGGTGGTGCACCAGGAAGCAGCGGGAGCAGGTGAACTCGTCGGCCTGGCGCGGGAGCACCCGGACCGCCAGCTCCTCACCGGACAGGTCTGCGCCGGGGAGCTCCATGCCCTCGGCGACCTCGTCCGGGTCGACGTCGATGGTGCCGGTGCCCTTGTCGACGCGCCGTGCCTGCAGTTCCTGCAGGCTGTCCTCGTTCATGTCCTCGTCGGTCTTGCGCGGGCTGTCGTAGTCGGTCGCCATCTGCTCCATCCCCCTCGTTTTATGCCTCGTCGCGCGGGTGTAACGCACGGGAGGCCGATCTTGTGCCCGGTTCGGCCGGAAAACCTCTGCGGCGTAAGTGGACTGTGACCCCGCACGCCGTCCTCCGGCCGCCGGAGTACCCGGCCGGACCCGGACGGACCGCGCGTCCCGGCGTCCCCCGCCGCCGGAGCGGCACCGGCACACGCCCCCCTTGCACGGCCCCGCACCGGCGCACGCTGCAGTGCGTCGTGCGAGGTCGGTGCAGATGTGGCCGCTTGGTCGCACTGGGCCGCATCTGTTCCGCGCGCACGCCCGGGAGAGCATACCCACCCCGCCGACCCGCCGGGACGCGGGGTGGCCGTGTCGTCGGACACGTATAGATATCACGGAAGGAAGCGGGTCGCAGCCGCCTGCGCCGTCCTACTCCGGACGGACCGCCCTTTCGGAGGCGCAGCCCCCCGGTCCGGAGCCGGCCGGGGAGCGGCCCGGGCGCCGGATCAGTCCCGCGCGGCGGGGTCGGGCAGGGTGACGGTCACCACGAGGCCGCCGCCGGCGCGCGGCCAGACACTGACCGCGCCGCCGTGGGCGCGCACCACCGATCGCACGATGGACAGCCCGAGTCCGGCGCTCTTGCCGGAGGCCACCCGGTTGCCGCTGGATCTGCGGAACGGCTCGAACAGCCCCTCGATCTCGTAGGCCGCGACCACCGGTCCGGAGTTCTCCACCTGGACGGCGGGCCGGCCTTCGTACATGCCGCTGCGGACGGTGATCTCGCCGTCCTCGGTGTTGTAGCGGTGGGCGTTCTCCACCAGATTGCCGACCAGCCGCTCCAGCAGCACCGGGTCGCCGCTGGCCTGGGCCGGGCGCAGGTCGGTCCGGACCGCCAAGCCGGCCTCCTCCAGGGCGCCGGCGTGCTGGCTGAGCACGGTTCCGGCGACTTCGCCCAGGTCGACCGAGGTGCGGACTTCGAGTTCGCGGTCGCTCTTGGCGAGGAAGAGGAGGCCGTCGATGAGCCGCTCGTGCCGGGAGTTGGTCTCCAGCAGGGTACGGCCGACCGATTTGAGGTCGGCGGAGGCCTCCGGGTCGCTGAGTGCGACCTCCAGCAGGGTCCGGTTGATGGCCAGCGGCGTGCGCAGTTCGTGCGAGGCGTTGGCGACGAACCGGCGCTGGCCGTCGAAGGCGCGGTCGAGCCGCTCCAGCATGTCGTCGAAGGTGTCGGCGAGCTCGCGGATCTCGTCGTCCGGGCCGCCCAGGGCGATCCGCTCGTGCAGGGAGCGCTCGGAGAGCCGGCGCGCGGTGCGGGTGATCTTCTGCAGCGGCGACAGCGCGCGGCCGGCCACCGCATAGCCGAGCCCGACGGCGAGGAGCCCGACGACGGCCAGCGCCAGCACCGAGAACCGGGTGAGCTGGGCGAGCAGGTCCTCGATGAAGGCGTTCTTGATCCGGTCCGCTTCGGCCGGGTCCATCGTGTAGCCGGCGCTGGTGCGGAAGGTGAGGCTGTCCAGGACGCCGGCGACGATGACGTAGTTGAGCAGGACGAGCAGCGAGCCCGCGGCGAAGAACAGCATCCCGTAGATGAGGGTGAGCCGGGCGCGCAGGCTGATGTTGTCGGTGAACCGGTGCACGCCTTCGCTGACCGACGCCCCGAGTGAGGGGCCCGGGCCGGCCGGCGGGCGGGCCGGCGCGCTGCCGGGCGGCGGGACGGCGGTCGAGCCCCCGCCCCCGGTTCCGCCCGCGTCATGGCCGGTGGCGGCGGGTCCGGTTCCGGCGGCGGAGATGGCGGGCGGCGCGGAGAGCCGCCGCCAGGTGCCGGTCTCGCCGGGCGGGGTGGCGGGCACCTCGCCGGGGCCCGCGGGAGCCGCAGCCGGGCCGTCCTCGGCGTCCGGGCCGCCGGCCGCGGCCCGGGGGGCGCGGCCGGGTTCGCGGCCGCCGCTCACAGCCGGTACCCGGCGCCGGGGACCGTGTGCACCACCGGCGGATCGCCGAGCTTCTTGCGCAGGGTCATCACGGTGACCCGGACGACGTTGGTGAACGGGTCGGCGTTCTCGTCCCAGGCCTTCTCCAGCAGCCCTTCGGCGCTGACCACGGTGCCGTTGGCGCGCATCAGCACCTCCAGTACGGCGAACTCCTTGGGCGTGAGCGGGACGGACCGGCCGTCGCGCTCGACGGTGTGGTTGGCCGGGTCGAGCGTGATCCCGCTCCGGTTGAGCACCGGCGGCAGCGGCGGCGCGGCCCGCCGGGCGAGCGCGCGCACCCGCGCGATGAGCTCGGCGAACGCGAACGGCTTGGCCATGTAGTCGTCGGCGCCGAGGGTGAGGCCCTCGACCCGGTCCTCCAGTTGGCTGGAGGCGGTGAGCATCAGGATACGGCCGGCGTAGGCGCGCTCGACGAGGGAGCGGGCGACGTCGTCGCCGTGCACCCCGGGAAGGTCGCGGTCGAGGACGACGACGTCGTAGTCGTTGACGTCGGCGCGCTCAAGGGCGCTGTCGCCGTCGTAGACCACGTCGACCGCCATGGATTCCCGCCGGAGCCCCACCGCGATCGTGTCCGCGAGGACCTGCTCGTCCTCGACCACCAGTACGCGCACGACACCCTTCGTTCCTTGCGGAGGCAGAAAAAGCCGCTGCCGGCGCATCCCCCAACACACCGGCAGCGGCGTCTATGGCCCCGGCCGCACCATCGGTTATCGCACGGCCCGGATAAGGGCGGGGTAAACACCCCCGCCGCGATCTGCGGGGACACCGGACTCTACCGGTCTCCGCGATCTGCGGGCCGTGCGGCACGAGGGCCGCCGGGAGATCAGGGACCGGCCCCGCACCCGTCCCCCAACGGAGCGGGCGCCGAAGTCCCATCTCGCACGGGAGCCCCCGCCGGCGCATCCCCCAACCGCCGGCGGGGACCGTTCACCCCGCACATCTCGAATCTGACACATCCAGGATAAGAAAGAAGTAAGCACTCGTGAAGACATCCGGCGATGGAGTAGACCGCACCGGCCTGCCGCGCCGCGCACCCTTGTGCCCTGGAGTGATACCCGCCCGAGCGGAAAAATGCACCCCCGGATGAGAAGTGCCGCACACCCTTGCGACCATGGTCCGGCGAGCAGATCGGGCACGGAATCCGCCCGCGGAGCACCGCCCGCACCCCGGAGACAGGTCCACCGCACCCCCGGCACCGGCAGCACGCCGCGGCGGCGCATCACGGATCGGTTTCGGCGCCGCGGCCGCGTTTGGCCGGGGCGCGGGGGCGGGTATGGCAAGCATCCGCGGGCGCCCGCGATCCTCCGCAGACGCGGGACCTCCGCTCCGATCGACCGCCTCCCGGCCAGCCGGGGGCTTTCCGCCGTGTCACAGCGCCGTGACCGGTGCACGCCGGACCAGCACACATGAGTGAGGTGAAGATGGGCGAGTTCCTCGCGCAGATCAACGTCCGCATCGCGGAGACCACGACTTCGCTCCATGCCGCGCATGCCGCCGGGGACGAGTTCCTCGCCGACGTGCACACCAGTGAGCTCGAGGACCTCCAGCGCATCGCCGCGCGCAACGGCGTCTCCGACGGCCGCTGATCGAGCACGCCGGCAGAACCAGCAGTACGGTCCGGGAAGGCGCCGCAGCCTGAGTGCGCGGCACCTTCCCGGATCTGTTTTCTCCGGCCTGCAGCGCCCGGCCGCGCCGTGCCGTGCCGGGGCGCATTCAGGACATGCACTGCTGCGCTGAAGGGGCCGCCCTGAATTGGGCGACGGACGGGGCGGGCGGGTCGAGCGAGGCTGCTTTCCCGCCCGGCGCCGCCGGGACCGCCGGGGAGGCCCCGGTCAGCGGCCGTCGGTGTCGGCCCCCAGCGGTGCCAGGAGGTCGTGCAGCTCCTCGAACAGACCGGGACCGGCGGCGATGAACAGGTCGGTGCTGCCCGGGGCGCCGTGCAGGCCGCCGACGGCGATGCCGGCCTCCTCCGCCACGAGGGCGCCGGCCGCCCAGTCCCACCGGTTGAGGCCGCGCTCGTAGAAGGCGTCGGCGCGGCCGCACGCCAGCCCGCACAGGTCGATCGCCGCCGACCCGTTGCGGCGGATGTCCCGGACCCGCGGCAGCACTGCGCCCAGTACCTCGCCCTGGTGCGCGCGGCGCTGCGGGTCGTAGCCGAAGCCGGTCGCGACGAGCGCCATCCCCAGCGCCGGCGCAGCACCGGCGGTGACCGGCCGGCCGTTCAGTCGGGCGCCGCCGCCGCGCTCGGCGGTGAACAGCTCTCCCGTGCGCGGCGCGCAGACCGCGCCGGCCACGACCTCGCCGTCCACCTCGGCCGCGATGCTGACGGCCCATTCGTCCCGGCCGTAGAGGTAGTTCACGGTCCCGTCGATCGGGTCGACGATCCAGCGGACGGCGGACTCGCCGACCGCCGCCGGGACACCGGGGTCTTCACCGCCCTCCTCCCCGAGGAAGGCGTCCCCGGGGCGGGCCTTGAGCAGCCGTTCGCGGATCAGCTCCTCGCACCGCCGGTCCATCGCGGTGACGACGTCGGTCGGCGTGCTCTTGGTGTCGAGCACCCCGATCCCCTCCTGCCCCTCGGCCGCGACCTCGCCCGCTTCGCGCGCCACTTCGGCCGCGAGTGCCGACAGCTCTTCCACCGTGGTCCCCCTGCTCGTCTGCTCACTCCGCTGGCCGGTGCGGCCCGGTTGGCCGCACCGCTCGGACGCCCCGGGCGGGGCGCCCCGCATCTCCTGCCGGCCGCCCGCGCTGGCGGGCGCCGGCCGCCTGCGCACCGTTGGCTGCCGCGGTGCTGGACGCACCGCAGCAGTGGCGCGGCGGTACTGCGGTACTACAGCAGCTCCGGTCGGCGCCACGCGGCGCCCAGCACGTGGTGGTCGAGGAACGCGGCGACCGTCGCGTACCAGACCTGGATGTTGCCCGGGCTGAGCACCCAGTGGTTCTCGTCGGGGAAGTAGAGGAACTTGGCGTCGACCTCGCGGTGCATCAGGTCCCACCAGAGGCGCAGCCCTTCGCCGACCGGTACCCGGTAGTCCTTGTCGCCGTGGATCACCAGCATGGGCGTGCGCACGTCGTCGGCGGCGCGGTGCGGCGAGGCCGCTGCGTAGCGCTCCGGGTCCTTCTCGGGGTCGCCGAACTCGGAGAGCCAGGCGGGCGGCATGTCGGTCCGGCCGGCGAACCCTTCCAGGTCCCACAGCGAGGCGTGGGTGACGATGGCGCGGAACCGGTCGGTGTGGCCGGCCAGCCAGTTGGCCATGTAGCCGCCGAAGGAGCCGCCCATCGCTGCGGTGCGCTCGCCGTCGACGTCGCCGCGGGCGGCCGCCGCGTCGACGGCGGCGAGCAGGTCGGCCTGCACCCGCGGGCCCCAGGTGCCCCAGGCGCGGCGCAGCATGTCCTGGCCGTAGCCGGTCGACAGCGCCGGGTCGGGCAGCAGCACGGCGTAGCCGCGGGCCGCCATCAGCCACGGGTTCCACCGCCAGGACCAGCCGTTGAAGCTCATGTAGGGGCCGCCATGGATCCACAGCAGCAGCGGCGCGGGCGCGCTGGCCGAGGCGGCCGCGGGCAGCACCAGCCAGGAGCGGACCGGGGTGCCGTCGTCGGCGGTGGCGTGCACCTCGGTGAGCCGGCCGGGCATGTCCAGCGGCAGGTCGGGCGCCGGGAGCCGGACCGGCTCCCCCTCCCCCGCGGCGCCGTCCAGGGCGATGCGGACCGGTGTGGGCGGCTCGTCCCAGGAGTCGCGCAGCGCAAACAGCGCGGAGCCGTCCGGAGCGGGCTGCAGCGCGCTGTAGGCGCCCTCGCCGGTGACCCGGGCGACGGTGCCGGAGGCGAGGTCGAGCCGGTAGACGGGGCGGCGGCCGTGGTCGTCGGCGATGAAGAACACCGCGGCGGAGTCAGCGGACCAGGCGAGCTCGCGCGGCCACAGCTCGCTGCCGGGCAGGCCGTCGCGCCCGGCGCCGGTGGCGAGGTCGATCAGCCAGAGCGTGGCGGTCCGCGGCTCGCCGCCGGGGGTGCCGTCACTGGTGCGGAGGGCGGCGACCGTGCCCCCGTCCGGGGAGACCGCGGGTGCGGCGAAGTCGTCGGCGGCGTCCTCGGCGAGGGTGCGCTGGGCGCCGGTGGCGGTGTCCAGGGCGACCAGGGCGGAGCGGCGGGTGCCGCGGCCGGCGGGCACGCTCCACTCGGTGACGGCGGTGCGGCCGTCCGGGGAGAGCGCGGGCGCGGCGCCCAGCAGCGCGGCGCCCGGGTCGGGGGTGAGCTCGGCGGGCGCGCCGAGGGCGGCGTCCGCGGCGGTCGGGGGTGCGGCGGCGAACAGCCGGGGCCGCCCGGGGCCGAGGTCGCGGTCCCAGTACCGGATCGGGAAGGACTCGTGCAGGATCGCGCTGACCCCGGCCTCGGTCCGCGCGGCGCGCGCGGCGGCGTCAGTGCCGTCAGTGCCGCCGGCCGCGGGCGCGGCGGAACCGGGTACCGCTGCCGCCAGCGTGTCGGAGAGGAAGGCCACCGTTCCGGCGTCGCGCGCGACCGCGGCCCCGGAGATGCCGCCGGGGCGCTGGGCCACCCGCCGGGCCTCGCCGCCGCCGGCCGGCAGCAGCCACAGCGCGGCGGAGTCGCCGCCCGGCTCGGCGGCGGTGGCGTCCGGGCGCTTGGAGCTGAACAGCAGCGACCCGTCGGGCAGGAACTCCGGCGCGGCTTCGCCCTCGGCCGAGCGGGTGAGGCGGCGCGGCTCAGCGGCGCCCTGCGGGTCGATCTCCCACAGGGCGGTCCCGTACTCCGCGCCGCCCGGCCGAAGACCGCTGACGGTGGCGACCAGGCGGGAGCCGTCCGGCGCGAGCCGGAGCCCGGTCACCCTTCGCAGTGCCACATAGTCGGCGAGCTCGTACCAGGAGCGGTCCATGCAGTGCCTCCGTGTTCCGGCGGGCGCGATCGCGCTCGACCCTATCCGGGCGGCGCTGCCCGGTCACCGCTGGAGGCAGCACTCCGGCCCGCACATGCCGGTGCGCGGCAGGCTCCCCAGCCGCTCCGGCTCGGTCCCCGCCGTCTGCGCCGCAACCAGCTCGCGGACCATCCGGACGAACGCGGGGTGGGTGCCGGGGCTGAGCGCGCGCTCGTAGGCCAGGCCGAGTCCGGCCGCGGTGTCGGCGGCTTCGTGGTCGAGGTCGTAGACCACTTCCATGTGGTCGGAGACGAACCCGTGCGGGATGACCACGACGGCCGTGGTGCCCTCCTTGGCGAGCTCGGTGAGCCGGTCGTTGATGTCCGGCTCCAGCCACGGCTGGGTGGGCGGACCGCTGCGGCTCTGGTAGACGACCTCGTGGTGCAGCTCCGCGTCGGCTCCGCCGAGCCGCTCGGTGACCAGGCGGGCCACCTCGGCGAGCTGGGCCGCGTAGGCGCCGCCGGCGCCGAAGAGCCCGGGCGGGCCGCTGGCGTCGGCCATCGCGGTGGGCACCGAGTGCGCGGAGTAGAGCAGCCGGGCGCCGGCGCGCTGGTCGGCGGGGAGGCGGTCCAGGGCGGCGCGGGTGTGCTCGACGAGCGGCTCGATGAACCCGGGGTGGTCGTAGAAGGGGGCGATCAGCTCGATCTCCGGCGCGTCCGGGCCGGCCTCGGCGCGAGCGCGCTCGATGTCCTCCAGGTAGGCGCGGTGGCTCGACCAGTTGCTGTAGGCGGAGGTGGCCAGGGCGACGACGCGGCGCACCCCGTCCTCGGCCATCTGCCGCACCGTGTCGGTGAGCATCGGCTGCCAGAACCGGTTGCCCCAGTACACGGGCAGGTCGACACCGCTGCCGGCGAAGTCGGCGCGGACCGCCTCGAGCAGCGCGCGGCACTGCCCGTTGATGGGACTGACTCCGCCGAAGAGGTAGTAGTGCTCGCCGACCTCGGCGAGCCGCTCCCGGGGGATGCCCCGGCCGCGGGTGACGTTCTCCAGGAACGGGATGACGTCGTCCTCGGCCTCGGGTCCGCCGAAGGAGATCAGCAGGAAAGCGTCGTAGGGCCTCATGGGATCCATGAAACCAGCTGCCCGGCGCCGTTCCGGCCACCCCCGGCGTTAGGGGTGTCACGCTGCGCGGGCCGGGCATCCGCGCACGTCACCGGAGCGGCTGGCGGGCACAGCGGTGCGGGTGGCCGCGCTGCGCAACCCCCTCTCGCGGCAGCGGTGTACCGGGGAGTAACCTCCCGGGGCATGACGACTGTGCAGTGGCACACATGGGCCGGTACCCACACCGCCGCCCCGCGCAGGACCGCTACCCCCAACAGCGCCGCCGAGGTGGCCGACGCCGTGCGCGCCGCCGCCGGCGCGTCCCTGCAGGTGCGGATGGTCGGCACCGGGCACTCCTTCACCGACGCCGCCGTCACCGACGGCCTCATGCTGCTGCCGGACGCGCTCAGCGGCGTCCGCTCGATCGACCTGGCCGCGGGCCGCGCCGAGATCGCCGCGGGCATGCCGCTGTGCGACGCCAACGAGGCGCTCGCCGCCGCCGGCGCGGGCCTGGCGAACATGGGCGACATCGCGGTGCAGACCGCGGCCGGCGCCGTGCAGACCGGCACGCACGGCACGGGCCGCGACACCGGCGGGATGGCGGCGCAGGTCACCGGGGTCGAGCTGGTGGCGGGCGACGGCTCGCTGGTGCGCTGCTCGGCCGAGGACGATCCCGACCTGTTCCACGCGTGCCGGGTGGGCCTCGGCGCGTTCGGCGTGGCCACCGCGCTGACGATGGCGGTGGAGCCGGCGTTCCTGCTGCACGCGCGCGAGGAGCCGATGCCGCTCACCGAGGTACTGGACCGGCTGCCGGAGCTGCGCGCGGACAACGAGCACTTCGAGTTCTTCTGGTTCCCGCACACCCGGATGACCAACACGAAGCGGAACAACCGCTCCGCCGGCCCCGCGGCGCCGCCTCCGCGCCTGCGCGCGTGGCTGGACGAGGAGTTCCTGTCCAACACGGTCTTCGAGGGGGTCAACCGCGCGGCGCGGCGCGCACCGGGGATCATCCCGGCGGTGAACCAGGTGAGCGCGCGGGCGCTGTCGGCGCGCTCCTACACCGACGCGGCGCACCGGGTGTTCGCGTCGCCGCGGCGGGTGCGCTTCGTGGAGATGGAGTACGCCGTCCCGGCCGAGGCGCTGCCGGAGGTGCTCGCCGAGCTGCGGGCGCTGGTCGACCGGGGCCGGCACCGGATCAGCTTCCCGGTGGAGGTCCGGTTCGCGCCGGCCGACGAGGTGTGGCTGTCGACGGCCTACGGCCGCGACACCGCCTACGTTGCCGTGCACGTCTACCGGGGTGCGCCGTACGCGGCGTACTTCGCCGACGCCGAGGCGGTCTTCCGGTCGGTGGACGGCCGCCCGCACTGGGGCAAGATGCACACCCGCACCGCCGACGAGCTCGCCGGCCTCTACCCGCGCTTCGCCGACGCCATGGCCGTCCGCGACCGCATGGACCCCGACCGCCGCTTCGCCAACGACTACACCCGCCGCGTCTTCGGCCCCTGACCCGCCCTCGGGCCGGGGCCGAGCGGTACTCCCTTCCGCAGCACTCTGGACGGAGCAGGGGGAGCTGCCACCCGGGCAAGCCGGCGGCTGCGCTGCGCCCGCTGCGCGGCGGAGGGGGTGCACCGCCGCGCGACGAGCACCGCGAACGGCGCTCCCCCGGGGCGGAGGCGGTCCCACCGCTGCAGGCCGCCCGGCCTTGGCAGGCCCGCTCCCCGGCACCGGCGCCCGCCGCCGGGCCCCCAGCGGCCCGCCTGCCGGCGGCCCAGGCCGACCGGCAGCTCCCGGGCGCGGCGCGTGCGGACAGTGCTGCGGGCGGCGAGCAGAGCGCACGGCGCCGCGGCCCCCGGCCGCACGCGAGAAGGCGGCCCGCCGGAGCGGAAGCGCCCCCGGGCTGGACCCGTGCGCCACTGCGCACCGGTTCTCCTGCAGCCGCCGCATCCGGTCGCCGCGATCCGCCGGCGCGCCCCCGCCACCGGCCCACGGCAGCCGCTGCGCACGGCGAACGGGCCCCGGATGCACCGCGCGCCCCGCCGCTCCGCGAGCGCCCCCCGCTGGGCGGCGGCGCTACCCGACGCCGCCTTCCGGGGCCTCCAGCACTGCTCCGCCGCCCTGGCCGGAGTCGGGCTGCTGGTTCTGGCCGCCGCCGGGCTGGTCGTTGGACCCGCCGTCGTCCCCGCTGCCGGGGTCGCCGGTGTCCTGGTCGCCGCCGGGCTCGCCGGTGTCCTGGCCGCCGCCCGGATCGCTCGTCTCCTGGCCGCCGCCGGGCTCGCCGGTGTCCTGGCCGCCGCCCGGATCGGCCGTCTCCTGGCCGCCGCCGGGCTGGTCGGTGCTGTCGCCGTCCTGGCCGCCGTCGCCGTCCGGGCCGGTGCCGGGCTCGGAGTCGGGGCCGGAGTCCTGGCTGCCGGGCTGGTCGGTCTGCTCGACCCCGCCGAGGATCGACGGGCTGGAACCGCCGTCGCGCCCCTGCACGGTGTCCGACAGCGACCTGCCGGTGAGCAGCTCGAACACGAGGATCACCAGCATCACGCCGACGAAAAGCACTGCGCCGGCGATCAGCGGCATCCGGTACCGCCGCCAGAAGCTCTGCTGCTCCTCTCCGCCGTCCGGGCCGCCGTCGGCACCCGGCAGCCCACCGCCGCGGGCCGCTCCCCCGCCTGCCGCGTCCAGGCGCCGGGTGGCGCCGTCCGCCCCGCCGGCGGGAGCGGTGTCCCCGGCGTCCGCGCCGACCGCGGGCATGGCGCGGGTGGCGTCGTTGCGCGGGTCCCACGCTTCGGTCTGCGCGAACACGTCCCCGCCCGCTTCCCCGCGGCCGAAAGCCGCCGTAGCGTCCGGGTCCGCCGCCTGGCCGGATCCGGCCGGGCCCGCTGCGGCCGCGCCGCGCTGGCCTGCGTCGCGCGGTCCGGCGCGGCCGCCGTGCTGGGTGTGGCCGCGCGGTGCGGCAACCGTCTTGGCGCGGTCGGCGACCTCCTTCGCCTTCTCCTTGGCCTTCACCTGGCTCTGCTCCAGGAAGTGCTGGGTGACGGCGGTGCCGGCGGTGCTGAGCACGCTCATCACTGCGGCGCCGGCGATGGTCCCGTACACGCCCAGGTAGGAGGCTGCGGTCGCGGCGGTCAGCGTGGCGACGCCGCCGGCCACCACCTGCGGGGCCGAGAGGTTGATGCGGCTCTTGCCGCCGCCCCCGCCGCCGTGCTCCGCGTCCCGGGCACGCCCCCCATCGGCGCCGTCCCCGCCGGCGCCGGCATCGTGCTCGTCAGACCGGTTCATCTCTGCTGCAAACCCCCATGTATGTCGGCGGCGGGCGCGCGCGTCCCCTGCCCCGCAGGGCGCATCCCCCGAACGCGCGGCGAAACCCTATTTCGCATCACAGACCGATAACACCGCCGCCGTAATGCCACAAACTACGCGAAGCCGCTCTAAGTTCCCGTTAAGCCCCGGCATTGAATGAATCACCCTGCGCCGCGCTCTGCGCCCCCCGGGCCCGCGCGAGATAGCATCTGCCCAGCGCCCGGCGGTGCTGTGCGCCGCGGGCCGCCGTTCCGATCCCCCCGGCCCCTGCCGTGCCAAGATGGCACGGGGGCGGGCCGGCCCGAGGCGGCGGCGCGCTGCCGTGCAGCGGTTCGAACATGCCGGGCGGGGTACTGGCCGAACGCCCGGTAGCCCAGGACACTGAGAACGCGGGGGACGGCCGAGGCCCCACCCTCGGCGGGAACGTGAAAGGGAGGGCGATGCAGGAGCTTCGCCTCGTGGCCGTGAGCGAGGACGGCACCTATCTGGTGCTGTCCGGCGCCGGCCGCGGCACCCGCTTCACCCTGCCCGTCGACGACCGGCTCCGCGCCGCGGTACGCGGCCAGTTCTCCCGGCTCGGCCAGTACGAGATCGAAGTGGAGAATCCGTTGCGCCCAAAGGAAATCCAGGCACGGATCCGCTCCGGTGAGACGGCCGAGGCCATCGCCGAGCTCTCCGGGATCCCCCTTGAGCGGGTCCGCTGGTTCGAAAGCCCCGTGCTGCAGGAACGCGAGTACATGGCGCAGCAGGCGCAGCGCGCCACGGTGATCGGCCCCGGCGACGCCGCCCCCGGGCAGACGCTGGGCGACGTGGTCACCGGCCGGATCGGCGCGCACCAGCTGGAGACGGGCAACGCCGCCTGGGATTCCTGGAAGCGCGAGGACAACACCTGGCAGCTGCGGCTCGCCTTCCTCCTCGGCGGCCAGGAGCGCACCGCGCACTGGTCGTACGAGCCGCGGCGGCGCACCGTCGCCCCGGCCGACGAGGAAGCCGTGCGGTTCTCCTCCCCCGAAGCAGAGCCCGCACCGCCCGCCCCGCCCGCCCCGGCGACCGTGACGCCGTTCGCGCCGCGGCGCACCGGCCCGCCCGAGCCGCTGCGCGCCGACGGGCCGGTGCACGTCGACAGCGTGCCCGCCGAGCGGCGCGAGCCGGCCGCACCG
>NZ_BAAGXT010000069.1:0-19610 GCF_054779695.1 Nocardiopsis coralliicola | reverse complement strand
GGCGCCCGCCGCTGAGCGCCGAGCGGTTCACCGCCGGGGACGCGCGTGCGGGTCCGCCGTCCGGCACGGGGAACGGCCCGGCAGGAGGCCGCGGAGCGCTGCCCAGGGTGCCGCGGAGCCCCGGCGGGGCGCGCCGCCGCCGGTGCCCGCACGTGTGCGGGGCCGCTGGCGCAGCGCGGGCCGTCCGGCGGACGCGGGTGCGGATGCGGTGCGGGGGGTCATCGGACACCCCCGGGGACGCCCGTGCCGGCGGTCTGCCACGCGGACGGCAGGGCGTCCAGCGACGGTACGGCGGCGGTCCGCCAGCCGGTGGCGGACAGCGCGGCTGCGGATGCGTCCTGCGCTGTCCCGGCGGTGCAGAGGAAGGCGGTCCGGAGTCCGCCGGAGACGCGCTCCAAGGACGCCAGGTCGGCGGCGCTGAGGGCGCCCAGTACGGCGATCGCGGGGGCGCCGCTGCGGGCCGCCTCATCCAGCAGGGCGGCGCCCGGCGCGAGCGATGTCCGCCCCGAGGAGGCGGCCGTCGCCAGCGCCTCCACCGCGCCCCACGGCCCGGGGCCGGCCGGCTCCAGCTCGCCCTCGCCGGTGAACAGGCGGACGCGGCGGCCCTGGGACGAGGCCAGGTGCAGCGCGATCGACGCCGCGGCGGCCACCGCTGCCTCCAGTGTGGAGTGCGGACCGGAGCCGCGGTGCGCCGCGGTGCGCAGGTCGAGCAGCACGGCGGTCGTGCCGTCCCGCCGCGCCTCGGAGCGCCGCACCATCAGCCGGCCGTGCCGGGCGGTACTCCGCCAGTGCACCTTCCGCAGCTCGTCGCCGGACTGGTAGGGCCGCGGTACCGGGTCGTCCTCGCCGGAGGCGGCCGGATCCCGGTCCGGCAGCGCCCCTGCGGCGGCCGTGCCGCCCTGCGCGCCCGGACCGGACAGCGCGACCACGCGGGGCGTGACCAGCAGTACCGTCGAATGCCCCGCGGCGCGGGTGGGCCGCGAGCAGCCCAGCGGGTCGGCGGCGGTGACCAGCGCCGGCCCCAGCGGGTAGGCGCCGCGCTCCGTCGGGCGCACCCGGTAGGCGAGGTCGCGCGAAGCGCCGGCCCCCAGCAGCCCCACCGCGAACCGCGGCGGCGGGCCGAGTGCGGCCGGCACGGTGTCCTCCACCACCAGCCCGCCGGCCGGGAGGATGCCGCGCGGCTTGGCGACCCGCAGCCCCACCGCGGCCTCCGCCCCGACCGGGAGGCGGAGCGGATGCACCCGGCGCTGCACGGTCAGCCCGCGCAGGGCGCCCGCAAGGGTGAGCGCGCTGAGCAGCCGGGCACCGATCAGCAGCGCCCCCAGGCCGACCAGGTCGCGCTCGCCGACGACGGCGCCGCCGATCAGCACGGCGACGCCGGCGCAGAGCAGGCCGACACCGCGCGGGGTCACTGCGCGCAGCGGACTCACCTCTTCTCGGGCGGCCCCGCCGGGCGCGGTGCCGCACGGCCGGGCGGGGATCCGGCGGTCCGGGCGCCGGGCCGGGGGTCGGGGGACGGGGAGGAGACGCGCGGGCCGCTCAGCGCGGCGCCGGCACCGGCAGCCGCGCCACCAGGTCGGCGACGATGCGGTCGGTGCCGTGCTGCTCCATCCGGGCTTCGGGCGAGGGCACCAGGCGGTGCGCGAGCACCGGCACCGCCAGTGCCTGCAGGTCGTCGGGGATCACATAGTTGCGCCCCTCCAGGGCAGCGTAGGCGCGCGCGGCGCGCACCAGGTGCAGCGTCGCACGCGGGGAGGCCCCCAGGCGGAGGGCGGGAGCGGTGCGGGTGGCCGCGACCAGGTCGACCGCGTACCGCCGCACCCCCGGAGCGACGTGCACCGAGCGGACGTGTTCGGCCATGGCGCGGACGTCGGAGACGCCCGCCGCCGGCGCGATCCGCTCCAGCGGGGAGGCGGCGCTGTGCAGGTCGATCATGTCCAGCTCGGCCTGCGGCGAGGGATAGCCCACCGAGATGCGCGCCATGAACCGGTCCCGCTGGGCCTCGGGCAGGGGGTAGGTGCCCTCCATGTCGCCCGGGTTCTGGGTCGCCACCACCATGAACGGCCGCTCCAGCGGCCGCGCCGAGCCGTCCACGCTGACCTGCATCTCCTCCATGCACTCCAGCAGCGCCGACTGCGTCTTCGGCGAGGCCCGGTTGATCTCGTCGCCGAGCACGACGTTGGCGAACACCGGGCCGGGGACGAACTCGAAGGCGCCGCTCTCCTGCCGGTAGACGGTCACTCCGGTGATGTCGCCCGGCAGCAGGTCCGGGGTGAACTGGATGCGCTGCACGGCGCCGCCCACCGCGCGGCCCAGGGCCTTCGCGATGAGGGTCTTGCCCACGCCGGGGACGTCCTCGATGAGCAGGTGGCCCTCTGCGAGGAGCACGGTGAGGACCATCCGCACCGCCTCGGGCTTGCCCTCGACCACCGATTCGATCGCCCGGCCGATGCCGTGCGCCTGCTTGAGCACCGGGTCCCCGGGCGCACGCCCGGAGCCCGGGCCGCTGAACTGCGTGCCGAGCGCCACCTGGTCCCCTTCCCCGCTTGCGCGGCAACCGGAGCACTGCGCCGCCGCACCTCTCTCCCGCGCACTCCCGCGCAACTGAGGCTAGGGAACGAGGTTAGACCCGGGCAAGGCGCCTGTGCACCCGTGCCCCGGGCACACGCCCGCGCCCCGGCCAGCGGGAGCGGACCGAGCAGGGCAGGTGGCCCCCGGCCCTTCCCGGCGCCCGGCGGGCACCGCTGGCCGCAGGCGGCCGCGGACCGGGGCACCGGAGCGGCCCGCCCCGGCGGCCCGCCACCCCCTCCCCGCCGCTCTACAGGCTCTGACCTGGCCGTTTCTTGCGCCGGCCCGGCGCGGCGGCGGGTTCGCACTGTTGACCGTGGGGAAGAGTGGAGTACAGTGGAGCGGCGTGGAGGAGGAGGTCGCTCCTGTCATGGGCGGGGAGGTGGGGCCGGTGTTCCTCGGTACTCACACGCCGCGCCTGGACGACAAGGGCCGGCTCTTCCTGCCGGCGAAGTACCGCGACGACCTGTCCGGGGGGCTGGTGATCACGAAGGGCCAGGAGCGCTGCCTCTACGTCTTCCCCCGGGAGGAGTTCCGGCGCGTCACCGAGGGCCTTCGCAGCGCCCCCGTCACCGCCAAGGCGGTGCGCGACTACAGCCGCATCCTGTTCGCCGGCGCCTCGGACGAGGTTCCCGACAAGCAGGGCCGCATCACGCTCCCGCCCGCCCTGCGCGCCTACGCGGGGCTCGAGCGCGAGTGCGTGGTCGTCGGGGCAGACACCCGGCTGGAGATCTGGGACGCCGGCGCCTGGTCCGCCTACGAGGCCGCACAGGAGCAGGTGTTCGCCGACCTCTCGGAGGAGGTGTTGCCGGGAGTGCTCTGAGGGGCCGCCCGGCGGCCCCGGCGCAGTCCGGGGCGCGGTCGCGGCACCGCAGCGGCCCGCCGCAGCGCGGCGGCCGGGAGGGGCACGGGCCTTCAGGCGCGGACACGGCAGCTGGCGCATCTTCCCCGGTGCCAGAGCCCTGCGCCTGAAGGCGCCCCGCCGGGCACCGACGCCCGGAACGGGGCGGGGGAGGGGAGACGACGAGGGGGAACCGTGCTCATGGAGGACACCGGAGCGGACGGCGCAGCGGGGGCTGCGCCCAAGCACGTTCCGGTCATGCTCGACCGGATCGTCGAGCTCCTCGCGCCCGCACTGCGCGAGGAGGGGGCCGTCTGCGTGGACGGCACCCTCGGGCTGGGCGGCCACGCCGAGGCGCTGCTGAGGCTGCTGCCCGGGCTGCGCCTGGTCGGCGTCGACCGCGACGCCACGGCGCTGCGCCGCAGCCGCGAGCGGCTGGCGCCGTTCGCCGGCCGGGTCGACTTCGTGCACGCCGCCGACGACGCGATCGACACCGAGCTGGACCGGCTGGGCATCGGCGAGGTGCAGGGCGTCCTCTTCGACCTCGGCGTCTCCTCGCCGCAGCTGGATGAGGCCGACCGCGGCTTCGCCTACTCCTACGACGCGCCGCTCGACATGCGCATGGACCGGGACCAGCCCACCACGGCCGCCGACGTCGTCAACGGCTACTCCGCGGGCGACCTCGCCCGCGTGCTGCGGGTCTACGGCGAGGAGCGGTTCGCGCCGCGCATCGCCCAGGCGCTGGTGCGCGAGCGCGCCGGCGGCCGGATCGACTCCACCCGCCGCCTCGCCGAACTGGTCCGCGACGCCATCCCCGCGGCCACCCGGCGTACCGGAGGCCACCCCGCGAAGCGCACGTTCCAGGCGCTGCGCATCGAGGTCAACGCCGAACTGGGCATCCTCGAGCGCACGCTGCCCGCCGCGATCGGCCGGCTCAGCGTGGGCGGCCGGATCGCCGTGCTCTCCTACCACTCCCTCGAGGACCGCATCACCAAGAAGGCGCTGGCCGCGCTGGCCACCGACCGCACACCCCCGGGGCTCCCCGTCCCCCTCCCGGGAAGCGAGCCGGAGATCCGGCTGCTCACCCGCGGCGCCGAGGCGCCGCCGGACGACGAGACCGAACGCAACCCGAGGGCCGCCTCCGCGCGTCTGAGAGCCGCGGAGCGCACGCGGCGCCCCTGAGGCGCCGCTCGGTGAGGGAGAGGGAGGCAACGACATGACCACGACGAAACCGGCCGCTCCCCGGACCCGGCCGGCGCGCCCGCGTCCGGCGCCGCCGCGCTCCCGGGCGCGCACCGCTGCGCCGCGCAGTGCGCCCCGGCCGGCGCAGCCGCGCGCACCGCGGATGCCGTTCGTGCTGCTGGTCCTGGGGCTGCTCGCCGGCGCCCTGGTCAGCCTGCTGGCACTGCGCACGGTGCTGCTGGAGGACTCCTTCCAGATCTCCCAGCTGCAGAGCGAGAGCACCGAGCTCGGGCACACCGAGGAGCAGCTGCGCGAAGAGGTCGTCCAGCTGGAGTCCTCCGAGCGCATCGCCCGCGAGGCCGAGCAGCTGGGCATGGAGCCCGGTACCGCGCCGCGCTTCCTGCACACCGAGGACGGCCACGTCAGCGGTGACGGGGCCGAATGAGCGGGAGAGGATCCGAACGGCCCCGCGGCCGACCTCGGCCGGTGAGCGGGCGCGCGCCGCGGGGCGGCCGGCCGCGCCGCCCTGCCCCGCCGCCGCGCCGGCCCGCGGGCGGGGCTCCCGCCGCGCCGCCGGCGCAGCCGCTGCTGCGCCGGCGCTTCCGCCGGGTCGACTCCCAGCGCCGGCTCAAGATCTCGGTCACGATCATGTCGATCCTGATGGCGCTGTTCTGCGTCCGACTGGTCTACATCCAGGGCATCAACGCGGCCACCTACGCCGAAGAGGCCGCCGACCTGCGGATGGCCACCATCGACGTGCCCACCACGCGCGGCGCCATCACCGACACCGCCGGCCGCGACTTCGCCATGTCGGTGGAGGTGCGCACCGTCTTCGTCGACCCGGCCGAGATCGATCCGGAGGAGAGCGAAGAGGTCGTGGCCGAGCTCGCCGCCCGCTTCGAACTGGACCCCAAGAAGGTCCGGGAGAAGGTGGAGGCCGCGCCGTCCCGCTACGAGGTGGTGCAGCGCGGCGTCAGCCCCGAGGACTGGGACGACCTGGAAGAGCTCGGCCTGCAGGGCGTCGGTGCGGAGAAGGACTACCGGCGGGTCTATCCCGAGGAGACCGGCGCCGCAGACCTCGTCGGCTTCACCGGGGCCGACGGCGCCGGACTGGAGGGCCTGGAGGCCGTGCTCGACGACACGCTCGCCGGCCGGCCCGGCAAGCAGCAGGTCGAGACCGGCGCCAACGGCGAGCAGATCCCGATGGCCGGCGGCTATTCGCGTGAGCCGGTGCCCGGTGAGGACATCCGCCTCACCCTCGACGCCGACGTGCAGTGGTACGCGCAGAAGGCCCTCGCCGAGCGCGCCGAGGAGCTCGGCGCCCAGGGCGGCAGCATCATCGCGATGCGGCCGACCGGAGAGATCGTCGCGATGGCCGACTACCCCACCTACGACCCGACCGATATCGAGAACACCACCGGGGAGCAGCGCCGCAACGGCGCCGTCGCCGAGGTGTTCGAGCCGGGCAGCACCAACAAGGTCATCACCGCCGCCGGAGCACTGGAGGAGGGCGTCACCACGCCGGAGACGGTCTACACGGTGCCCTACTCGATGGAGGTCCAGGACCGCACGTTCAAGGACGCCCACGTGCACGACACCGAGCGGATGACGCTCAACGGGATCATGGCCCAGTCCAGCAACGTCGGCACGATCAAGGTCGGCGAGCAGCTGGGCGCGCAGAACCTGTACGACTACCTGTCCTCCTTCGGGTTCGGCAAGGCCAGCGGGCTCGACCTGCCCGCGGAGGAGTCCGGGGTGCTGCACCACCCGGACGACTGGTGGGGCACCCAGCTGGCGTCGGTCTCCTTCGGCCAGGGGCTGTCGGTCACCGCCATCCAGATGGCCAGCGTCTACGCCACCGTGGCCAACGGCGGCGTCCGCGCCGAGCCCACCCTGATCGAGGGCACGGTCGACGGCGAGGGCGAGTTCGAGCCCAGCGAGCGGCCGGACGGCACCCGCGTGGTCTCCGAGCAGACCGCGAAGGACGTCTCGGTCATGCTGGAGGCCGTCACCGGCGAGGAGGGCACCGCCCAGGAGGCCCAGATCGACGGATACCGGGTGGCCGGCAAGACCGGCACCGCCAACCGCGTCGACCCCGAGACCGGCGGCTACGAGGGCGGCGGCTACACCTCCACCTTCGTCGGCTTCGCGCCCGCCGACGCCCCGGAGCTCGTGGTCCAGGTCGTCCTGCACAACCCGCAGAAGGACTACTACGGCGGCGCCGCGGCCGGTCCGCTGTTCACCGATGTCATGTCGTTCGGCATGAAGACCCTCAAGGTGCCGCCGACAGAGTCCGACCCGCCCAACATCCGGCTGTTCGAAGACGACTGAGGGATGCCTCCGGTGCGGGGGCTGCCACCCCGCCCGGAGGCACGGAGGCGTGTCTGCACCGCGCGGTCTGCACAGCCGATAACCTCACGACGTGCCACCCGTAATGCGACCCGAACACAAGCAGCTCCGCCCGCTGGCCGAGCTGGCCCGGTTCCTCGGCCCCGAGGCCCTCGTCACATGCGTCGACGACGGGCCGGACGCGGCCGCCGACCCCGGTGCGACCGTCATCACCGGGGTCACCCACGACTCCCGGGCCGTGCGCCCAGGCGACCTGTACGCCGCCCTGCCGGGCGCGCGCGTGCACGGCGCGGACTTCGCCGCGCAAGCCGCAGATTCCGGCGCCGCCGCGATCCTCACCGATCCGTCGGGCTACGACCGCGCCGCCGCCACCCGGCTGCCGGTCATCACGCTCTCCGACCCGCGGGCGCGGCTGGGCGAGGTCGCCGCCTGGGCCTACGGCCACCCGGCCGACCGGCTCATGCTCATCGGCACCACCGGCACCGCCGGCAAGACCACGGTCACCTACCTCGCCGAGGCCGGGCTGCGCGCCGCCGGCGAGCGGACCGGGCTGATCGGCACGGTGGAGATGCGGGTCGACGGCGAGCGCGTCGACTCCGCGCTGACCACGCCCGAATCCACCGACCTGCACGGCCTGTTCGCCGCGATGGCTGAGCAGGGCGTCACCTCGGCGGCCATGGAGGTCTCCAGCCACGCGCTGGCGATGGGCCGCGTCGGCGGCACCACCTACGACGTCGCGGTGTTCACCAACCTCTCCCAGGACCACCTGGACTTCCACAGCGACCTGCGCGAGTACTTCGAGACCAAGGCGCAGCTGTTCACCCCGGAGTTCGCCAAGGTCGCCGTGGTCAACCGGGACGACCGGTTCGGTCGCGCGCTGGTGGAGATGGTGGAGGCCCGGGGCGAGGTGCCGGTCGCCACCTACAGCGCCGACGGCGACCCCGAGGCCGAGTGGCGCGCCGCCGACGTGAAGCTCGGCCCCACCGGCAGCACCTTCCGGGTGGTGGGCCCGGGCGGCGTCGAGGTGCCCGCTTCGGTCGGCCTGCCCGGACCGTTCAACGTCGCCAATGCGCTGGCCGCGATCGTCGCCCTCGTGGAGGCCGGCGTGTCGCTGCCGGACGCAGCCGAGGGCGTCGCCGGCGCGCCCGGCGTGCCCGGCCGGATGGAGCACGTCGAAGAGGGGCAGGACTTCACCGCCCTCGTCGACTACTCGCACAAGCCGGGCGCCATCGAAGCGGTGCTCTCCTCGGTGCGCGAGGTCGCCGCCGGCCGGGTGGCCATCGTCGTCGGCTGCGGCGGCGACCGCGACCGCGGCAAGCGCCCGCTGATGGGCGAGGCGGCCGCGCGCCTCGCCGACTCCGTCGTCCTCACCGACGACAACCCGCGCTCGGAGGACCCCGTCGCGATCCTCGGCGCGATGCTGGAGGGCGTCGGCCAGGTGCCGCGGGAGAAGCGCGCCCGGGTCACCGTGGAGCCGGACCGCGCCGAGGCGATCGCGCTGGCGGTGCGCCGCGCCGGCCCCGGCGACGTCGTGGTGGTCGCCGGCAAGGGCCACGAGCGCGGCCAGTACGTCCTCGGCGAAGTGCTGCCCTTCGACGACCGCGAGGTCCTCGTGCAGGCGCTGCGCGAGCGCGCCGGCGCCCGGCAGGAGGACGGCGGCGCAGCGCCGCCCGGACCGGCTGACGGCGGTGTTTCCGCGCCGTCCGGGCCACCCGGGCAGCGCGGATGACCTGGGCTCCGGGACCAGTGCCGCGGCGCGCCGCGGCCGCCCGGCCCGGCGGGCGCTCCCGGGCGCCCCGACATGATCTAAGGTAGGTCCGGCAATCGCTGCCCGGCCCCGTGGCGCGCCGCAACCGCCTCGCGTTCGACGAGCCCGGCGCACAACCCCGTACCGGGCGCCGCGGCGTGCGCCAGCGCCCCCCGCGCTACCCGGCACCCGCTCCGGTGGCGCACGCGGGAGCTCCCGCACACCGTCCCGAGAGCGGTGCGTGGTGCGCACCACGGAGGACCGGGCCCGACATGAGGAGTGGATTTGATCGCGCTGACGCTCGATCGGATCGCTGAGATCACCCGAACACGGCCCAATGCCGCCGTACCTCCCGACCGCGTCGTCGACGGCCCGGTCGTCGTCGACTCGCGGCAGGTCGGTCCCGGATCCCTGTTCGTCGCCCTCGGCGGCGAGCGGGCCGACGGCCATGACTTCGCCGGCGCCGCGGTCGCCGCGGGCGCCTCCGCGGTCCTGGGCTCGCGCCCGGTGGAGGCTCCCGCGCTGCTGGCCGACGGCGGCGACGACGAGGTCGTGGCCGCCCTGGGGCGGCTCGCGCGTGCGGCGGCCGAGCAGATCTCGGCCGCCGGCGCCGACATCGTGGGGATCACCGGCTCGTCCGGCAAGACCACCACCAAGGACCTGCTCGCCCAGGTCCTCGACCGGCTCGGACCCACGGTCGCGCCCGTCGGCTCGCTCAACAACGAGATCGGCCACCCGCTGACCGTGCTCCGCGCCGACGAGCGCACCCGCTTCGTGGTGCTGGAAGTCGCAGCCCGCGGGATCGGCCACATCGCGCACCTGTGCTCGATCGCCCCGCCGCGGATCGGTGTCGTCCTCAACGTCGGCAGCGCCCACGTCGGCGAGTTCGGCGGCAAGGAGGCCATCGCCCGCGCCAAGGGCGAGCTGGTCGAGGCGCTGCCCGCCGCCGCAGCCGGCGGTGTCGCGGTGCTCAACGCCGACGACCCCAACGTCGCTCCGATGGCCGCGCGCACCGCCGCCCGGGTGGTCACCGTCGGAACCGGGCCGGATGCCGACGTCCGCGCCCTCGACGTGCGCCTGGACTCCGCCGGGCGTGCCGCGTTCACGCTCGCCGCCGGCGGCCGCACGGCGCCGGTGCGGCTCGCCGTGATCGGCGCCCACCAGGTGCACAACGCGCTCGCCGCCGCCGCAGTCGCCGCCGAGTTCGGCATGGACGCCGAGGGCATCGCCGCCGCGCTCGCCGAAGCCGGTCCGGTCAGCCGCTGGCGGATGGAGGTCACCGAGCGCGCCGACGGCGTCACCGTGGTCAACGACGCCTACAACGCCAACCCGGAGTCGACGGCCGCGGCACTGGAGACGCTCGCCGCGATCGGCGCCGGCGGACGCCGCATCGCGGTGCTGGGACACATGGCCGAGCTCGGTGACGGCTCCCGCGCCGCCCACGAGGGCATCGGCAAGGCCGCCGCCGAAAGCGGCGTCGACCTGCTGGTCTCCGTCGGCGAGCAGGCCGCCGGCATCGCCGACGGCGCGGCGGGCGTGCCCGGCTGGGCCGGTGAGGCGGTGCGCGCCGACGGTACCGACGCGGCGCTGGACGCCCTCACCGAGCGGCTGCGCCCGAAGGACACCGTGCTGGTGAAGGGATCGCGGGTGGCCGGGCTGGAGCGGGTCGCGGCAGCGCTGGCCGCGGAGGCGGACGCAGAGCACTCGCAGCAGGGGGAGCCCCAGTGAGCAATATCCTCATCGCGGCGGGGATCTCCCTCCTCGTATCGCTGCTGATCATGCCGTGGCTGATCCGGATCCTGTACCGGTTCAAGTTCGGCCAGGAGATCCGCGACGACGGCCCCGAGGGCCACAAGACCAAGCAGGGCACGCCCACCATGGGCGGCATCGTCATCATCCTCGGCGCGGTGCTGGGCTACTTCGGCTCGCATCTGGCGATGATGACCCCGCCCACCGTGTCCGGCCTGCTGGTGATGTTCCTGTTCGTCGGCATGGGCTGCGTCGGCTTCCTCGACGACTTCATCAAGATCTACAAGCGCCGCAGCCTGGGCCTGCGCTCCGGCGCGAAGATGCTCGGCCAGACGGTCATCGGCGTCGGCTTCGCGGTCGGCGTCACGATGTTCCCCAACGGCTACGGCTACACCCCGGCCTCGCCGCAGCTGTCCTTCCTGCGCGACTTCGGGCCGCCGCTGATGCTCGGCGTCTTCGTGATCTGGGCGCTCTTCCTCATCGTCGGCTTCTCCAACGCCGTCAACCTCACCGACGGCCTGGACGGGCTCGCCACCGGCGCCACCATCCTGACGCTGGTCGCCTACGTCATCATCGGCAACTGGCAGCTCCGGCAGAGCTGCTCGGAGGCGCTGCTGTCGCCCAACTGCTATCCGGTGCGCGACCCGCTCGACCTGGCAGTGGTGGCCGCGGCGGCGCTCGGCGGCTGCATCGGCTTCCTCTGGTACAACGCTCCGCCGGCCAAGATCTTCATGGGCGACACCGGGTCGCTGGCGCTGGGCGGCCTCGTCGTGGGCCTGGCCATCACCACCCGCACCCAGCTGCTGCTGCTCATCATCGGCGGCCTGTTCGTGCTCATCACCGCCTCGGTGATGCTGCAGGTCAGCTCGTTCCGGCTGACCGGGAAGCGGATCTTCCGGATGGCGCCGCTCCAGCACCACTTCGAACTCAAGGGCTGGGCCGAGACGACCATCGTGATCCGGTTCTGGATCATCCAAGGACTGCTGGTCGGCATCGGCATCGGCCTGTTCTACCTGGAGTGGGTGCCGCGGTGACCCCGGCCGGAGCCGGCGCGCCCGGCTCCGGCGACCGCCCGCGCAGCGCACCCGGTGCGCCGGCCGGGCAGACACGGCCGGAACGAAGAAGGCAGAGGGCAGGACGCATGGCAGAGGACACCGGCATCCCGGCGGGGCGCACCGGCCCGGCCGTCCCCGCGGGCGCGCATGTCGCCGTCGCCGGGATCGGGGTCTCCGGGCCGCCCGTGGTGCGGGCGCTCCTCGCCCGCGGCATGCGGGTCACGGTGGTCAACAGCACCGATGACGAGCCGGCCCGCGCCGCGGCCGGGGAGCTGCGCGCCCTCGGCGCCGACGTGGTGCTCGGCTCCGACGCCGTGCCCGAGGGCGCCGCGCTCGTGGTGACCTCTCCCGGCTGGCGGCCGGACGCGCCGCTGCTCGCCGCAGCGGCCGGCGCCGGCATCGGCGTCATCGGCGACGTCGAACTGGCCTGGCGGATCAAGCCGGCCCACCAGGAGTGGCTCGCCGTCACCGGCACCAACGGCAAGACCACCACCGTGCGCATGCTGGAGGCGATGCTGCGCGCCGGCGGCCGCAGCGCACTGGCCGTCGGCAACGTCGGCACGCCGGTCGTCGAAGCGGTCCAGCCCGGCCCGGGCGGAGCGGTTCCCGACGTCCTCGCCGTGGAACTCTCCAGCTTCCAGCTGCACTGGTCGGAGTCGCTCGCGCCGCGCGCCGCCGCCGTCCTCAACGTGGCGCCGGACCACCTCGACTGGCACGGCGGCTTCGACGCCTACGCGGCCGCCAAGGGGCGCATCTTCGGCCCCGGGACGGTGCGCATCGCCGCCGCCGGCGACGAGACCGCCCGCCGGCTCGCCGAGGACGGCGACCCGGCCGCGCCGCTGGTGCTGTTCGGCCTCGACACCCCCCGGCCCGGCGGCGTCGGCGTGGTGGAGGACCTGCTGGTCGACCGCGCGTTCACCGGCGATCCGGTATCCACCGCCGAAGAGCTCGCGGCGGTCTCCGACGTCCACCCGCCTGCGCCGCACCAGGTCGCCAACGCGCTGGCCGCGGCGGCACTGGCGCGGTCCGCCGGCGCCGCGCCGGAGGCGGTGCGCGCCGGGCTGGCGGCGTTCGCACCCGAGCCGCACCGCATCGCCCGGGTGGCCGAAGTGGCCGGCGTCGCCTACGTCGACGACTCCAAGGCGACCAACGCGCACGCCGCCGCGGCCTCTCTGGCCGCGTTCGACCCGGTCGTGTGGATCGCCGGCGGCCTGCTCAAGGGCGCCGACGTGGACGGCCTGGTGCGCGCCGCAGCGCCGCGGCTGCGCGGCGCCGTGCTGCTCGGCCGGGACCGGGACCGGCTGCGGGAGGCGCTCGCCGAGCACGCGCCCGGCATCGAGGTGGCCGACATCGCCGAGACCGGAGACGGCGCGATGGCGCAGGTCGTGGCCGAGGCGGCCCGGATCGCCGAGGAGGGCGACACGGTCCTGCTCGCCCCTGCCGCGGCGTCGATGGACATGTTCCTCAACTACAACGTCCGCGGCGACGCCTTCGCCGCTGCCGTCCGCGCCCTCGCCGGCTGACCCGGCGCCGCAGCACCGCACCGACCCACCGCACCGCCCTCCGGCCCGGCCGGAGGGCGGTCTGCTGTGCCGCGTGCCGGAGGGCTTTCCGCGTACTGCGCCGCGCGGCGCGCCGGCGCAGCGCACGGGGCCCCGGCCGGACGGGGCCGGATGCGGCCGCCGGCCGGGGCCTTTGGGCGGGCCGCGAGCGGGGATTCGGGTGTGTCCGTGCGCGGTGACCTGCGCACCGGGTGGCGTAGAACACGCACGGGGCGACACGCGGAGAATGTCCCGGCGCTGGCCCGCAGCCACCGCCAGACTTGGTCGACGCTTGAAGAAGTGTGTCGCGGCGGAGGTGGCGAATGGCGGTAGTGCCCCAGAAGCGGGCGCCCAAGAAGGCCGGGCGGGCCCGGGGGCGCGCTCCCGGGCCGGAGCGGGCCGCGGGGGCGGCCGGGTCGCGCGGCGGCGGCGCAGTGCAGTGGCTGCGTTCCCTGCCCGGAGCCCTGAACCGGCCGCTGACCTCCTACTACCTGATCCTCAGCTGCTGCGCGCTGCTGATCGCGTTCGGCCTGACGATGGTGCTGTCCTCGTCGATGGTGGACTCCTACACCGAGACCGGGTCGGCCTACAGCCTCTTCCAGAAGCAGGTGCTGGCCGCCGCGATCGGCCTGCCGCTGATGGTCCTGGCCTCGCACCTGCCGCTGTCGGTGGTGCGCGCCGTGGGCTATCCGGCCATGCTCGTCTCGGTGGCGCTGCTGGTCCTCACCGTCTTCCAGGGCGAGGAGTACAACTCCGGCGCGGTCCGCTGGCTGGAGATCGGCGGCGTGACGCTGCAGGCGTCCGAGCCGGCGAAGCTCGCGTTCGCGCTGTGGGGCGCGGCGGTACTGGCCCGCAAGGACGAGCTGCGCCAGCTCAAGGAGTGGCGCCAGCTCCTGTTCCCGCTCATGCCGGGCTGCGGCGCCCTGGTGCTGCTGGTGCTGCTCGGCACCGACCTGGGCACCACCTTCGTCCTGCTCGCGATCTTCCTGGCGCTGCTGTGGGTGGTCGGCGCCCCCGGGCGGCTGTTCATCGCGATGATCGGCCTGGTGGCCATGCTGGTCGGCATCATGATCGCGGTGGAGCCGTTCCGGATCGCGCGCGTCACCTCCTTCCTCACCCCGGAGGCCGACCCGACCGGCCAGGGGTTCCAGGTGCTGCACGGCCTCTACGCCCTGGGCACCGGCGGCGTGTTCGGGGTCGGCATCGGCGGCAGCCGGGAGAAGTGGGGCTTCCTGCCGCACCCGGAGAGCGACTTCATCTTCGCGATCATCGGCGAGGAGTTCGGACTCGTCGGCACCCTGGTCGTCGTCGGCCTGTTCGGCGTCCTCGGATACGCTGGGCTCCGTGTCGCGTCCCGGGCCACCACACCCTTCGCGCGGCTCGCGGCAACGTCGATCACCGCCTGGCTCGTGCTGCAGGCGATGGTCAACATCGGCACCGTGATCGGTGTGCTCCCCGTCACCGGAATCCCGCTCCCGATGGTGTCGGCGGGCGGATCGTCGCTGATCCCGACCCTGCTGGGTATCGGGGTACTGCTGTCGCTGGCCCGCGCCGAGCCCGAGGCGCGCCGCGCACTGGCCGCCCGGGAGCCCGGACGCGTGCAGAGGGGCCTGGCGAAAGCTCTAAGCTGGCTGGGCCTGGACGCCGCGGACACTCCGCGGCGCGGCACACCACAGGTCCAAGCGAGGAGGAATCGGCGACGATGAGGGTAGCCCTCGCCGGAGGCGGCACGGCCGGGCATATCGAGCCCGCACTCTCCCTGGCGGACGCGCTGCGGCGCCTCGACCCGGAGACGGAGATCGTCTGCCTCGGCACGGAGAAGGGTCTGGAGACCCGGCTCGTTCCGCTGCGCGGCTATGAGCTCGGCCTGATCCCGGCCGTCCCGCTGCCGCGCAAGATCACCCCGCGCCTGCTCGGCGTGCCCGGCAAGCTCGCCAGCGCCATCAGCGCTGCCGGGGACCGGCTGGACGAGATCGGCGCCGAGGTGCTGGTCGGCTTCGGCGGCTACGTGGCCACCCCCGGCTACATCGCCGCGCGCCGCCGCCGCATCCCCATCGTCGTGCACGAGGCCAACCCGCTGCCCGGGCTGGCCAACCGCATCGGCGCCCGCCTCACCCCGCACGTCTTCACCGGCCACCCGCACACCGAGATCCGCAACGGGCGCTTCATCGGCATCCCGCTGCGCGAGCAGATCTCCCGGCTGGACCGGCTCGCGCAGGGCGACAAGGCCCGCGCGCACTTCGGCCTCCGCTCCGACCTGCCGACGCTGCTGATCTTCGGCGGGTCGCAGGGCGCGCAGGCGGTCAACGAGGCCGCGTTCGCCGCGCAGCCGGCGTTCACCCGGGCCGGCGTGCAGGTGCTGCACGTGGTCGGCCCGCGCAACGCCGAGCAGCCGGAGGACCGCACCCGCGACGGGGTGCCCTACGTCGCCGTCCCCTACGTCGACCGGATGGACATCGCCTACGCCGCGGCCGACATCGCGATGTGCCGCTCCGGCGCGATGACCTGCGCCGAGCTCACCGCGGTCGGGCTGCCCGGCTGCTTCGTGCCGCTGCCGATCGGCAACGGCGAGCAGCGCCTCAACGCCGAGCCGATCGTGCAGGCCGGCGGCGGCCTGATGGTGAACAACGCCGACCTCACCGCGGACTGGATCACCCGGCACCTCATCCCGGTGCTCACCGACACCGACCGGGTGGTCGCCATGTCGGAGGTCGCCGCGTCGATGGGCCGCCGGGACGCCGACGAGGAACTCGCCCGCGAGGTCGCCGCGATCGTGCGCGGCGAGCGCGCCGCGAACCCCGGTGCGGCACCCGAGGACTTCGACCCCGACACCGACCTTGCCGGCGGCTACGCCGACGACGGGAAGGACTACCGATGAGCCTCGTCGCACCGGCCGAGCCGGTCTCGGTCGAGGAACTCGGCCGCGTCCACTTCGTCGGGGCCGGCGGCGTCGGGATGAGCGGCATCGCCCGGCTGTTCCTGCAGCGCGGGGTGGCGGTCTCCGGCAGCGACGCCAAGGACGGGCCGCTGCTGCGCGGCCTGGAGGAGCTCGGTGCGCAGGTGCACGTCGGCCACGACGCCGCCAACGTGGGCGGCGCCGACACCGTGGTCGCCACTTCCGCCGCCCGGGAGGACAACCCGGAGCTGGTGGAGGCCCGCCGCCGCGGCCTGCGCGTGCTGCCGCGCGCCGCAGCGCTGGGCGCTCTGCTCACCGGCCGTACCGGAGTCGCCGTCGCCGGCACGCACGGCAAGACCACGACCACGTCGCTGCTGACTGCGGTGCTCCAGCACCTCGGTGCCGACCCCGGCTACGTCATCGGCGGCACGCTCACCACCACCGGGCTGGGCGCCGACGCCGGTTCCGGCGAGGTGCTGGTGGTCGAGGCCGACGAGAGCGACGGGTCGTTCCTGATGCTCGCGCCGGAGGTCGCCGTCGTCACCAACGTCGAGGCCGACCACCTCGACAACTACGGCGACCTGGACGCCATCCACGGCAACTTCGCCGCCTTCGCCGAGCGGATCGGCCGCACCGCCGTGATCGGCGCCGACGACCCCGGTGCACTCCGGTTCGCCGAGGCGGCCCGGGCGCACGGACTGCAGGTCACCACCTACGGCACCGGGCCCGGCGCCGACTTCCGCGTCTCCGGCATCGAGGCCGACGGCTTCAGCACCCGCTTCACCCTCACCCCGCCGGACGGCGAGCCGCTGGAATGCGCCATCGCCGTGCCCGGCAGGCACAACGTGCTCAACGCGGCCGCGGCGGTCGCCGCCGCCGACGCCCTCGGCCACGACGCCGAGGTCGCCGTCGGCGGGCTCGCGCACTTCACCGGTACCGCCCGCCGGTTCGAGCTGAAGGGTGTGGCCGGCGGCATCGCCGTCTACGACAGCTACGCCCACCACCCGACCGAGATCGCCGCCGACCTGGACGCGGCCCGCGCGGCCCTGGACTCCCAGGGCCCGGCGGACGGGTCCGGCGCCGTGCCGAACCGGGTCGTGGCGGTGTTCCAGCCGCACTTGTACAGTCGCACGCGGATCTTCGCCAAGGAGTTCGGCGCGGCGCTCGGCAAGGCCGATGAGGGGATCGTGATGGAGATCTACGGCGCCCGCGAGGACCCCGAGCCCGGGGTCACCGCGGGGCTGATCACCGACGCGGTCGAGCACGGCCGGGTGCAGCGCGCTGCTTCCGCGGCCGGCGCCGTCGCGGCTGCAGCGGAGACCGCCCGGCCGGGCGACATCGTGCTCACCATGGGCGCCGGCGACGTGACCGAGCTCGGGCCGCAGATCATCGCCGCGCTCGGCGGTGCGGAGCCGTCCGCGGACGCGGCCGGCGCCGCAGCGGCCGGAACGGGGCCGGGCACGGCGGGCTAGCCCGGAGCGGGGGACCAACGGGGGAGGGGCAGGCGCCGTGGCGGTTGCCGATGCCGAACAGGAGGCGCCGCGCAGCGAGCGGCGCCGGTCCGATCCGTGGAAGGCCGCGTTCGTGGTGCTGCTCGTCGGGGCACTGCTCGCACTCGCCGCCTACCTGCTGCTCGGCTCGCGGCTGCTGGTGGTCCGCAGCGTCGAGGTCTCCGGCCTCGACCGGATCGACCGCGCCGCGGTCGTCGAGGCCGCGTCGGTGCGCACCGGCACCCCGCTGGCCCGAGTGGACACCGACGCGGCCGCCGACCGCGTCTCCCGCCTCCAGCTGGCCGAGTCGGTGCAGGTGGAGCGGGCATGGCCGGCCACGCTGCACATCGCGGTGACCGAGCGCGAACCGCTGCTCGCGGTCGGCGCCGGGGACGGCTACCGGCTGGTGGACGCCGACGGCGTCCGCATCGACGACACCGACACCGTGCCGAAGAACCGCCCGCTGGCGGCCGTCACCGGCGCGGTCGAAGGCAATCCGCAGATCGCGGCGGCCGCTGCAGTCGCCGAGGAGCTGTCCGGTGCTCTCCCGGTGCGCGCCGAGCGCATCGACGCGCGCGACACCTCGGCGATCCGCATCGACCTGGCCGGCGGATCGCAGGTGCAGTGGGGCGACACCGAGCAGGGCGCCCGCAAGGCGCGCGTCCTGGAGGTGCTGCTGAAGGAGCACCCGCCGGAGCCGGACCGCGTCTACACCGTGTCGGCGCCCGATATGGCGGTGGTCGATTGAACGGGGCGCGCACCCGCCGGATCAGGGCCCTCGCGCCGAGGCGGCGGCGCGACGCGCCGGGGCGGCGCATCGCGTCCGGGGACGACACGCCGTTAGGCTGAGCTCCTGGTTGGTTGCCCGCCGGTCGGCCTCGGCTTACTGTCGGGAAGCGAACCTCGGTTGACATAAGTAGGGATTCGATCCGATCGGGGCGTCCCCGGGGTGCCGCACAGGGCACCGCGGCGAGCAGCGCCCCACGGTGGGGCCGGGCGCAGGCCCGCCAGACACACCCACCGAGAAAGACTGTAGAACCGGACAGCCGGGCGGCCCGACCGCCGCGGGGGAGCGGCACAGGCCATCGCTGCAATCCCCGGGGCAGGTCGGAATGCGCGGCGCATGCGAGCGGAAAGGCCCCTCGTCGTGGCAGCACCGCAGAATTACCTCGCGGTCATCAAGGTCGTCGGCATCGGCGGCGGCGGCGTCAACGCCGTCAATCGGATGATCGAAGAGGGACTCAAGGGCGTCGAGTTCATCGCCATCAACACCGACGCTCAGGCGCTGCTGATGAGTGATGCCGACGTCAAGCTCGACGTGGGCCGCGAACTCACCCGCGGACTGGGCGCCGGCGCCGACCCCGACGTGGGGCGCAAGGCCGCCGAGGACCACCGCGAGGAGATCGAGGAGGTCCTCAAGGGCGCCGACATGGTCTTCGTGACCGCCGGCGAGGGCGGCGGCACCGGCACCGGGGGCGCGCCCGTGGTGGCCGACATCGCCCGTTCCCTCGGCGCGCTGACGATCGGGGTGGTCACCCGCCCGTTCGGCTTCGAGGGCAAGCGCCGCGCCACCCAGGCGGAGTCGGGCATCGCGATGCTCCGCGACGAGGTGGACACCCTCATCGTCATCCCGAACGACCGGCTGCTCTCCATCTCCGACCGGCAGGTCAGCGTCCTGGACGCGTTCAAGGCCGCCGACCAGGTGCTGCTCTCGGGTGTGCAGGGGATCACCGACCTCATCACCACGCCCGGCCTGATCAACCTCGACTTCGCCGACGTCAAGTCGGTGATGCAGGGTGCGGGATCGGCGCTGATGGGGATCGGCTCGGCCCGCGGCGACGACCGGGCGGTCGCCGCCGCGGAGATGGCGATCTCCTCGCCGCTGCTGGAAGCCAGCATCGACGGCGCGCACGGGGTGCTGCTCTCCATCCAGGGCGGCTCCGACCTGGGCCTGTTCGAGATCAACGAGGCGGCCCAGCTCGTCGCGAACTCCGCGGCGCCCGAGGCCAACATCATCTTCGGCGCGGTCATCGACGACGCCCTCGGCGACGAGGTGCGGGTGACGGTGATCGCGGCCGGGTTCGACGAGCCGCGGTCCGAGGCGCCCGCACCGCTGCGGCGCGCCGAGCCGGCGGCCCGCGCCGACGCTCCGCCTGCGGCCGCAGCAGCACCCGCGGCACAGGAGCCGGCCC